>QGUZ01000231.1 GCA_003242605.1 Actinomycetota bacterium
GGTCGTGCTGTACAGCGCGCCCGTGGGCAAGGTCTGGCTGAACGGCCTGCGCGACACCTGGAACGGATTCATCTTCTGGCTGGTCGGACTGTTCTCGTGATCGATTTCCGGTATCACCTCGTCTCCATCGTCGCGATCTTCCTCGCGCTCACCGTGGGGATCGTGATGGGCAGCACCGTGCTGCAGGATCCGCTGATCAAGTCGGCCGAGGAGACCACCGCGCAGCTGCGCCAGAACAACGAGGAGTTCCGGCAGGAGAACACCGAGCTGCGGCAGCGGGAGGCCGGGTACGACGCGTTCGTCACCGCCACTGGCCCGACGCTGCTGCGCGGCATGCTCGCCGGCGAGCGGGTCGTGGTCGTCGAGGCGCCGGGCGCCGCGTCCGACATGCGCGGCCCGGTCACCGAGGTGCTCACCGCCGCCGGGGCCACGGTCACCGGCTGGCTCACCCTCACCGACAAGTACCTCGCCGCCGACCAGGCCGGGCTCGTCGACCAGCTCGCCACCACGCTCAAGCCGGCCGAGGTCGCCTTCCCCGAGCAGGCCGGGCCGCATGACAAGGCGGCGCTGGTGCTGGCGCACGCGCTCCTCACCACCGAGGCGGGCGAGACGGGCGAGAAGGACGCCGGGGCGCTCGGCGTGCTCGGCGGCTTCGCCGACGCCGGGCTGGTCAACGTCGACGACGAGCCCGAGACGCGCGCCGGGGCCGCGATCCTGCTCGCCCCCGCCGAGGCGTACGAGGGCCGTGGCGCCGAGGAGCGGACCGCCGCGGTCGTCTCCCTCGCCACGGCGCTCGACGCCGCGGGCCGGGGCGCGGTGGTCGCCGGAACGCTCGCCGCGACCGGTAACGGCGGCGTGATCAGCGCGATCCGTGACTCCGGGGAGGTCGCCGGCAAGGTGTCCACGATCGACACCCTCGACATGACCGCCGGCCGCGCCTCGCTCGTCTACGCGCTGCGCGAGCAGCTCGACGGCGGGGCGGGCCAGTACGGCATCGGCCCGGCGGCCTCCTCCTTCCTCCCCACGGCCTCGCCCACCCCGGCCCCGACGGCCGCGTCCGGCGGCTGACGGCCGCCGCCGCGCCGGCCCGCCCCGGCGGGCGGGTAACGGTTCGTGCGCCCGTCGGCGTCGGGTGTGCGTCGCCGGTCGCGTCGCGGCGCGGGCGGTGGCAGGGTGGGCATCGCGGTGCGCCGCCCGCACCGGCCCCGGCGGGCCGGATCGCCGGGCACCCGCCCGCGCGGGCCGCCGTCGACCGCCGGCCCGCTCCACGGCAACCTGGCAGAAGGGACCTTCCGTGGCACGTTCCCTGTCTCGCGCGCTCCTCGGCGCCGTGGCCGGCGCCGCGCTCGGCGCCGCCGCCGCCCGCGCGGCCTACGCGGCGTTCCGCCGCAGGCCCCCGGTCGGCGACGAGAAGACCTGGACCCGCACCAACCACCGCGGCGAGCCCATCACGCTGCTCGAGGGCCCCGCGTTCGTCACCGGCGCCGCGGCCGCCGCAGCGGCCGCCCCCGGCCTGCCGCCCCGCCACCGGGCCGCGGCGCTGCTCGCCGGGCTCGGCGGCGGCGTGCTCGGCGCCTACGACGACCTGTACGGCGCGACCTCGTCGAAGGGCTTCAAGGGCCACCTCGGCGCGCTGGCGCGCGGCGAGGTGACGAGCGGCGCGGTGAAGCTGCTCGGCATCGGCGCCACCGGCCTCGCCGCCGCCGCGCTCGTCTCCCGCGGCCCCGCCGACACGCTCGTCAACGGCGCGCTCGTCGCCGGGTCCGCCAACCTCGCCAACCTGTTCGACCTGCGCCCCGGACGGGCGATCAAGGTGGGGCTGCTCACCGGGGCGCCGCTGCTCGCCGCCTCGCTGGCGAAGGCCGCCCGGGGCGACGCGGCCGGGGCGGCCGCCGCGGCGCTGACCGCGGCCCCGCTGGGCGCGGCCGTGGCGCTGCTGCCGGAGGACCTCGGCGAGCGCGCCATGCTCGGCGACGCGGGCGCCAACGCGCTCGGCGCGCTGGTCGGGCTCGCCGCCGCGGCCCGGCTGGGCCGTACCGGGCGGCTCGCCGCGCTCGGCACGGTGGTCGCGCTCACCGCCGCCTCGGAGAAGGTCAGCTTCACCAAGGTGATCGCGGCCAACCCGGTGCTCAACCGGATCGACATGTGGGGACGCCGCCCCGCGCCCGAGCCCGCGCCGCAGTCCCCCGCGGGCGAGGCCGCGCCGGCCCCGGCGGAGGCCGCCACCCCGTGAGCACCACCGCGCGGCGGCTCGGGCAGGGGGTCGCCGGGGCCGCGGTCCTCATCGCGGTGATCACCATCGCCGCCCGGGTGACCGGGTTCGGCAAGCAGCTCGCGTTCGCCCGCACGGTCGGCACCAACTGCCTGGCGACCGCCTACTACACCGCCAACCAGGTGCCGAACCTCGTGTTCGAGCTCGTCGTCGGCGGCGCGCTCGCGGGCATGGTGGTGCCCGTGCTCGCCGGGGCCGCGGCCCGCTCGCTCGGCGACGGGCCGGACGCCGCCGCGGCCCGGGCCGAGGCCGGGCGCATCGCCTCGGCGCTGCTCACCTGGGTGCTCGTGCTGCTCGTGCCGCTCGCCGTGCTCGTCGCGCTCGCGGCCGGGCCGGTGATCCGCGCCTTCACCGGCGGGGACGTGGCGGGCTGCGACACCGCCGCCGTGGTCGACGTCGCCACCCGCATGCTCGTGGTGTTCGCCCCGCAGATCCCGCTGTACGGCCTCGCCGTCGTGCTGTACGGCGTGCTGCAGGCCCACCGCCGGTTCGGCCCGCCCGCGCTCGCCCCGCTCGTGTCGAGCCTCGTGGTGATCGTCGCGTACCTGGCGTTCCCGGCGCTGAGCGGCGGGGTGCGCGACGTGGGCGCGGTCCCGGCCGCGGCCGAGCTGGTGCTGTCGGTCGGCACCACCCTCGGCGTGCTCGCCCTCGTGCTCACCGTGGTCGGCCCGGCCGCGCGGCTGCGCCTGCCGCTGCGGCCCACGCTGCGCTTTCCCGGCGGCGTCGCGGCCCGGGTGCGCCGGCTCGCCCTCGCCGGGCTCGCCGGGCTCGTCGCCCAGCAGCTCGCCATGGCCGCGGTGATCCTGCTCGCCAACCGCGAGATCGGCGGCGGCGCGCTCGCCGCCTACAGCTTCGCCTGGGCGATCTACCAGGTGCCGTACGCGGTGCTCGCCGTGCCGATCGCCACCAGCGCCTTCCCTGCGCTGTCCGCGCAGGCGGACGGCCGGGACGGCGACCCCGAGGCGTTCGCCCGGCTCGCCGCGCAGACCACCCGGGCCGTGGTGCTCGTCTCCGGCCTCGCCGCCGGGGTGCTCGCCGCCGCGGCCGCGCCGATCGCGCAGGTGTTCATCGCGGGCATGGGCGGCAACGTGCCCGCGCCGTGGTTCGCCCGCGCCATCGCCCTGTTCGCCCCCGGCCTGATCGGCTACGGCCTCATCGCCCACCTCAGCCGCGTGCTGTACGCCACCGGGCGGGGCCGGGCCGCGGCCACCGGCACGGTCGCGGGCTGGGCCGTGGTGATCGTCGCCCAGGCGGCCTTCGCCGTCGCGCTGCCGCAGGACTGGAAGCTCGGGGGCCTGGCGGCGGGCAGCGCGGTCGGCATGACCGCCGGGGCCGCCGTGCTGCTCGCCGCCGTGATCCGAGACCGGGGCGCCCGGGCGGTCGCCGGCCTTTCCCGGGCGGTGCTCGCCGCGGCCGCGGGCGGCCTCGCCGGTTGGCTCGCCGGGGCCGGGGTCGTCGCGCTCGCCGGGGACGCCGGGGTGTGGGGGAGCGTGGTGGTGGCCGTGCTCGCCGCGGCCGCCGCCGCGGCCGCCGGGGTGGCCGTCGCCGCCGCCGCGGATCCCGGCGACGTCCGCGCCGCGCTCGCCCGCGTCCGCCGCCGGGGCGGGGGAGGATGGACCGCACGACCGTCAGGGGAGGACGCCGATGGCTGAAGGGCTGCGGATCGTGCTCGCGCTCGGCACGAGCGCGGGCGGCGTGGGGCGGCACGTGCGCATGCTCTGCGCCGGGCTCGCCGAGGCCGGGCACCGGGTGGTGGTGGCCGGGCCGCGCGGCACCGATGAGGCGTTCGGCTTCGGCCGGGCGGGCGCCCGCTTCGCCGAGGTCCCGATCGGCGCCCGGCCGCACCCGCTCGACGACGCGCGGGCCGTGGCGCGGCTGCGCGCGGTCGCCGCCCGCGCGGACGTGGTGCACGCGCACGGGCTGCGCGCCGGCGCGCTCGCCGCGCTCGCGCTCACCGCCGCCCGCACCCCGCTCGTCGTCACCCTGCACAACGCCCCGCCCGCGGGCGGGCTCGCCGGGCGGATCTTCTCCGCGCTGGAGCGGATCGCGGCGCGCCGCGCCGACCTCGTGCTCACCGTCTCGGCGGACCTGGCCGCGCGCATGCGCGCCCGGGGCGCCCGCGCCGTGGAGCCCGCGGTGGTGCCGGCGCCCGGGCTCGCCCCCGCCGCGCGCCCGCCGGAGCAGGTGCGGGCCGAGCTCGCGGCCGGGACGCGGCCGATCCTGCTCACCGTCGCCCGGCTCGCCACCCAGAAGGGGCTGGACACGCTGCTCGACGCGGCCGCCGGGCCGTACCCGGGCGAGCCGCTGTTCGTGATCGCCGGGGGCGGCCCGCTCGAACCCGAGCTGCGGGCGCGGATCCGCCGGGAGGGCCTCCCGGTGCGCCTGCTCGGCCCCCGCGACGACGTGCCGGACCTGCTGCGGGCCGCCGACGCGGTGGTGGTGCCGAGCCGCTGGGAGGGGCAGCCGCTCGCGGTCCAGGAGGCGCTGCAGGCCGGGCTGCCGGTCGTCGCCACGGCCGTCGGCGGCATCCCGGACCTCGTCGGCGACGCCGCGCTGCTCGTGCCCGCCGGGGACGCCGCCGCGCTGCGCGACGCGATCCGCCGCCTGCTCGCCGAGCCCGGCCTCGCCGCGCGGCTCGCCGCGGCCGCCGCCAAGCGGGGCGCCGAGCTGCCCGGCGAGCGGGAGGCGGTGGCCGCGGTGCTCCGCGGCTACCGCGCGGCGGGCGCACCCGCCGCGGGCCCGGAGCCGCGCTGACCGGAAGCTGGACCGGAAGGTCTCGTTCGCCCCGGGTTTCGCATTGCGAACACCCGATTAGGTGCGGGGAGATCCGATCTCTATACTGGCCGGGGTAGGAGGGGAGTATCCCTTCGCGGCAGTCCCGTCATCACGGTCGTCTCCGGACGAGCGACCCGGGGCTGTCGGTCCGCGAGGCGCGGGCGGGAGAGACCTTCGGCCGTTGAGTCGTGCGTGCCGGAGGTGCTCTGTGGTTGTTCCCGCGTGGCTGTGGGCCGCCGTGATCGGCGGCCTTCTCCTTGTCCTCGTCTTCGACCTGTGGATCGTCGACCGCGGCGAGCCGCGGGAGTTCTCGATGCGTCAGGCCGGCCTGTGGGTCGGCTTCTATGTGACGCTCGCGGTGTTGTTCGGGATCGGGCTCGCCCTGCTGTACGGCGTGGATCCCGCCGGTGAGTTCTTCGCCGGTTACATCACCGAGTACAGCCTCAGCGTGGACAACCTCTTCGTCTTCTACCTGATCATGAGCCGCTTCGCGGTGCCCCGGATGTACCAGCACAAGGTGCTGCTGGTCGGCATCGTGATCGCGCTGGTCATGCGCGGCATCTTCATCGCGATCGGCGCGGCGGCGCTGCAGCGGTTCGACTGGCTGTTCTACATCTTCGGCGCGTTCCTGCTCTACACGGCGATCGGCATCCTCCGGGAGAAGGACGAGGACGAGGAGTTCAAGGAGAACGTCCTGCTGCGGTGGGCGCGGCGGGTGTTCCCCACCACCCCCGACTACGTGGGCGCCCGGATGACCGCCCGCGTCGACGGCCGGCTCATGGTCACCCCGATGCTCATCGTCATGATCGCCATCGGGACCACCGACCTGCTGTTCGCGGTCGACTCGATCCCCGCGATCTTCGGGCTGACCCAGGAGGCGTTCATCGTCTTCACCGCGAACGCGTTCGCGCTGATGGGCCTGCGGCAGCTGTACTTCCTGCTGGGCGGCCTCATGCAGCGCCTCGTCTACATCAGCTACGGCCTCGCGGTGATCCTCGGCTTCATCGGCGTCAAGCTCGTCCTCGAGGCGCTGCACGGCGACGGCGTGCACTGGGCCCCGGAGATCCCGATCTGGCTCTCGCTCGCGGTGATCGGCGTCACCATGGTCGTGACCACGGTGGCGAGCCTGATCAAGTCGGGCCTCGACCGGCGGCGCGCCGCGAAGCCCGCCGCGGAGGCCACGCCGGGCGGCCGGAACGGCGCGCCGGAGGCCCCGGCCGAGGGCGCCCCGGACACCCTGGCGGACGGTGGCGCGAACGGCACGGTGAACGGCACGGCCGAGAGCGTGGCGGACGACGGCGTGCAGCCGGTCGCCGGCCCGGTCGCCGGCGCCGCGCCGAACGGGGCGCCGGCCCGCGCGGGCGACGCCGCGGAGAGCGCCGGGCCGGCCGCGGCGCGGAACACCGCGCACGGCCCCGTGCCGGGATCCGGGACCGCTCCGGAGCCCGGGCAGGCC
Organism: Actinomycetota bacterium; assembly: GCA_003242605.1. GTDB lineage: Bacteria > Actinomycetota > Actinomycetes > Streptosporangiales > Streptosporangiaceae > Thermopolyspora. Next base: position 6,504 of record QGUZ01000231.1, read on the forward strand.
TGACCGCGGGTAGCCTGGACAGTCCGCCCCGCACCGCCGCGGGGCACACAACGGCCGATCCGCGCCCGGTGGCGAGCCGGGCGGTGCGGCCGGGATGACGAATTCACCGGCGGGCCTGTTTGCTTGTCCGCGTTGTGCCGTAAAAGGGGCGGAGGATCGGTAACATCCAGCGTTGAACCGCATTCCGACCCTTACCCTCTGAATCACAACAAAGGTTTCCAGTGTCCAACGATGCAGATAGTCGGGGGACCACGCTCACGCGCGGCGTGCGCCTGGCGCGGGGTGTCTCCCCCTGGCTCGCCCCGACTGCGGCCGCCGCGGTCGTCACCACCGCTCTAGCCGCCCGCCGCCCCCGCTGGGCCCTGGCGGCGGCCCCGCTGACCGCGCTCACCGGCGCGATGCTGTGGTTCTTCCGGGACCCGGAGCGCCGTCCCGGGACCGGGCGCCTGCTCTCGCCCGCCGACGGCGTGGTGCAGAGCATCGACCCCTGGCCGGACGGCCGCACCCGCGTGGCGATCTTCATGAGCCCGCTGGACGTGCACGTCAACCGGGCCCCCGCCGCAGGCACGGTCACCTCGGTCGAGTATGTGCCGGGCGGATTCCTGCCCGCGTTCAACAAGGACAGCGACAAGAACGAGCGCGTGGTGTGGCATTTCGACACCGCGCTCGGCGACATCGAGCTGGTGCAGATCGCGGGAGCGGTCGCGCGCCGGATCGTGCCGTACCTGGCCGCCGGTGCCAAGGTGGCACAGGCCGAACGGATCGGGCTGATCCGGTTCGGCTCCCGGGTGGACGTCTACCTTCCCGAGGGCGTCGAACCCGCCGTGACCGTCGGGCAGAGGACCAAGGCAGGGGTGACACGCATTGACCGCGGCTGAAGCGAGCTGGCCCGCCGAGGGCTTGGAGGAGGAACCGCAAGGACCGGTCGGCAAGGCCTTCCGCCTGTCGGCGGCGGACTCGCTGTCGCTGGGCAACGCCGTATGCGGCTTCATGGCCGTGTGCCTGCTCGCCTGGTCGGCGGTGACCCAGCTGCAGAGCGGGGCGCCGTTCCACCCCGACCGCCGCTTCTTCGCCACCGCCGTGATGCTGCTGCTGATCGGCGCCACCTGCGACCTGTTCGACGGGCTGGTCGCCCGCCGGTTCCGCGCCTCGGCGCTGGGGCCGGAGCTCGACAACCTCGCCGACGTGATCAGCTTCGGCTTCGCCCCCGCCTTCATGGTGGTGGCCTGGGGCGGCTTCTCGCACAAGCTGCCGCTGCCGATCGTGCTGCTCGCGGCCGGTTCGGTGCTGCTCGGCGGCGTGGTACGGCTCGCCCGGTTCGCCTGCATCAAGACCAAGAGCGGCGACTTCATGGGCCTGCCGATCCCGATGGGCGCGATGACCGTGGTGTCGATCGTGCTGCT
>QGUZ01000232.1 GCA_003242605.1 Actinomycetota bacterium
GAGCCCGGCCGCCAGGCCGCCCCGGCCGCGTTCCCGGGCACGGGTGGCGGGTCGCCCGCCGATTTCTGGGCGCCGTTCCCGGGCGACCGCGGCCCCGCCGCGTCCGCGGCGCCGGCCCCCGGGCAGGCGGCGCCGGGCACCGATCCCGCGGCCGGGACGGGCGGCGCGCCCGACGCGTCGGCCACGCCCGCGCCGGCGGGGATCGCACCGGCGGCCCCCTCCTCCACCACCACCGGGGCCACGCCGGCCGCGCCGCGGAAGAAGAAGCGCGACCCCTACCTCGACAACGTCAAGTTCCTGCTGATCTCGCTGGTGATCCTGGGGCACTCGCTGGTGCCCACGCTGCAGGCGCACTCGTCGCGGTCGGCGTACCTGTTCATCTACGTGTTCCACATGCCGCTGTTCGTCATGATCAGCGGCTATCTGAGCAAGCGGTTCTGGAACTCCAACGCCAAGACGAACAAGCTCGTCGACACCTTCCTGGTGCCGTACGTGATCGTCGAGTGCCTCTTCGCCGTGCTGCGCTACGCGCTCGGCGAGAAGTGGAGCCTCACGATCATCGACCCGGCGTGGCTCAACTGGTACCTGGTGGCGCTGCTGCTCTGGCGGCTCAGCACGCCGGTGTGGAAACGGCTGCGCTACCCGGTGACGATGTCGATCATCGTCTACCTGCTGGCGGGCCTCGCCGACCTGCCCGGTGACCTGAGCATCGACCGGTTCTTCGGGCTCATGCCGTTCTTCGTGATCGGCCTCGTGCTCCGCGAGGAGCACCTGGAGCTGCTCAACCGCACCTGGGTGAAGGTCGCGGGCGTGTTCGTGCTCGCCGGCGCGGCGGTGGTGGCGATCCTCATCTCGCCGCACGTCAAGCTCGCGCCCATCTACTACAAGAACAGCTACGACGCGATGCACATGACGTGGTGGATGGGCATGGGCGTGCGCGCCGCGCTGCTCATCGCCGCCCTGCTCATGTCGGCGTCGATCATGGCGCTGGTGCCGCGCCGCACCACCTGGTTCTCCGACCTCGGCACCCGCACCCTGTACGCCTACATCCTGCACGGCGTGGTGGTGCTGATCGCGAAGAAGATGGGCTGGCTGAGCTTCCCGTGGCTGTTCGGCCCGCTCGGCGTGGCCGCGATCGCCGCGAGCTCGTTCGCCCTCGCGATCATCCTCTGCCTGCCGGAGACGCGGAAGCTGTTCAGCTGGATGCTCGAGCCGAAGCTGAGCTGGCTCTACCGGGCCGGCACCCGGCCCGCCCCCGACCGGCGGCAGGTGGGCGCCACCACCGGCGACCAGGCCGGAAAGTAGGGTCCCGGGCCCCGCAGGCGCGCAAGGCGGCGGCGTCCGTCACGGTCGTACGGCCGGGCGGCGCCGCCGTCGCGCGTCTCGCGGCCCCGGCGCCCCGGACCGCGCCCCACAGACCGCGGGCCCGGCCACGCCGCGCGGAACGCGCGGCCGCGGCCCCGCCGTACCGCCGCCGCGGGGCCGCCGGGGGACGTCATCGGCGTCCCACCTCGGCGTCGGCCATGACAGAGGGCGGCGCGGCGTGGTTGCCTGGATTCATGGCACGCCACACCATCCAGGGGCGTGAGATCACCCTGCCCGTGGAGATCCGGGACGCGACCGCCTGCCTCGCCGCCTACCTGGTGCGGGCGGACGCCGCGCGCGCCGTGCTGGCGTACTCCGGCATGGACGTCACCGAGGTGCTCCCCGGCAAGGCGATCTGCGTTCTCGGGTTCATCCGATATCACGAGGGCGATCTCGGCGCCTACAACGAGTTCTGCGTCGCGTTCCTGGTCCGCCCGCCGGAGGGCGGCCCGCCGCCCCGGCGCGGCCTGCTGGCCGGGCCGCGCGACCTGCGCCGGGTGGGCGCGGGCCTGTTCGTGCACTGGCTCCCCGTGAACCAGGGCTTCACCCTGGAGGCGGGCCGGACCATCTGGGGCTTCCCCAAGGAGCTCGCCGACATCGAGCTGCGGCTCGCCTCGCCGTACAAGCGGTGCATCGTGCGCCGGGACGGCCGGCTCGTGCTCGACATGCTCATCAAGCCGGGCGTCCCGCTGCCGCCGCCGTCGGCGCTGCGGCCCGCGCGGCTCGCCTCCTCGGTGCTGTCCGGTGCCGGGACCGACGCGGTCGCGGTCCCGCGCATCGACGCCTTCACCCACCTGGAGGGAGTGACCCGGCGGGTGCCGTGGCGGGTGCTCGCCTCGGGCGTCCGGTTGCGCCCCGGCGGGGCGCTGATCCGGCTCGGCAACCACCCGATCGCCAAGGAACTGAGCGAGCTCGGCCTGCCGGCCACCGCCCTGCTCTCCGGCACGGTGCGCCGCGCCCGCATGACGCTCGACGCCGCCGTCCGGCCGCCGGGCGGCCCGTGACCGGCGGCTAGACGATCGGGGGCCGGCCGAGGCGCAGCATCCGCCACGCCGTACGCCAGGTCATCGGGCGGCGCTCGCCCGCGGGCTCGCGCAGCCCTTCGATGAAGCCCTTGAACCACGCCTTGAGCGCGGACAAGGACCGTTCCCGGATCAGCGTGAGCACGATCCAGTTGACCAGGTACGGCACGGCGAGCACCCACGGCAGGTTCCGGCGGGCGAGCCACACCCGGTTCCGGGCGTTGAGCCGGTAGAAGTCCGGGTGCCGGGTCGGCGGCACCTGCGGGTGGTACATCACCGTCTCGGCGTCGTACTCGATGCGGTACCCCTCACCGAGCAGCCGCCAGGCGAGGTCGGTCTCCTCGTGGGCGTAGAAGAACTTCTCCGGGAGGCCGCCCACCTGGAGGAACGCGGAGCGCCGCACCGCGCTCGCGCCGCCGAGGAAGGTGGTGACCTCGGAGGACCGCGCCGGGTCGCCGGCACGCAGCCGCGGCACGTGCCGCCGCTGTCCGGCGCCGCCGTCGGGGTCCATCACCCGCAGCGAGATCACGGCGAGGTCGGGCTCGGTCGCGAACCGCTCCCGGATGTGGGCCGCCACCTTGGAGTTGGCGTACCACCCGTCGTCGTCGAGGAAGAGCACCACGTCACCGGTGCACTCCTGTACCCCGCGGTTGCGCCCCTCGGGGATGCCGACGTTCTCCGGGAGCCGGATCGTCTTGATCGTGGCCTTCGACCCGGGCGGTATCTCCGCCGTGATCGGCGGTACGTCGGCGCCGTTGCCGACGATCACTATCTCTATGTCACCATCGGCCTGGTTAAGCGCGGACTCGACCGCCCGGTTCAACTCCGCGACCCGGTTGCCCATGGTGAGAATGACACATGAGAGCTTCAACGCGTCATCGCCCTGACGCATGGAAGGCACATGCTTTCATGATCACCAAGTCTGTGAGCGTGCATCTCGGGTCTGCGGATTTCGTTGGGCAACAAGGGTAGCGAAACCCCGGGCGAACGGCCGCCAAACTGTGGGTGTACATCCCGTTTGACGATCGAGGCCCCTTTCGGGTTCCGGTTACCGATCACGTTAGCCGCCGTGACGCGAGAATGCTCACCAAGTGAAGAATCGTTTGCACAGCCGCGACGATCGCACAAGCAACGACCAGCCAACGCGTGACGATCGGCTCGGCGAGGAACGCGTCCACCACCGCCGCCGCCAGCGCCCCCAGGCTCAGCTCGACCGCCTGCACGAGCCGGTGGAACCGTAGCGCCGCCGCGATCCGGCGCGCCCGCGCCAGACCGGACGAGCGGAACTGGCCCGCCGACTCCTCGGACGCGGCCACGAGCCCGGAGCGGGCCCGCGCCACGTCGACGAGGTCCGTCTCGGCCTTGATCAGTATGGCACCGAGCGCCGCCGCGAAGCCCAGCACCGTGTACCAGTCGGGCCACACCGCCGAGGCGCGGAAGCCGAGCCCGATGAGCAGGGCCGCCTCGGCGAAGTAGTGCCCGACCCGGTCGAGGTACACGCCGGCGATCGAGGTGCGCCCGGTGTACCGCGCGAGCTCGCCGTCGGAGCAGTCGAGCAGCAGGTAGGCCTGGATGAGCAGGGCCGCGGCGAACGCCGCGAGCACGCCGGGCAGCGCCAGCACCACGCCCGCCAGCACGCCGCACACGATCATCAGGCCGGTGACCTGGTTGGGCGTGATCGGCGTGCGGGCGAGCGCGTACGTCACGTAGATCGACAGCCGGCGCATGTAGAGCAGGCCCGCCCAGTGCTCGCCGCTGCGCCGGTCGAGCGTCGAGGGCGGCTGGGCGATCCGCCGGAACTCAGCCAGCGACGGCATCGACATAACGTTCCACCCGGTCGCGAATCTCGGACTCCGACAGCCCCAGGTGCTCCAGGATCGTGTACCGGCCCGGCCGCGTCGACGGGGCGAGCTGCACCGCCTCGGTGAACTGCTCCACCGACAGGCCGACGTCCTGCGGGGTCACCGGCAGGTTGTGCCGGCGCAGGCACTCGACCACCTGCCCCAGCCGCCGCTCGTCCTCACGCAGGAAGAAGCAGAAGGCCGTGCCGATCCCGGCGAGCTCCCCGTGGTTGGAGGTGCCCGGGAAGAGCTGGTCGATGGCGTGCAGGATCTCGTGGTCCCCGCCGCTCGACGGCCGCGACGACCCGGCGACCACCATCGCCATGCCGGAGAGGATCAGCGACTCGGCGAGCACGGTGAGGAACGCGTCCGACTCGACGGAGTCCTCCCGGTTGACCACGGCCTCGGCGGCGGTGCGGGCCATGGAGACCGCGAGGCCGTCGATCGGCTCGCCGTGCTCGGTGTTGCCGAGCTGCCAGTCCTCGATCGCCGACAGGTTGCTGATCACGTCGCCGACGCCGGCGCGCACCAGCGACGGCGGCGCCTTGTGCACGAAGTCGAGGTCGACGAGGATCGCGAGCGGCATCGTCACCCCGAACGACCCCTTGCCGCCCTCGTGCTCCAGCGACGAGACCGGCGAGCAAATGCCGTCGTGGGACAGGTTGGTCGCCACCGCCACCATCGGGATGCCGGCGAGCGAGGCCGCGTACTTGGTGACGTCGATCGTCTTGCCGCCGCCGATGCCCACCACGGCCTCGTACGCGCCCCTGCGCAGGTCGGCGCCGAGGGACACCGCCGCGTCGACCGACCCGTCGGGCACCTGGAAGACCTTGGCGTCGCACAGCGTCGGCTCGATGATCTTGGCGATCTGGGCGCCCTGCCCCGCGCCGACCGCGACCGCGATCCGCCCCGAGGTCGCCACCCTGCTGTCGGACAGCAGGGCGCCGAGGTCGGCGACGGCGCCGCGCCGTACCTGGACGGTGAGCGGCGCGGTGAGCATGCGTGCTAACAGCGGCATGGCCACCCCCTTCGCACGGGGATCCGGTGGAGCGCGGCGCGGGTCATGAGACCGGCTCCGTGTACCGGGCGGCGATCTGCCGGGCCTTGGCCAGGTCGTTGTGGTCGTCCACCTCGACCCAGTCCACCGTGCCGATCGGCGCGACCCCGATCTTCTCGCCGCGGGCCACCATCTCGGCGTACCCGTCCTCGTAGTAGAGCTGCGGGTCCCGCTCGAAGGTGGCCTTGAGCGCGTCGGCGAGCCGTTCGGCCGCGCCGGGGCGGATGAGGGTGGCGCCGATGTACTCGCCGTACGCCCGCGCCGGATCCATCTGCTTGGTGATCTCGCGAAGGTAGCCCTCCTCGGTGAGGGTCACCTTCATCTCCTCCTCGCCGAGGGTCTTGACGTCGTCCACGGCGAGCAGGATGTCGGTGGTCGCGGGGGCCGACAGCAGGGTCTGCTCCACCGACACCGGGTGCACGGTGTCGCCGTTGACCAGCAGCGCACCCTGCCCGAAGTACTCCCGAGCGCACCACAGCGAGTAGGCGTTGTTCCACTCCTCGGCCTTGTCGTTGTGCACGAGGGTGAGCCGCACGCCGTGCCGCCGCTCCAGCTCGGCCTTGCGGTCGTGTACGGCCTGTGCCGCGTAGCCGACGATCACCACCACGTCCCGTAGGTCCACCGCCGCGAGGTTGCGCAGCGCGATGTCGAGGATCGTCGTCTCGCCGTCAACCGGCACGAGCGCCTTTGGCAGCGTGTCGGTGTACGGCCGGAGCCGGCGTCCGGCCCCGGCGGCCAGCACCATTCCGAGCAAGGTGCACTCCTGATGTCCGAGCGGTTCCTATGTAGGCCAAAAGGGTAGTTGCCTCACAGTGGTGATCGTGTAATCGACGGTTCACCACCGTGCCGTCACCGTAAAACCGTGCGAAAGCTCACTCCCCCGCATCGGCCGGGCCGGCAGCGGCGGCGGACCCCGACGCGGCCGCCCAGCAGGTGACGCTCTCCCACAGGAACACGCCCCACAGGTAGATCGTGAGCAGGACGACGAGCACGGGCATCGCGCCCACGAGCGCGACGACCAGCATGCGGCCCTCCCAGCCGAGCCCGGCGGTGGCGAGCCACCGCGGGGGGTAGACCCGCTGCCGCATGCGCTGCACAAGATCATAGTGGTGGAACAGGATCGCCCCGAGCAGCGCGAAGGCCAGCGGCCACGGCAGCGACCAGGCGACCGCCACCGCGACCGTGAAGCCGTACTCGATCAGCCGCAGCACCGGCGGCACCAGCCAGTCGAGCCTGCCGTCGTGCGCGTGCGAGCTGCCCGGGCCGGCGAGCAGCAGCGCCACCACCGGCACGAAGACCGACAGCGTGGGCGACCGGGCCACGCCGACCGCGATCAGCACGCCGCTCACGAACGCCCCGGCGATCGCGGGCGGCAGCGGCGGCAGCTGCCCCGCGACCACCGAGCCCATCGTCCGGGCGAGGCCCCCGTCGTCCCGGTAGGCGATGACCGGGGAGCGGGGCACGGGCACCATCTGCACGGTCACGGACATCACCCCTCCGCTCGGCGCAGCGACCGCACGATACGGCCGGCGAGCATGTAGAGCGTCGCCACCCCGCCCCAGGCGAGCAGGACGAGGAAGGTGACGCGGGCCTCGAACACGGGGGCGACCAGGCAGATGACCGCGGTCCGCTCGCCGATCGGCAACACCACCATGCGCCGCGCCCACACCAGCCGGGGCGCCCGCCGCGCCCGGCCGCGGGGCCTGCCGCCGCCCGCCTCGCCGTCGTAGGGGTCGAGGTCGTAGGGCAGGGTGAGCGAGCGGGCCGGGCCGCGCCTTGCGCCGCCCCGGTCGGGCGGGAACGCGTCCGCGTACGCCGAGCCGATCGCGTGCCGCAGCGCGAGCAGCAGCATCGCGCCGATCGCGAGCGGCCACACGTCCTGGCCGTGGACCGCCCCGTATCCGGCGGCGAGCGCCGCGTACGCGGCGAACTCCTTGCCGCGGTCGCAGATCGTGTCGAGCCAGGACCCGAGCGCGGTGCCCCGCCGGGTGAACCGGGCGAGCTGCCCGTCCACGCAGTCGAGCACGAACGACAGGTAGAACGCGGCGGCGCCGGCGAGCAGGCCGATCCGGGTGCCCGCGGAGAACCAGACGGCGGCGATCGCGGCGAGGCCCACCGAGATGCCGGTGACCGCGTTCGGGGTGAGCTTGGCCCGCGCCGCGAGCCGCACCAGGTGGCCGGACCAGGAGCTCACCGCGTACCGGGTGAACACCCCGTCGTCGGTCTTGATCGCGGCCTCCAGACGCGCCCGCTCCTCGTCGACCCCGGCGAGCCCGGCGAGCTCGGCCTCGGCCGCGGCCCGGTCGGCGATGCGCCGGGCGTGCAGCGGGCCGAGCGGCACCGCCCGCACCGGGACGCCGGACCGGACCAGGCCGGTGAGCAGCAGCTCGCCCGCCTGGGCGGCGGGCGGCCGGCCCAGCCGCCCCGCCTCGACGAGGCCGGCGAGTTCCTCGGCCACCTCGGCGAGGGCGGCAAGGTCGTCCCGGCCGACCAGGAAGGCCCCGGCGAAGGTGGCGTTCGCGGCGGTGACCTCGTGGAACGCGTTGCCCGCGGCGGCCACGTGGCCGTCCTCCACCCGGACCGGGACGCGCAGCGGGCCCGCCCCGG
>QGUZ01000233.1 GCA_003242605.1 Actinomycetota bacterium
CGGTCGAGCGTGCCGGTCGAGCGTGTCGGTCGCGTGCAGTCGGTCGAGTGCCTCAGTCGCGGGTGAGCTTGCGGTAGGTGACGCGGTGCGGGCGCGCCGCCTCCGGGCCGAGACGCTCGATCTTGTTCTTCTCGTAGTCCGCGAAGTTGCCCTCGAACCAGAACCAGTTCGAGCCGCCCTCCCAGGCGAGGATGTGGGTGGCGATCCGGTCGAGGAACCAGCGGTCGTGCGAGGTGACCACGGCGCAGCCGGGGAACTCGAGCAGCGCGTTCTCCAGCGACGAGAGGGTCTCGGTGTCGAGGTCGTTCGTGGGCTCGTCGAGCAGCAGCACGTTGCCGCCCTGCTTGAGGGTGAGCGCGAGGTTGAGCCGGTTGCGCTCGCCACCGGACAGCACGCCCGCGGGCTTCTGCTGGTCCGGCCCCTTGAAGCCAAACGCGGCGACGTAGGCGCGCGACGGCATCTCGACCTGGCCGACCTTGATGTGGTCGAGCCCGTCCGAGACGACCTCCCAGACCGTCTTCTTCGGGTCGATGCCGGCCCGGTTCTGGTCCACGTAAGCGATCTTGACGGTCTCGCCGATGTTGATCGTGCCGCTGTCCGGCTGCTCCTCGCCGGTGATCAGGCGGAACAGCGTGGTCTTGCCGACGCCGTTGGGGCCGATCACGCCGACGATGCCGTTGCGCGGCAGCGAGAAGGACAGGTCCTCGATGAGGATCCGGTCGCCGTAGCCCTTGGTGAGGTTCTTCACCTCGATCACGGTCGTGCCGAGGCGCGGGCCCGGCGGGATCTGGATCTCCTCGAAGTCGAGCTTGCGGTACTTGGCGGCCTCCGCGGCCATCTCCTCGTAGCGCTGGAGCCGGGCCTTGCTCTTGGCCTGCCGTGCCTTGGGGTTGGAGCGTACCCACTCCAGCTCCGCCTCGAGGCGCTTCTTGCGCTTGGCGTCCTTCTGGCCCTCGATCTTGAGCCGGGCGGCCTTGGTCTCCAGGTAGGTGGAGTAGTTGCCCTGGTACGGGTAGCAGCGCCCGCGGTCGAGCTCGAGGATCCACTCGGCGACGTTGTCCAGGAAGTACCGGTCGTGGGTGACGGCGAGGACGGTGCCGGGGTACTTCTCCAGGTGCTGCTCGAGCCACTGCACGCTCTCGGCGTCGAGGTGGTTGGTGGGCTCGTCGAGCAGCAGCAGGTCGGGCTGCTCGAGCAGCAGCTTGCACAGGGCGACACGGCGACGCTCACCGCCGGAGAGCTTCGTCACGTCGGCGTCGGGCGGCGGGCAGCGCAGCGCGTCCATCGCCTGCTCCAGCAGGCTCTCGATCTCCCACCCGTTGCGGGCGTCGAGCTCGTCCTGCAGCTTGCCCATCTCCGCGAGCAGCTCGTCGCTGTAGTCGGTCGCCATCTTCTCGGCGATCTCCTCGTACCGGGCCCGCAGCCGGAGCGTCTCGGCCACGCCCTCCTGGACGTTGCCGAGCACCGTCTTGGACTCGTCGAGCTGCGGCTCCTGCAGGAGGATGCCGACGGTGAAGCCCGGCATGAGCCTCGCCTCGCCGTTCGACGGCTGCTCCAAGCCGGCCATCATCTTCAGCAGCGACGACTTCCCGGTGCCGTTCGGCCCCAGAACGCCGATCTTCGCCCCGGGCAGGAAGTGCAACGTGACGTCGTCGAGGACAACCTTGTCGCCGTACGCCTTGCGCACGCGCTGCATCGTGTAGATGTACTCCGGCATGCCCACCAGCTTAGTGGGCGCATACCACTGCTAACGGGCGCGCCGTCGCCGCCGGGCCGGGCCCGGGCGCCGTCAGGACCGCGGGCGGCGGTGGCCGGGTGGGGTGTGCCCGGGGTCGGGGAGGCAGACGCGGTCCCGGCCGAGCTCCTTGGCCCGGTAGAGGGCGAGGTCGGCCGCGGCGAGCAGGTCGAGCAGGTCCTCGCCGTGCAGGTTCATCACCGCGACCCCGGCCGAGACCGTGACGGTGATGGCGGCCTCGTCGACCGGCACCGCCATATGGGCCACGTGCATGCGCAGCCGCTCGGCGACGTTCCGCGCCTCCACCACCTCGGTGTTCGGCAGCAGCACCACGAACTCCTCGCCGCCGAACCGGCCCACCACGTCGTACTCCCGCACCTGGGAGCGCAGCGTGGCGGCCACGCCGGCGAGCACACGGTCCCCGACGAGGTGGCCGTGCTTGTCGTTGACCTGCTTGAAGTGGTCGATGTCGAGGATGATGAGGGCGAGCGTCTGCCCGGTGCGCCGGGCCCGGACGATCTCGGTCTCCGCCTCGCGCTGCCACGCGGCCGCGTTGAGCAGCCCGGTCTTGCCGTCGGTGCGCGCCGCCGCCTGGAGCTGCGCGTGCAGCAGGCTGCGCTGCAGCAGGACGATCGGCGGCAGCGTCACCAGCAGCAGCCACGGGTTGAGCGCGAACGCGATGGTGACGAGCACGCCGAGGCACAGCTCGACGAGGTCGAGGGTGGCGCTCTCCCGGTCCCACAGCACCTGGCGCCACGGGATCCGCGGCTCGGCCGTGCGCGCGGCGATCGCGATCAGGGCGGTGTTGAGCACGGTGAACACGACGCCGCAGCCGATCGCGAGCGGTACCGTGGCGTTCACCCCGTGCGCGATGCCGTCGCCCTCCGGGGCGATCCGGTGGAAGAGCATCGAGGCCGCCCCCGCCGCGAGCCCGATCGCGGCCGCGCTGAACACCCGGCGGTAGACCACGGTCTCCCGCACCCGCAGGTGGAGCAGGAACTGCAGGGGAAGCGGGAGCAGCAGGGCGTAGGCCGGAGGCAGCAGCAGCGCCGCCGGGAGCCACCAGGCCGACAGCAGGTCGCGGGAGACGCCCGCGGGGACGCCGAGCCGGCGGCGCGCCTCGATGCACACGGCACCGCAGGCGAGCAGGGCGACGAACGTCGCCACGTCCCTCGCCTCCACCCGGGTCGCGAGCAGGGCGCCGGACAGCGTGACGAGATAGAGAGCCACGACGCTGCACACGTAGCCGACGAGGGCGCGCCGCTCGCCCAACAGCGGCCATCGGGCGGCTCGTGCGGCGATGACGCCACGCGGCTTGGCTGAGACCGGATCGGCGGCCACCATCGCATCCCCCAAAACACATCGATCGCTCGTCACGAGCCGCCGCAGGGACGACTCCGATGTGTAACACAATAGTTGCGGACTGTGCGATGTGCGACGGAAACCGCTAGGCTGCCTTGGGTGGATCCGCGTATCCGGCAGCGGATCGAGTGGAAAGGAGCAGGCCATGACGCAAGGCGTCATCTGGACTTGAATCGGCGGTCTCACCCCAAGTTGCGCCATCGGCCGGCTCCGGTAGGCCCCTCGCCCGCCGGTGAGGACCGACCCGGTACCGCCGATGCCCCCTCCCCCCTTCGCCGGGCGCCCCTCACGCATCCCTGGCGGCGAGGCGGCCACGGCCGCGCGACGCCGTTCCGGCCATGACCGCCCCGGACGGGGGCCGCCAGGGTCAGGCCGCCATTCCGGCGGCCGCCCGCCGCTCGTCGTCGCCCCAGGCGACGCCGGCGGCCACGGGGGCGGGTTCCTCGTCGAGGATGTCGGCGGCGAGGCCCACGGCTTCGCCGGAAGTGCCGGCGTGCCCGGAGCCCTCCGGACCACCGGGTTCGCCGCGAGCCCACTCCACGGCACCGTCGCCGGTCCCGGCCTGCGCGGGCCCGTCCTCCTCAGATCCGTCGCCGGGCACTGCCCGCATCGCCCGCGACGGTTTCTCGAAGGTGGCGATGCCCCACTTCAGGTCGTGGCCGACCGAGCTCGCCTCGACCTCGGCGATCACCCGCCGCTCGCCGTCGCGCTCGAACTCCCGGATGCGCAGCCGCCCGTGCACCACGACCGGATGGCCGCGCCTGATCGACTGCGCCACGTTGTCGGCGAGCCCGCGGTAGCAGCGCACCGCGTAGAAGGAGGGCGGGGAGCTCGTCCACTCCTGGGTCCGCCGGTCGAGGTAACGGCGGGACGTCGCCACCCGCAGCGAGGTGACGCGGGTGCCGTCCGCGAGCGGGTACTGCCGGGGGTCGTGGGTGACGTTGCCGGTCAGCGTGATGTAGACGTCGTTCATCGTTGCCTCCTGTCGCTCGAGCCGGTCCGGCGGACCGTGTGCCGGGCCGGAGGGCGGCCCGCGCCCTCCGGCGGAGGCAACGATTCCGGATCCGCGCCCACCGCGCGGCCCTGGAACGCGATTCTGTGGATAACCGCGGGTGACGCCGCGGCGGAGGCGGCCGGCTTCAGCGGCGCACGACGGACAGCGCGCCGAAGAACTCGGTGCAGCGCTGCAGCTCCCGCTCGGCGGGCCGGACCACCGCCTCCTCGGCGATCGCCGCGATCCGCTTGCGCATCTCGTGCTCGAGCCGCTCCCGCTCGGCGGCCGCGCTGCGCCGCACGACGTTCCGGCAGGCCGAGGCGGTGAACCAGCCGAGCCCCAGCAGCGAGGCCACGACCAGCCCGAGCCACGGCAGGACGGCGGGGTCCTCGAGCAGCGAGCTCGGCGCCTCGCCCACGCCGAGCACGCCGTACACCAGGATCGCCACCGCCCACAGGATCCCGGCGACGAGCAGCCCGACCAGCGCGTACTGCGCGAGCTTCGCCGCCTTCCACCAGCCCGGCACCTGGTCCGGGCGCGGCGCCATCCGGGACAGCTCCTCCGACAGCACCTGCGGCAGCGCGGCCGACGCCTGCCGTACCGTGTCCCGCACGCCGCCGGCCCAGGCGTCGGGCAGGCCGGTCGTGATCCCGTCGACGAACGTCTGCACCGCGTTCGCGACCTCGGCGGGCTGCGCGGACACCCCGCTGCGCACCAGCTCGCCGACGTCGCCGCGCAGGTCGCCGAGCCGGAGGTTGCTCAGCGGGTCGGGGCGGAGCCGGGCCGCCCACCGCGCGTACGGCCAGCCGACCCACTCCTCCGAGCGGGCGAGCTGCACGTTCTCCATCGCCTCCCCCACCGCGGTGAGCCCGACCGCGTCGCACAGCGCCCGGGTAAGCGCCTCCCGGCGCGCCGGGTCCACGGTCGTGGGCGGGGACGGGATCTCGGCCGGCAGCGACTCGACGAGCCGGGCGACCACCTGGTCGAGGTCGGCCTCGATGCGCTGTACGGCGGCGCGGCGCTGCGCGACCACCTCGGCGATCACGCCCTTGAGCCCGTCGACGCCCCGCCCGGTCAGCGCCGAGGTGGACACCAGGCGCGGGTGTTCCACGCCCTCGCGCTTGAGCAGCTCGGCGAGGTGGCCCATGCACTCGACGAGCTCCTCGGGCGACAGCCTGTCCACCTGGTTGAGCACGTAGACCGTGGTCGCCTCGTGCCCGACCAGCTGGGACAGGTAGTCCCGGTGGATCGAGGCGTCGGCGTACTTCTGCGGGTCGAGCACCCAGATGACGAGGTCGGCGACCTTGATCAGCCGCTCGGCCTCGCCGTCGTTGAGCGCCCGGATCGAGTCGTGGTCGGGCAGGTCGAGCAGGATGAGCCCGTGCAGCCGGCTCTCCCCGCGGTCGAGCGCGCTCGCCCGGGCGAACCGGTGCCGCCACTGGATCTGCAGCCAGTCGAGCAGCGGCGCGGCGCCCTCCAGCCCCCACACGCAGGCGTGCGTGTGCGCCGTGGTGGGCCGCCGCACGCCGGTGGGCGACAGCTCGAGGCCGGAGATCCGGTTGAACAGCGACGATTTGCCGCTTCCGGTGCCGCCGGCGAGCGCCACCACGGTGTGCTCGCTGGACAGCCGGAGCCGGTCACCGGCCCGCATGAGGAGCCGGCCGGCCTCGTCGAGAATCTCGGGATCGACCCGGCCGGCACCGAGCTCGACGATACGGGCGAGCGCGGCGAGCCGGGCCCCAAGACCGAACTGGGCTGAGGCGGTCGTCGTGCCTGGAGTCATCGGGCGACCTCAAGGTTGTAGGTGGCCTGGTAGAGCCGTGCCGCGGCGGACTCGTCCGGGATGCCCGCGCTGTCGAGCACGTGGACGTGGCGCACCGTCTCCTCGTCGAACAGCATGCTGATCCGGGCGCGCAGGTCGCTGCGCGCCTTGGCGGCGATGTTGCGCAGCGACTCCGCGCCGAGCAGCCCGCGGAGCAGGCGCTCCGGCAGCGAGCTGTTGGCACCGGCGGCGGGGGTGTCGGAGAACTCGTAGCCGAGCAGCCCCACGGTGAAGATGACCGCGAGCGTGTCCACGTCGACCGCGAGCACGCGGGCGATCGACCGCTTGGTCACGCCCTCGGTGCGGACCAGCTCGGCGATGTGGTCCTGCCAGGCGCTCACCGCCTCGCCGGCGCGCCGTACCAGCTCGTCCGACGGCTTGCCGAGGCCGGGGGTGGCGGCGAGCCGCTCGCCGACGGGGGACCGGTTGCGCCAGCGGGTGACCACGTCCTCGGCCGCCCGCTGCGCGGCGGCGACAATGATCGATTCCAGCGCGGCGCCGACCGCCTGCCGGAGCGCGCGGACCCGCGCCGGCACCTCCTGCCGCGCCTTGCCCGCGAACCGGCCGGGGCGGCGCAGCTGCAGCGCGTGCCGGATGTGGCCGGTGCCGACGAGGTCCTGCCAGCGGGCGAGCACCTCGCCGCGCAGCAACGAGCCGTTGCGGGTGGCCTCGTCGATCTCGGCGAGCGCGGCCATGTAGGCGGCGTCCACGTCGGTGCGCAGCTCGGCGCGGAAGGCCACCTGGGCCTCGAGCTGCCGGGCGAGCGCGGGGATGCGGACCCGGAAGCTGTTGAGCGCGCCGTCGAGCGTGGTGCGGATCGCCCGGGCGCGCCGGTCGTCGTCGACCGACAGCCCCGCCAGCCAGGTGCGCAGGTCGGCGACCTCCTCCTCCGGGAGCCGCCCATCGGTCACGGTGGTCTCGTGGATGACGAACCGCTCCACGTCGCCGAGGCCGTAGTCGTCGAGCATGCGGCCGAAGTGCTTGATCACGACGTCCTCGGCCCGGGGCGTCACCCGGGAGAGCACGATGATCAGCCGGGCGCCCCGATCCTTGGCGAGCTTGAGCAGGTGCCAGGAGGGCGCGTCGGCGTACCGGGCCGCCGTGGTGACGAACATCCACAGGTCGGCGACGTCGAGCATGCGGTGGGCGATCTCGTGGTGTTCCTCGACCGCCGAGTCGATGTCGGGCGTGTCGAGCAGCGCGATGTTCTCCGGCAGCCCGGGCGAGGAGGTGAGCACGAAGCTCGACATGCTCGGCCCGAGGCCGGGCCGCGTCACCCTGGTCAGCCCGGACAGCACGTTGCCCCGGGCGTACCAGTCGCGGTCGTTCGGGTGGCAGACGAGCACGGGCGTGCCGGTGGTCGGCCGCCGCACGCCGGTGGCGCTCACCTTCGCCCTGGCGAGCGTGTTGACGATCGTGGACTTGCCCGCGCCGGTCGAGCCCGCCACCACCACGAGCGCCGGGGCGGTGCTCATGTGCACCCGGGGGATCACGTAGTTGCCGAGCTGGGCGAGGATCTCCGCCTGGACCTTGCGGGCCTCCGCCGCGCCCGGCAGGTCGAGCCCGAAGTTGAGCCCGATGATGCTCTCGCGCAGCTCGGCGAGGGCGGCGCTGAAGGCGCGGGACACCGGCTCGGGTACCGGCACCTCGCGGGTGCGCGGCGGCGGGCCGCCGTCGTCCGGCCCGGGCTCCGGTTCGGTGCGCTCGGCTCCGGCCGCGGCACCGCCCTCCCGTTCCGGCTCATCGGTGTCCGGCTTCGGCGCGGCCTGCTCCGCGGCGGCGCCGGACGGGCGCCATTCGAGGTCGCCCGGCTCGGCACGCCCCGCTCCCGCGGCGGGCGCGCGCGGCCCGCCCTGCCGTACGGCGGGCGCGCCGCCCGGCGGGCGGGGGGCCCCCCCCCCGGCGGGGCCGGCGGCCGGGCCCGCGGCCGCGGCGCCGTGGGGGGGGGAGGGGGCGGCACGGG
>QGUZ01000234.1 GCA_003242605.1 Actinomycetota bacterium
GAGCCCGCCGCGGGCGGGCGCGGAACCGGCGGACGCGGCCCCGGCCGCGGGCCGGGGGTCGGCCGCGGCTGCTGCCCGGCCTCGCCACCCTGGCCGGCCGCGGGCGCGCCCGGCTGCGGCCGCGCGGCCTCCGGGCGCGGCTGTTCCTGCTGCGTCTGGGGCATGGCGGCAGGGGGACGCGGCGTGGGCCGCGGCCCCGGCTTGGGACCCGGTCGGGGGCCGGGCGGCGGGGTCGGCACCGGCGCGCCGTTGCCCGCCTTGCCCGCGGCCGCACCCGGCCGGGCGGACGCCGCCTCCTGCGACGTCTTCTGCGACGGCTTCTCGCCGCCCTTTGTCTCGGACGGCTGCTTGCCGCCCGCGAAAGCCTCTTGAAGCTTACGGACCACCGGCGCCTCGATCGTCGAAGACGCCGAACGCACGAACTCGCCCATCTCCTGGAGCTTGGCCATGACGACCTTGCTCTCTACTCCGAACTCCTTGGCGAGCTCGTAGACCCGGACCTTCGCCACTGCACTCCCTACTCGGTCCGGGAGGCTTGCAGCGCCGCCGGACCGTCTCTACCTACACGTACTCATCGCCGCGTACTCATCAGGCGCTCATCACAATCTGACCCGCCCATCAACTCGGCGTCCTTTGTAACTCTTGGTAACCATTCACCCGGTCCTAATCGGCGTCAAGCCCCTCAAGGTGAGCCCGTACGGGCGTCGCGTCAAGCGGCCCCGTGACGCGGAACGCGCGGGGGAACGCCCGACGGCGCTCGGCGAGCTCCAGACAGCGCAGGGTGGGATGCAGCGATGCACCCCGTCCCGGCAGCCGCCCCAGTGGATCGGGGACCACCTTGCCCTCGATGACCACCAGGCGGAGAAGCTCGGATTTAACCGTGCGAATCCGGCAACCCACACAAGTTCTCAGCGGGGCTGCCTGACCACCATATTCCAGCTTACCGTGTCGACGCATCTGCGGGGCCGACGGCGTCCTCCGGTTGACCCTGATCGTGATCCGTAACCGTTTCGGCGTCGGATCTGATGTCGATGCGCCACCCGGTGAGCCGCGCGGCGAGGCGGGCGTTCTGCCCCTCCTTGCCGATCGCGAGCGACAGCTGGTAGTCAGGCACCGTCACCCGGGCGACTCGGCCGCCTGCGTCGACGACCTCGACGTGGGAAACGCGTGCGGGCGACAGGGCATTCCCCACGAACTCGGCGGGATCGTCCGACCAGTCGATGATATCGATCTTCTCGCCGTTGAGCTCGCCCATCACGTTGCGGACCCGCGAGCCCATCGGGCCGATGCAGGCGCCCTTGGCGTTCACCCCGGGCTTGCGCGACCGCACGGCGATCTTCGTCCGGTGGCCGGCCTCCCGGGCGATGGCGGCGATCTCCACGCTGCCGTCGGCGATCTCGGGGACCTCGAGCGCGAACAGCTTCTTGACCAGGTTCGGGTGCGTCCGCGACAGGGTCACCGAGGGCCCCTTCGGCCCCTTCTTCACCTGCACCACGTAGCAGCGGATGCGGTCGCCGTGGTTGTACTCCTCGCCCGGCACCTGCTCGTGGTGCGGCAGGATCGCCTCGATCTTGCCGAGGTCGACCAGGACCGTGCGCGGGTCCTTGCCCTGCTGGATGACGCCGGACACCAGCTCGCCCTCGCGGCTGGCGAACTCACCGAAGTTGATCTCGTCCTCGGCGTCGCGGAGCTGCTGGAGGATCACCTGCTTCGCCGTGGTCGCGGCGATCCGGCTGAAGTTGCTCGGCGTGTCGTCGTACTCCCGGACGACCTGGCCCTCCTCGTCGAGCTCGGCGGCCCAGATCGTCACGTGGCCGGTCTCCCGGTCGAGCTCGGCCCGCGCCTTGGGCGCCGCGCCCTCGGTGCGGAAGTAGGCGATCAGCAGGGCGTCCTCGATCGCCTTGACGACCAGGTCGAAGGAGATGTCCTTCTCGCGCTCCAGGGCGCGCAGGACGCTCATGTCAATGTCCACAAGGCTCCCCCTTAGCCCTCGTCGCCATCGTCTACGCCATCGTCATCGGCAACGTCGTCGTGACGGCGGAACTCCACCTGCACCCGCGCGCGGGCGACCTCCTGGTACTCGACCCGCCGCGTGGTGCCCGCGACGTTCAGTTCGGCGCCGGTGTCGTCCGCGGCCAGCACGCGCCCCTCGAACGAGGCGCCGGTCACCGTCTCCACCTTGACCAGCCGGCCGCGGGCCCGTCGCCAGTGCCGGGGCAGGGTGAGCGGCCGGTCGACCCCCGGCGAGGTGACCTCGAGAACGTACGGGCCGGAGCCCAGCGCGTCGTCATGGGCGTCGAGCGTCTTGGACACCAACCGGCTCACCTCGGCGATGTGCTCCAGGTCCACACCGCCGTCCTTGTCCACGACCACCCGGAGCAGGCGCCGCCGCCCGGCGGGCGTGATCGTGACATCCTCCAGGTCGAGCCCTTCGGCAGCGACCACCGGCTCGATGAGCCTCTTCAGGCGGTCGCGCCGAGCCTCGCTGCCCATCCGACCTCCCATGCGCGCGCGGCCGTCGCTGGACGGCCCGGGGCGTACCTCGCCCCGATGGCCCCAGCCTATCGACACCAGGGGGGCGAACGAGCGTGGGTCGGACGACCAGGGTGCGACGCGCCGTACGATGCTGTCTTACACGAACCTCGCCCACCGAGCCCCGCCACGCCCGGGGCGGCCGCAGCGCCGCCGGGCCGGTACGGCGGGCGCCGTGGGCCGGAACGATCGACGGCACCAGGAGACCATTCCGTGCATGAGCGTGGCCTGACCCGGCGGGGGCTGTTGCGCGGGGCGGCCGCGGGGTCGGCCGCCGCCGCGGCGATCGCGAGCGCGGGATGCTCCGAGCAGCGCCGGCCCGTCGCCAGGCCCGCTCGGCCCGATCCGGACGTCGCGCTGCTCGGCGAGCTCATCGCCGGCAAGGAGCGGTTCATCGCCCTCTACCGGCAGGCCGCGGCGGCGGATCCGGAGCTCGCCGAGACGCTGCGCCCGTTCGAGCGGCGGCACCGGGCCCACCTGGAGGAGCTGCGGCGCCGGCTGCCGCCGGGGGTGACCCCGACGCCGTCCGGGCGGACCCCGGACCCAGCGGACGCGTCCGGGGCGAGCCCGTCCGCGCCGCCCTCGGTCGCCACCGCCGGCCCCGGCGCCGGCTCGGCCGAGCCGGCGGCGTCCCCCTCTGCGTCCCCGTCGGCGTCCCCGTCGGCGCAGGTGGTGACGGTGGACCGGCTGCGGGCCGCCGAGCGCGCCGCGGCGGCCGCGCGGCCCCGGCAGCTCGCCACCGTCTCGCCCTCGCTGGCCCAGCTCGTGGCGTGCATCGGGGCGTGCGAGGCCGCGCACGTGGTCGCCCTGGCCGCCACGAGGTCGAAGTGAGCCGGGTGCCGAGGCAGGACGAGCGGAGTTGATGGTGGACGCCCTGGAGGGACTGCGCAAGGCGCTGGAGGCCGAGCACGCCGCGGTGTACGCCTACGGCGTGGTCGGCGCGCGCACCGACGGGGCGCGCCGCCGGGAGGCGACCGCCGCGTTCGACGCGCACCGGGCGCGCCGCGACCGGCTGCGCGAGCTCATCATCTCCCGGGGCGGCACCCCGACCGAGCCGGCCGCGGGCTACGACCTGCCGTTCCCGGTGCGCACCGCCGAGGACTGCGTGCGCCTCGCCGCGCTCGTCGAGGAGCGGGTCACCGCCGCCTACCTGGAGCTGGTCGCGGTCGACGACGCCTCGCTGCGCGGCCTCGCCGCCTCGGCGATGCAGGAGAGCACCACCCGGGCCTACCGCTGGCGCCCGCAGATCCCCGACTTCCCCGGCTGGAAGTAGCCCGGGCCCCGGGAACGCGAAGCCGGGCGCCCGCGACGCGCGCGGACGCCCGGATCGAGTCCGACCAGGAAAACCCGACCAGCAGAGCCCGACCAGCAGAGCCCGATCAGGAGCGGCAGACCGCCACGACCCGGTCGACCGCCTCGTCGAGCGGGACCTCCTGCCGCTCGCCGGAGGCGCGGTCGCGCAGCTCGACCACGCCGGAGGCGAGGCCACGGCCGACGATGAGGATGGTCGGCATGCCGAGCAGCTCGGCGTCCTTGAACTTCACGCCGGGCGAGACGCCCTGGCGGTCGTCGACGAGCACGCGGATGCCCTTCGCCTCCAGCTCCTCGGCGAGCCGGACCGCGACCTCGATCTGGTTGTCCTTGCCGGTGCCGACGATGTGCACGTCCGCCGGGGCGACCTCGCGCGGCCAGACCAGGCCGAGCTCGTCGTGCCCCTGCTCGGCGAGCACCGCGACCAGGCGGGAGACGCCGATGCCGTACGACCCCATGGTGATCCGGATCGGCTTGCCGTCCGGGCCGAGCGCGTCCAGGCCGGCGGCGTCGGAGTACTTGCGGCCGAGCTGGAAGATGTGCCCGATCTCGATGCCGCGGTCGAGCGAGAGCGCGCCGCCGCAGCGCGGGCACGGGTCACCGGAGCGCACCTCGGCCGCCTCGATCGTGCCGTCGGGGACGAAGTCGCGCCCGGCGACGACGTGGGCGGCGTGCTTGCCCGGCTCGTTCGCGCCGGTGACCCAGGACGAGCCGGTCACCACCCGCGGGTCGACGAGGTACCGGATGCCGAGGTCCTTGAGGATCTGCGGGCCGATGTAGCCGCGCACCAGGCCCGGGTGCTTGGCGAAGTCCTCGGCCTCGAAGATCTCCGGTACGGCGGGCGAGAGCGCGGCCTCCAGCCGCTTGAAGTCGACCTCGCGGTCGCCCGGCACGCCGATGACGAGGGTCTCGACCTCGTCCGAGCCCGGCGTGCGCACCTTCACCACGACGTTCTTGAGCGTGTCGGCCGCGGTGATGCCGAGGCCGTACTTCTCGTTGACGACCTGGACGAGGCTCTCGATCGTCGGCGTGTCCGGGGTGTCGAGCACCTGCATCGGCGGGTGCTCGGCGGTGACCTCCGGCGGCGCCGGGGTGACGACCGCCTCGGCGTTCGCCGCGTAGCCGCACTCGCGGCAGGAGACGAAGGTGTCCTCGCCGTTCTCGGCGGGCGCGAGGAACTCCTCGGAGGCCGAGCCGCCCATCGCACCGGACATCGCCGAGCAGATGCGGTACTCCAGGCCCAGCCGGTCGAAGATCCGGATGTACGCCTCGCGGTGCAGCTCGTAGGAGCGCTTGAGGCCGTCGTCGTCGAGGTCGAAGGAGTAGGAGTCCTTCATGACGAACTCGCGGCCGCGGAGGATGCCCGCGCGCGGGCGCGCCTCGTCCCGGTACTTCGTCTGGATCTGGTAGAGGATGACCGGGTAGTCCTTGTACGACGAGTACTCCCGCTGCACGAGGTCGGTGAACAGCTCCTCGTGCGTCGGGCCGAGCAGGTAGTCGGCGCCCTTGCGGTCCTTCAGCCGGAACAGCGTGTCGCCGTACTCGGTCCAGCGGCCGGTGGCCTCGTAGTACTCCCGCGGGAGCAGCGCCGGGAAGAGCACCTCCTGGGCGCCCATCCGGTTCATCTCCTCGCGGACGATCTGCGCGATGTTGTCCAGCACCATCTTCCCGAGGGGCAGCCAGGAGTAGATGCCGGGGGCCACGCGGCGGATGTACCCCGCGCGGACCAGCAGCTTGTGGCTCGGCACCTCAGCGTCCGCCGGATCCTCGCGCAGGGTGCGCAGGAACAGGGTGGACATTCGCAGCAGCACGGCTACTCCTCGGTGGGTCGTGACGGACTGTCTCAAGGCTATCGACTTCGCGGCCGCGTCCGCGCCGCGATTCCGCGCCCGGGGTACCGGTGTGGCGCGGGATGCGGACGTGCCGTGGCGCAGCAGCGTAACCGGCCCGGCCATCGGCGCGGTCGCGGCCCGGTCACCGGTCGGTCATCGCCCGCCGCGCCGGCCGATCGGCCCGGTGCGGCGGGCTCACCCGGCGAGGCCGAGCACGAGCAGATAGCCTCCGGCGATCAGCACCGCCACGGCGAGCGCGCGCAGCCGGGACCACGGCGTGCGCCGCAGCGCCAGCACGAGGACGAGCAGCAGCAGCGTCACCGCGAGCGCGGGCCAGGGCAGGAAGGCCGGGATGACGCCGGGCAGGCCGGGGACCGCCCGGCCGCCGACGTCCGCGAGCAGCACCCCGGCGGCCGCCCCGGCCGCGACGTCGGCGCCGAGCCCCGGGCCGCGCGCGGCGTAGCCGACGAGGCCGAAGCCGACGAGCACGAGCAGCAGGATGTTGAGGCTGTCCGGATCGCCGCCGAGCGCGTCCCGGGCATGCCCGGCGAGCCCGATCCCGGCGAGGGCCGGGATCAGCGGGGCGAGCGCGGCGAGGGTGGCGGACAGCGCCGCCCAGCCGAGGCCCGCCGCGGTGCGGCCGACGAGCACGGCGAGCGCGAAGTAGGCGTAGGGATCGTAGGCGAGCTCCACCTGCCGGATACCGCTCAGGTGGATGAGCGTGCCGATCACACCGGCCGCCGCCCCGGCCGCGACCGAGAGCACCAGATGCCGGATGATGCCGCGGCAGCGGCGCTCCAGCGCCTCGTAGTGGGTGAACGGGCTGTTGTCATCCGACAACACGGACATGGCTCCCCCTCGAGCTCGGGCGCCACCGCCGGCGTGACCCGGTCACCGGCGGTGGTCACTGATGGACCGCGGGGGATTTCGGAATCGGGACGGGGGAATCGGGGCGACGCGCCGCGGGCGGGTCAGCCGCCGAGCAGCTCCTCCCAGTGGCGGCGCGCCACCGCCTGACGCGGCGAGTCGTGGTACGAGGTGTTGAGGGCGGCGGCCAGGCGCCACAGCCCGGTCCGGGCCGCGGGGCGTTCCCGGCCCAGCGGGTCGATCGCGCGCAGGGTGAACGGCACGCCGAGCACCGTGACGGCCGCGCTCGACCGGTCGGTACGGCCCGCGGAGTCCACCGGCACGGGGATCCGGGCGGCGAGCATCGCGGCCACGTCAGAGGCGTACGGCCCCTCGCGCCACTCGATGTTCCAGTCCTGTTCGGTCCCCTGCCACCAGGTGAGGTCCCGGCTGGTCTGCATGAACTCCGCCTCGGTCGCGAGCGCCGCCATCACCCGGCCGAACGCCTCGAACCGCCGCGCCTCCGGCTCACCCTCCGGGTGGCCGGTTCGGTGCGGCCCGGTGCGGTCCTCGGCCTCGGCGCCCGCGGGCACCGGCGGGGAAGCCGCGGTAGGAGTCCGCTTCGCGCGCCGCCGCGCCTTCGCGCCCGCATCCCGCCGCTTCTTCGCCCCAGCACCCACGGTCCCCTACTGTGGTCAGCCCGGGCGCTCGCGTGCAACCCCTCCACGCTGAGCATTTGCCACATTTACCTGGCGAAGGGGTGCTTCGCGCACCACGGCCTTCGCCTGGGCCTTCCCGAAGACAGCGCTTACGCCGCCGTTGCAACGGGTAAACCGCCAAATACCTGATTTAAGAGGAATCGCCTATTCAGCAGGCTTCGGCTCGCCCGCGGAGTTCTCGCGCGCCTGTGGGGAGGCTCAGATGCCGCGTCCACGCGCCGCGGAGCGCACACGGCCGCCGGCCGCACCGGCCGTGTGCGGGTACGGCACGGCCGAGGCCGGGCCGGACGCGGGCGACGGCGCGGGCCCCGCTGCGGAGTCCGGCACACGATCCGATCCCCGGGCGCGCCCCGGCACGCCATGCCCGTCCGGCCGCCCGGACCCGCCTCGCCGTGCCGGACCGCGGGCCCGGACCGGCTGCCGCGGCGCGAACCGCCCACCCCGGGCCCGCCACGGCGCACGGCCGCAGGCGGCCTCCGGACGGAGCGGGGCGGCCCACGGCGCCGCCGGACCGGCCGCGGCGGGGGCCGCCCCGGCCGGCCCGCCCCCCCCCCGCCCCCCCGGGGGGCGGGCGGGGGCCGGGACGCACCCCCGCCCCCCCA
>QGUZ01000235.1 GCA_003242605.1 Actinomycetota bacterium
GCTGTCCCCCCTCCCCCCCACGGGCGGTCCCGTGTGATCCGGCGAAGCCCACCCCGGACCCGCGGTCCCCGCCCTTATCGTCCCCCACAACCGCGCCGCCGGGCTCCGCGGCTTCCTCGCGGCGCTGCCGGACGGCGCCGCGGGCGTACGGCTCGCCGCCGTGGTCGTCGCGGACAACGCCTCCGCCGACGACTCGGTGGCGATCGCCCGCGCCGCCGCGGACACGCTGCCGGTGCGCGTGGTCCAGGTCGGCCGGAACGCCGGGTACGCGGCCGCGGTGAACGCCGGCGTCGCCGCGCTCGACCTCGACGGCCTCGACGCGATCTGCGTGCTCAACCCGGACTGCCGGCTGCGGCCCGGCAGCCTCGCCCGCCTCGCCGCGGCGCTGCGCGGCCGGGTCGGCATCGCCGTGCCGAAGCTCGTCAACCCCGACGGCAGCCTGCAGCCGTCGCTGCGCCGCATGCCCACGGTGGGGCGGGCGTTCGCCGAGGCGCTGATCGGCGGCCGCCTCGCCGGGCGGGTCGCCCGGCTCGGCGAGCTCGTCACCGACCCGCGGGAGTACGAACGGCCCGGCCCGGCCGTGTGGGCGACCGGCGCGGCGATGCTCGTCGCCACCGACCTGATCCGCGAGATCGGCGACTGGGACGAGTCGTTCCTGCTCTACAGCGAGGAGACCGAGTACGCGCTGCGGGCCGCCGACCACGGCTGGACGCTCTGGTACGAGCCCGCCGCCGTGGCCGAGCACATCGGCGGCGCCTCCGGCGTCGACCCGCGCCTGGCGTCGCTGCTCGTGGTGAACAAGGTGCGGCTGTTCGCGCGGCGGCACGGGCCGGTCGCCTCGGCCGCCTACTTCCTCGCGGTCGCGCTCGGCGAGGCGCTCCGCGCGCTCGCCGGCCGCCGCACGTCCCGGGCGGCGATCGCCGCGCTCGTCCTGCCGTCCCGCCGCGTCCGCACGCTCGCGGGGTGACCCGCCCGACCGAGGGAGGTGACGATGACCGGCCCAACGCGCGGGGACGCCGCCACGCCGGCCGGGCCCGGGCGCGGCGGCCCGGCCGAGGCCGGGCTCCCCGGCCCCCCGGTGGCCTGGCGCACCGTGCCGTTCGACGCGCTCGGCGGCGAGGAGCTGGAGGCCTGGCACCGGCTGCGGGCGGCGAACCCGATGCTCGACAGCCCCTACTTCCACCCCGGCTTCGCCGCCGCGGTGCACGCCACCGGCCGCCCGGTGCAGGTCGTGGTGGGCCGGGACCGCGCCGGGAGGGTGTGCGCGCTGCTGCCGTGCCACCGGGAGCGGTCGCTGCTGCGGCCCGCCGGGTGGCCCGCCGCCGACTTCCAGGGGCCGGTGATCCCGCCCGGGGCCGAGTTCCCGCCGCTGCGGCTGCTCGGCGGCGGGGTGCGCGCGTTCGCGTTCGACCACCTGCTCGACGGCTACGCCGGCTTCGAGCCGTACGTGGAGGGCCGGCGGGTCTCGCCGTACCTGGACGTGTCGGGTGGCCTTCCCGGCTACCTCGGCCGGGCCTCCCGCAGCGGCCGGGAGAACATGGCGCAGGCGCGCCGCCGGGCGGCGAAGGCGGAGCGGCTGCACGGGCCGGTGCGGTTCGTCGCCGCCTCGCTCGACGAGGCGTGCCTGGACCGGCTGATCGAGCTGAAGCGGCGGCAGTACGCGGCCACGGGGGTGCGCGACCACTTCGCCGACCCGCGGAACGTCGCGCTGCTCGCCCGGCTGCTGCACACCCGGGACGGCTCGTTCGGCGGGGTGCTCTCCACCCTGCACGCCGGGCCGCACCTGATCGCCGCGCACTTCGGGATCCGCGCGGGGCGGGTGCTGCACTGGTGGTTCCCCTGCTACGACCCCGCGTTCGCCGCGCTCGGGCCCGGCTGGATCCTGCTGCGCGAGCTCGTCGCCGCCGCCCCCGCCCTCGGCGTCGAGCGCATCGACCTCGGCCGGGGCGAGGACGAGTACAAGCGCCGGGCGAAGACCGGCGAGACGTGGGTGTGCCAGGGCCTCGTCACGAGGAACCCGGCCCGGCGGGCGCTGCGGAGGGCCCGCAACTCGATGATCTCGGCCGCGAAGGCGTCGGCCTTCGGCCCGCGATTACGCGGCGCCGTACGGCGGCTTCGCGCCCTGACCCGGTGACCGACGGAGGCGATCGATGAGAATCAGCGTGTTCGGCCTCGGCTACGTGGGCTGCGTCTCGGCGGCCTGCCTCGCGTCCCGCGGGCACGAGGTGATCGGCGTCGACGTCAACCCGCTCAAGGTCGAGATGATCAACCGCGGGCAGGCGCCGCTGGTCGAGGAGCGGATCGGCGAGCTCACCGCCCGGGTGGTGGCCGAGGGCGCGCTGCGGGCCACCCTCGACGCGGCCGAGGCGATCGCGGCGAGCGAGGTGTCCCTCGTCTGCGTCGGCACCCCCTCGGCGCCGAACGGCAGCCTGTCCACGACGTACCTGGAGCGGGTCGCCGAGCAGATCGGGGCCGCGCTCGGCGCGCAGGCCCGCGCCCCGGACGGCACCGGGCCGCGGCACACCGTGGTGTTCCGCAGCACGATGCTGCCCGGCACCTGCACCGGCCTGCTCGTGCCGATCCTCGAGCGCGCCTCCGGGCTCGTCGCCGGGACCGACTTCGGGGTCGCGGTCAACCCGGAGTACCTGCGCGAGGGCAGCAGCGTCCGGGACTTCTTCGACCCGCCGAAGACCGTGATCGGCGAGTACGACCCGGCGAGCGGCGACGTGGTCGAGGCGCTGTATGAGGGCCTGCCCGGGCCGGTGTTCCGGGTGCCGATCCCGGTCGCCGAGCTGTCGAAGTACGCCGACAACGCCTTCCACGGGCTGAAGATCGCCTTCGCCAACGAGCTCGGCGCGATCAGCCAGGCGTTCCACATCGACTCGCACCGGGTGATGGACGTCTTCCTCGCCGACCGCAAGCTCAACATCAGCCCGGCGTACCTGCGGCCCGGGTTCGCGTTCGGCGGCTCCTGCCTGCCGAAGGACCTGCGCGGGCTGGTGTACGCGGCGCAGCGGGCCGACGTGTCGGTGCCGCTGCTGGCGAACGTGCTGCCGTCGAACGAGGAGCACCTGCGCCGCGCGTTCGCCCTGGTCACCGCGAGCGGGCGGCGCAAGATCGGGCTGTTCGGGCTGTCGTTCAAGCCGGGCACCGACGATTTGCGGGAGAGCCCGCTGGTGGAGCTCGCCGAGCGGCTCCTCGGCAAGGGGTACGACCTGCGCATCTACGACGCCGGGGTGTCGCTGTCCCGGCTGATCGGCGCGAACCGCGAGTACATCGACAGCCGCCTCCCCCACCTCGGCGAGCTGCTCACCAACGACGCCGACGCGGTGCTCGACCACGCCGAGGTGTGCGTGATCGGCTGCACCGACGACGCCGTGCTCGCCGCCCTGGAGCGCGCGGGCGACCGCATCATCGTCGACCTTGTCCGCCTCCCCGACGCGGAGACGCGCCGGGCCGACCCGGGATACGTGGGCATTGGCTGGTAACGCGACCCCCGACCGCATCGAGCCGCCCGCCGGCGGCGCCGGCGCGCCGCGGCGCAGGCGGGCGCTGATCCTCGTGGAGAACCTGTCGGTGCCGTTCGACCGGCGGGTCTGGCAGGAGAGCACGGCGCTGCGCGACGCCGGGTGGGAGGTGCACGTCATCTGCCCCAAGGGCGCCAAGCGGGACACCGAGTCGTACGTGCTGCTCGACGGCGTGCACATCCACCGCTACCCGCTCCGGCCCGCGACCGGCGGGCCGCTCGGCTACGTGCGCGAGTACGGCCTGGCGCTGTGGCACACCCTGCGGCTCGCCCGGAAGGTCGGGCCGGTCGACGTGGTGCACGCCTGCAACCCGCCCGACCTGTTGTTCCTGGCGGCCCGGCCGCTGCGGCGGCGGGGCGCGCGGTTCGTCTACGACCAGCACGACCTCGTGCCCGAGCTCTACCTGTCCCGGTTCGGCCGCGGCCAGGACCTGCTCTACCGGGCGGTGTGCCTGCTGGAGCGGCTCACCTACCGGGCCGCCGACGTGGTGATCGCCACGAACGAGAGCTACCGCCAGGCCGCGGTGCTGCGCGGCGGCAAGCGGCCCGAGGACGTGTTCGTGGTGCGCAGCGCGCCCGCGGTCGAGCGGTTCCGGCAGGTGCCGCCCGAGCCGGAGCTGAAGCGGGGCAAGCCGCACCTGCTCTGCTACCTCGGCGTGATGGGCCCGCAGGACGGGGTGGACTACGCGCTGCGCGCGCTCGCCCGGCTCCGCGACGAGCTGGGCCGTACCGACTGGCACGCGGTCTTCATCGGGGCCGGGGACACCTTCGACGCGATGGTCGCGCTCGCCCGCGAGCTCGGCCTCGGCGACCTGGTCGAGTTCACCGGGCGCATCCCGGACGAGGACCTGCTGCGCTACCTGTCCACGGCCGACGTGTGCCTCTCGCCGGACCCGAGCAACCCGCTCAACGACGTGTCCACGATGAACAAGGTGCTGGAGTACATGGCGATGGGCCGCCCGATCGTCTCGTTCGACCTGAAGGAGGCGCGGGTGTCGGCCGGGGACGCGGCCGTGTACGCGCCGCCGAACGACGAGGGCGAGTTCGCCAAGCTGATCGCCCGGCTGCTCGACGACCCGGACGAGCGGCGGGTGATGGGCGAGATCGGCCGGGCCCGGGTGACCGGGCCGCTGAGCTGGGAGCGGTCGGTCACCCGGCTGCTGGCGGCGTACGAGGCGGCGTACGCGAAGCCGCCGCGGCGGGGCCGTGGCTGACCCGGGTGCTCGCGTCCGTGCCCCACGCGGGCGCGCCGCCGCGGCGTGCCCGCACCGCGGTGAGCGCCCGGTCGAGCAGCTGCACCGCGAGGTAGCAGGCGGCGTCGGGCACGGCCGCCTCGCGCCGCCGTACCAGGGCGAGCAGGTCGGCCAGGCGCAGCCGCGGCTCCCACGCGGGCAGGCCGAGCGCGTCGAGCTGCCGGTTGCCGAGCCGTACCCGGACCCGGCGGCGCAGGTGGGCCCGGACGGTGCGGGCGGGGCGGACCAGCGAGCGGGCCTCGGGCACCACGGCCCGCTCGTGCGGGGCGAAGCTGCGGTGCACCCAGCCGTCGTCGGAGATCACCTCGTCCGGGATGGGGAAGGCGCGGGCGTGCCCCTCGGCGGTGAGCACGTACACGCCCACCCCGGCGAGCGCGCGGTGCGGGGCGACGAGCCGCTCGTGCACCCGGTGCATGCGGCGGGCGACCGGGCCGACGCCGGTCAGGTCGAGCTCGGGCACCGGGGCGCAGGCGAGCACGCCGGGCCGCGCGCACGCCGCCACGAGCGCGCGCACCGACTCGGCGGTGAGCTCCACGTCGGCGTCGAGGTAGACCCGGGGGAACACGCCGCCGCAGTGGGCGTCGCCGAGCCGCAGCGCGGGCGGCTTGCACGGGACGTCGGTGTCCACGACGAGCACGCCGCCCGCCGCGGGCCGCTGGTCCCCGGACGAGACGGCCGGGGCGTGCCGGGCGGCCGCCTTCCTCGCCTCCTCGGCGGTGCGGTCGGTGCAGGCGTTCGGCACGACCACGACGCGCAGCTCGCCGGGGCGCGCGCCGGCGAGCAGGCGGTCCAGGGTGCGGCCGATCACGGCCTCCTCGTTGTGCGCGGGCACGACGACCGCGGCGATCGGCTCGGTCACCGGTGCTCCTCCCGTGGCGAGGGGACGGCGGCGCACGCCCGGGTACGGCGGCGCGGGCGCGGCCGTACCGCCGGCGGCGGACACGCGGGTTTCGCGGGCGCGGTCCTCGCCACCGGGCATCGGACACACTACCGTTTCGCTGCATACCGCGTTCGCTTTCCGCGTCACATTCCCGAGTTTTCCCCGTTCATTCCGTCGGCCGGTTTCCGAATGTCATCCTGAAATAGGGAGAAACAGTGAGAGTCGAACGGACCGCGCTCGAGGGCGTGCTGCTGTTCGTCCCGACGCCGCACCGCGACGACCGGGGGCTGTTCACCCGGACCTTCGACGCCGCGCTCGCCGAGGAGCTGGGGCTGGAGCCGTTCGTGCAGGACAGCCAGTCCCGGTCGCGCCGGGGGGTGGTCCGCGGCATGCACGGGCGGATCGGCCGGGGGGAGGCGAAACTCGTGCGGTGCGCGCGGGGCGCGGTGTACGACGTGGTGGTGGACGCGCGGCCGGACTCCCCGACGTTCGGGCAGCGGTTTTCGGTCGTGCTGGACGACGAGAAATTCGTGTCGCTTTATGTGCCTCCGGGCATGCTGCACGGATTTCAGGCGCTCACCGAGGAGGCGGACGTGTGTTATCGCATCGACCGGCCGCACGATCCCGCGGAGGACGTGACGGTCCGCTACGACGACCCGGAGCTCGCGATCGACTGGCCGCTGCCGGTGACCGTGGTGAGCGAGCGGGACCGCACCGCGGGGAGCTGGGCCGAGCTGCGGGCGCGGCTCGTCGGCGAGCCGCGCCCGGCGGGGTGACGGGGGTGGCGATGGCGAGACGCGCGCCGGTCCTCGCGTTCCTCGTCGCGGCGGTCCTCGCCGCCGCCTGCCGGCCGGGCGAGGCCGCGCCCGCGGCCACGCCGTACCGCGCCGCGAGCCCGGCGGCGAGCCCGGCCGGCAGCCCGGCACCGAAGCCGCGGGCCGAGCATCCGACCCCGGAGACCACGGGGGTGCCGCCGGGGACGAGGCTGACCCGCCTGGAGCCGAACTACGAGGGCATCTATCGGGTGGACAAGCCGGGCACCGTGCTCGACGGGGTGCACATCCCCACCGACCTGCTCATCGTCGCCGACGACGTGGTGATCCAGAACAGCCGCATCGACGGCGGCGTGCTCGGCTACTACTCGGGCCGGGCCTACCGGTTCACGATCCGGGACTCGATCGTCGGGCCGGAGGACGGCTGCCTCACCGCGCCCGGCATCGGGTCGGCGCGGTACACCGCCGAGCGGGTGCACGTGCGCGGGCACGGCGACGGGTTCAACGCGTCCGGGGACGACATCGTCATCCGGGACTCGTACGTGCTGCTCTGCTCCAACCCGGGGGACCACTCCGACGGCATCCAGACCTACAAGACCGGCAAGGGCCTCATCTTCGACCACAACACCGTCGACCAGCGGTTCGCCAAGGACATCACCGCCCCGATCTTCATCACCGACGAGCAGGCCGAGGACGTGATCGTCTCGCGCAACCTCGTCATGGGCGGCACCTACTCGATCCAGGTGCGCAACGTGAAGGGCACGGCGATCGTGCGGGACAACGCCCTGGTGGACAAGTCCTGGGTGTACGGCCCGGTCGACTCCGACTGCGACACCGTGGTGTGGGAGGGGAACACGCTCGTGACGATCGACGACGCATACCGCATCACGTCGACCGTCGGCCCGCTGGAGTGCGAAGGCTGAGCGGAAAAACACCGGCCTATTCGAATTGCGGGCGGAAAACGCCGGATTCGCCGTTCCGCCGGTTCGGTCACCCCGTCCGGCCAGGGCGAACGCGAAGGCGACCGGTTCCCGAAAACGACGCGTCAGCCGCGGCCGGAATGGGGATATCGAATGCGCGGCACCGCCGGTGAGGGCCGGTTGATCAGGTGAAAACGGAGGTCGGAGGATGTCGCCACGGCACCGGCACGGGGAAAGCGGCGGCGGGGAGTCGCGGGCGGGTGCCGGACGCCCCCGTCACCGCCGCGCGGCGGCATGGCTCGCCGCGGGCCTCGTGGCCGCGGTCCCGGCGGGCGTCGCGCTCGCCGCCCTCCTCACCCCCGGCCCGTCGCCGGCCGGCCGCCGCGACGCCGGGCCGTACGCGGCCGCCACCCCGAGTCCCGAGCCCGGCGGCGACGCCGCCTCGCCCACGCCGGCCGAGCCGACCCCGAGCC
>QGUZ01000015.1 GCA_003242605.1 Actinomycetota bacterium
CACGGGTGGGCGAGGGCGGCGGCCCGCCGGGGGTCGCCGGCCTTGCGCGCCCGGCCCGCGTCGCCGCCCGGACGCGGCACGTCGCGGGCGACTTTGCCCACGGCCGGGGCGACGTCGAGGTAGTCGCGGGCGGCCGCGAGCCGGGCGCGGCTGCCCGCGGGGAAGCCCTCGCCGCCGCCCGCGTCCAGCGCCTCGAGCACGCCGCGGAGCGAGCCGAACCGGGTGATGAGCGCGGCCGCGGTCTTCTCGCCCACGCCGGGCACGCCGGGCAGGCCGTCGCTGGGGTCGCCGCGCAGCACCGCGAAGTCGGCGTAGCCGCGGCCGGGGATGCCGAACTTCGCGGTGATGTAGGCCTCGTCGACCACCTGGAGGTTACGGATCCCCCTTACTGTGTAAAGGACGCGGCATGGCCGCGCGTCGTCGACGAGCTGGAACAGGTCGCGGTCCCCGGTGACCACGTCGACGGGGCCGGTGGCCCGCGCCGCGTAGGTCCCGATCACGTCGTCGGCCTCGTAGCCGGGCACCCCGACCCGGGCGATGCCGACCGCGTCGAGGACCTCCTCGATCACCGGGAGCTGCGCCTCGAGCGCCTCGGGCACCTGCTCCCGGCCGCCGTCGCCGAGCCGGTGCGCCTTGTAGGAGGGGATCGCCGCCACCCGGAACGCGGGCCGCCAGTCGGCGTCCATGCACGCCACCAGCTCGTCCGGCGCGTGCGCCCGCACCAGGGTCGCGGTCATGTCGATGAGCCCGCGCACCGCGTTCACCGGTGTGCCGTCCGGCGCGGTGAGCGACTCGGGCACCCCGTAGAAGGCGCGGAAGTACAGCGACGGCGTGTCGAGAAGCATCAGCCCGGCCATGCCGCCCATCCTCGCATCCGCGCCGGCCGGTCGCACCCTGCGGCGGCTAGGCGAGGCTGAGCGGCAGCCGTACGGCGAGCAGGCAGGCGTCGTCGGCGGGGTTGGTGCCGCCGACCGCGTCGATCACCCGGTCGAGGCCGGCGGCGAGGTCGCCGCCGGTGAGCGCGGTGGCGGCGAGCCGGGTGCGCGTGAGGCCCTCGTCGATGTCGCGGCCGGGGCGCTCGACCAGGCCGTCGGTGTAGAGCAGCAGCGTGTCGCCGCGGCGCAGCCGTACCCGGGCGACCTCGTAGCCGGAGGCGGCGTCGGCGCCGAGCAGCACGCCCTCGGGCGCGTCGAGGAGCCGGGCCTCGCCGCCGCCGGCGAGGATCGGCGGCAGGTGCCCGGCCTGGGCCCAGGTGAACTCCTGGGCCACCGGGTCGAGGTACCCGGCGAGGGCGGTGGCGGTGGTGTCGTCGTGGGAGTGCCAGATCCGCTCGTTGAGCCAGGCGAGGATCTGGGCGGGGGAGGCGTCGGTGAAGGCGAACGCGTCGACGGCGTAGCGGATCCGCGCCATCGGGGCGATCACGTCGCGGCCGTGCCCGGAGACGTCCCCGATCGCGATCAGCACCCGGCCGCGGGAGGCGCGGCAGGCGAGGTACCAGTCGCCGCCGAGCCCGGTGGCGCGCTCGGCGGGCAGGTAGCGCACCGCGGCCCGCACGCCGGGCAGGTCGATCACCGGCCCCTGCCGGGGCAGGATCGCGTCGCTGAGGGCGTCGGCGAGCAGGCGCTCCTCGGCGCGGCGGGTGATGTCCTGGACCACCCCGTTGACGATCCGGGCGGTGCCGTCCGGGCCGGTCACCGGGTCGAGCACGGCGCGCAGCACGCGGAGCCCGCGGGCGGTGCGCACCCGGAACCGCGCCTGGGCGCGGGCCCCCGCCAGCACCTGGCGCAGCGCCCGGTCGAAGTCCGGGCGGTCGGCGGGCACGACGTGGCCGGCGAGCGCGTCGAGCCCGATCGGCCCCTCGCCCGGCGCCCGATCGAAGATCACGTACACGTGCTCGGACCACGCGGCGTCCCCGGTGCCGAGTTCCCAGGTGCACCAGCCCATCTCGCCGAGCCGCTGCACGTGGGCGAGCTGCGCCGCGTGCGGCGGCGGCGCCATCGGCAGCGGGGCGTGCGCGTACGGCCCGCCGAGGTGGGCGCGCGCCTCCCGGACCAGCGCGGTGGGCAGGGCGGGCCCGGCCCGGTGCGGGGAGTCGTCCGGCGGGGGGTGCGCGCCCTCGCCGCCGGGCGGGGCCTCGGGACGCCCGTCGCCGTCCGCGGCGAGGTCCGCGGGCAGGGCGTCGGTGAGATCCGCGAGGTCCGCGAGGCTGAGGGGGTCGAGGTCCGGCGGGGACGCCGGCGGCCGCCCCGGCGCCGGATCAGGCTCGCAGGGGGCGGTGGTGGTGGAGGGGTGAAGGCCCTCGGCGCCGACCATGGGGCTCGCTCTCAACGTACGGCCAAGAAGGCGATAAACGAACGTCAAGTGATCGGTTAACAGCGGAGTGTAGCCGGTCGCGGGTGGGTCGCGAGGCCGTTTCGGGATATCCGGGCGAGCGGCGGGCGGGTGTCGGTAACGGCCGCCGGGTGGTCTAGATTGGCCCTGTGACGACGGAGTCGATGGAGCTGTATCCCGTTGCCCGGCTGGCCGCCGTCGCCGAGGCCACCGCGCGCAACGGCCTGGACGCGCTGCTGCTCACCCCCGGGCCCGACCTGCGCTACGTGACCGGCTACGACGCCACCCAGCTGGAGCGCCTGACCTGCCTGGTGGTGCCCGCGGAGGGCGATCCGTTCCTCGTGGTGCCCCGGCTCGAGCTGCCCGCCGCCGAGCAGTCCCCGGCCTCCCGGCTCGGCATCGAGTTCGTGGCCTGGGACGAGACCGACGACCCCTACGCGCTCGTCGCCGCCCGGCTCGGCGACGTCGAGCGGGTCGGGCTCGCCGACCGGATGTGGGCGATGCAGGCGCTGCGGCTGCGCGACGCCATGCCGCGGGCCCGGCAGGAGCTCGCCGGGACGGTGCTGCGCGAGCTGCGCATGCGCAAGAGCCCGGCCGAGGTGGCGGCGCTGCGCGAGGCGGGCGCGGCGATCGACGCGGTGCACGCGCTCGTGCCGGACTTCCTCAAGCCGGGCCGTACCGAGCGGGAGGTGGCCCGGGACATCGCCGCGGCGATCGTCGAGGCCGGGCACGTCGCCGCCGAGTTCGTGATCGTCGGCTCCGGGCCGAACGGCGCAAGCCCGCACCACGAGGTGTCCGACCGGGTGATCCAGCCCGGGGAGCCGGTGGTGGTCGACATCGGCGGGCCGATGCCGAGCGGCTACTGCTCCGACTCCACCCGCACCTACGTGGTCGGCGACCCGCCGGAGGACTTCGTCGCCTACTACAAGGTGCTGCAGGCCGCGCAGGAGGCCGCGTGCGACGCGGTGCGGCCCGGGGTGCCGTGCGAGGAGATCGACGCGGTCGCCCGCCGGGTGATCGAGGAGGCCGGGTACGGCGAGTACTTCATCCACCGCACCGGCCACGGCATCGGCCTGGAGGTGCACGAGGAGCCGTACATCGTCGCGGGCAACACCGAGCCGCTCGCGCCGGGCATGGCGTTCTCCGTGGAGCCCGGCATCTACCTGCCCGGCCGGCACGGGGCCCGCATCGAGGACATCGTGGTCTGCACCGAGACCGGCGGCGAGCGGGTCAACAACCGGCCCCGCGACCTCATCGTGGTGTGACGATCGCGGCCTGACCGGACGGTGAACCGGCCGGGCGCGCCGTCCCGCATCCGGCCGGCCGGGTCAGGCCCAGCGCAGGCCCAGGCCCGGCCCCCGGTGGGCGCGCAGCTCGCCGCCGGCGATCTCCACCGGGTACGGCTCGGCGAGCAACCCGAGCGCGGCGAACGACGCGTCCTCCACCTCCTCGACCATGCAGGGGAGGGGGAGGGCGCAGGCGAGCTGGCCGGAGATCTCGGGCAGCAGGTGCGGGTGGACCGGGACGTCGTAGGCGCGGGCGAGCTCGGCGATGCGCAGGAACGGGGTGATGCCGCCGACCCGCACCACGTTCGGCTGCACCACGTCGCACGCGCCCGCGGCGAGCAGGTCGCGGAAGCCGTACCCGGTGTGGACGTTCTCGCCGACCGCGATCGGCACGTCCACGCTGCGGCGCAGCTCGACGTGGGCCGCGACGTCGTCGGCCGGGAGCGGCTCCTCCACCCAGTGCAGGCCGTACGGGGCGAGCGCCTCGATCGCGCGGCGGGCTCGCAGCAGGTCCCAGCGCTGGTTGGCGTCGACCATGAGGGCGACGTCCGGGCCGATCACCTCGCGGACCGCCGCCACCCGTTCGACGTCCTCACGCAGGTCGGGCAGGCCCACCTTGATCTTCACGGCGGGGTATCCGGCGGCCTTCCACCGCCGCGCCTGGGCGACGAGCTCCTCCAGGGTGTAGTGGCGGTTGACGCCGCTGCCGTACACCGGGACCGCGGCGCGGCGGCGGCCGAGCACGTCGGCGAGGCTGCGCTCGCCGCAGTGCAGGTCCCACAGCGCGAGGTCCACCCCGGCGAGCGCGATCGTGGTCACGCCGCCGGCGCCCGCCTCGCGCAGGTGCGCCCACAGCCGGTCCCACACCACCTGGGGGTGCGGCTCGGGCCGAGCAGCGCGTCGCGGACGTCGGTCTCCAGCAGGGCGCGCACCGCCGCGGCCCCGACCCGCGGGGTCCAGCAGAACCCGGTGCCGGTGCGGCCGTCGTCGAGCACCACCTCGACGACGAGCACGTGGTTCACCGGCACGTCCGGGCCCCAGGGGCGGGGCAGCGGGACGGTGCGCGGGGTGACCCGGAGCTCGGTGATCATGACTCAAGGAGGCCGCGGCCGTGCTCGATCAGCGCCTCCAGCTCGGCGACGTCCTCCGGGGAGGGGTCGGCGAGCGGGGGCCGGACCGGCCCGGCGTCGATCCCGGTGAGCCGGACCCCGGCCTTGACCAGGGAGACCGCGTGGCCGGGCACGCGGGCGCGCAGCCGTACCAGCGGCTCGTAGAAGCCGGTGAGCAGCCGCTCGCGCAGCTCGGGCGGACCGGAGTGGTAGGCGACGGCGATCTCCGGCACGAACGCGAACGCGGCCGACGAGTACAGCTCCACCCCGATGCCGCGGTAGGCGTCCATGGTGAGCTCGGCGGTGGGCAGGCCGTTGCAGAACGTGAAGTCGTCGCCGATCTCGCGGCGGACGGCGAGCACGGTGCGGCGGATGCGGTCGATGTCGCCGACGCCGTCCTTCAGCCCGATCACGCCCGGGACGCGGGCGAGCTCGACCACCTGCTCGGGGGTGAGCACGAGGCCGCCGCGCTGGTAGAGGATGACCGGCAGGCCCGCCGCGGCGATGCCGCGCACGTAGGCCACCAGGCCCTCGTGCGGTCCGGCGGCGAGGTAGGGCGGCATGAGCAGCAGGCCGTCGGCGCCGGCCTCGCGGGCGGCCCGGGCCTGGTTGAGCGCCGCGCCGTACGGCCCGCCCGCGCCGGCGAACACCGGCGCGCGCCCGGCCACGGCCCGCACCGCGGTCCGCACCACGGCCGCGTGCTCGGCCTCGGACAGGGCGGAGAACTCGCCGGTGCCGCAGGCGGCGAACACCCCGCCCGGCCGGTGTTCCATGCCGCGCGCCACGTGCTCGGTGAGCGCGTCCAGCGACGGCGCGCCGTCCGGGGCGAACGGCGTGACCGGGAAGAACAGGACTCCGGCGAGGGGCATCACATCTCCTCAGATCGCCAGTTCGGTGCGCCAGCTGCGCTTCGCGGTCCAGCCGAGCAGGCGCTCGGCCTTCGCCGACGAGAACGCCGGGCGGGTGCCGGTGAGCACGGCGGCGTGGCCCGCCGTGGCGGGGACGACGCGGGGGAGCAGGTCGGCGAGCGGCTCGCGGGCGAGCGCGTCGGCCGCGCCGGCGAAGAACACCTCGCCGCTCGGCAGCCCGGGCAGCCGGTCGAGCAGGGCGGCGATCATCTCCGCGCAGTCCCGGGCGTCGATGTAGTTGAACAGCGAGACGCCCGCGATCTCGGGCCGGTCGAGCCGCTCGGCGATGGTGTGGCCGGACTGGGTGGGGGCGCCGTGCCACTCCTCGGGGGCGACGACGAAGCAGGGCCGCACCGCGGCGAACCGGGTGCCCGGGTGGGCGCGGGCGAACGCGGCCATGGTCTGCTCGGCGACGAGCTTGGACAGGCCGTAGGCGTGCCACGGCTCGGCCGGGTGCTCCTCGTCGATGGGCAGCCGCCGGGGCGTCCAGCCGGTCGGCGCGCCGTACCCGATCACGGTCGGGCTGCTGGCGATCACCACGCGCGGCACCCCGAGGGCGGAGGCGGCCTGGCAGGCGTTGAACGCGAGCTGGGTGTTGGTGCGGAAGGTGACCGCGTCGGTGCGGGCGAAGGGGGCGGCGATCGCGGCGAGGTGGACGAGCGAGTCGGGGCGGTACCGGGCCACCGCCGCGTAGGCCTCGCCGAGGTCGGTGAGGTCGGCGGGGAGGACCTCGGCGGCCTGCTCCGGCGTGCCCGGCGCGGGGTCGACGCCGATCACCTCGTGACCGGCCCGCGCGAGCGTGGTGACGACGCTGCGGCCGAGCCGCCCGGCGCTTCCGGTCACCAGGACGCGTGCCATCCGGCCTCCCGTCCCCTTGCCTTGGACTGCAACCGGTTGCACAAAGTATCAATGGCACCGAGTGGTGCGTCAAGCAGCGGTACGGCGGGCCCCGCCCGGCGATCGGGGGCGTCGGGGACAGCCATGGAAAACCACGGAGAATGATCCGGCGGGGACCGGCGGAACGGCCGACCGGCCCGGCGGGTGACACGACGGTATGCAACCGCTTGCACAATATGCTCGGATCGGAGGAGAAGGGGAGGGCGGACGTGGCGGTGACGATTCGCGACGTGGCCCGGGCCTCGGGGGTGCACGTCTCCACGGTGTCGCGCGCCTTCTCCGCGCCGCACCTGGTCAACGCCGAGACCCGCACGCGCGTGCTCGCCGTCGCCGAGGGGCTCGGCTACCGGCCCAACCGCGCCGCGCGGGCGCTGACCACCGGGCGCACCCACAACATCGGCCTGATCGTGGCCGACATCGCCAACCCGTTCTTCCCCCCGCTGATCAAGGCGGCGCAGGCCCAGGCGCGGGTCCACGACTACCACGTGTACGTCGCCGACACCGACGAGGACCCGCGGACCGAGGAGGAGCTCATCCGGACCCTGCGCAGGCAGGTCGACGGGGTGCTGCTGTGCAGCCCCCGGCTGTCGAACCGGGCGATCGAGCGGCTGCGCGAGGACGTGCCGTTCGTCGTGGTCAACCGCCGCATCCGCGGCATGCCCGCGGTGCTGATGGACGTCGGCGCCGGCGCGCGCCGCGCGCTCGAGCACCTCGCCGGGCTCGGCCACCGCCGGATCGCGCTCGTGCTCGGCCCGCGCGGCTCGTGGACCGGGCGGCGGATGCGCGCCGCGGCCGCCGCCGCGCGCGAGGTCGAGGTGGTGGTGGTTGGCCCCAACGCCCCCACCGAGCAGGGCGGGCTCGCCGCCGCCGAGCGGGTGCTCGCCTCGGGCGCCACCGCCGTGCTCGCCTACAACGACCTGGTCGCGCTCGGGCTGATCGAGGGGCTGTACGAGCGCGGGGTGCGGGTGCCGGAGGACATCAGCGTGGTCGGCGTGGACGACATCGGCGCCGCCCGGCTCAACCGCCCCAAGCTCACCACGATCGCCATGCCGACGGCCGCGGCCGGGCGGATCGCGGTCGACCTGCTGGTGCAGTCGGCCGCCGAGCGCGCCGCCCCCACGGTCGCGAGCCTCGACACCGAGCTGGTGATCCGCGAGTCGACCGGGCCCGTCGCCGGGCGCCGGGCGGCCGGCGCGCCCTGACGGCCCGGCGCGGAGGGCGGCGGCGCGGTCACAGCGCGACCCGCATGTAGAGCGGGCGGTGGTCGGACAGCCGGTCCGCCTCGGGGAGGTGGCAGGCCCGGATGCGGCCGCGCGCCGCGAACAGGTAGTCGAGCTTGGCCCGGATCCCGTCGCCGTGGTAGGTCCACCGCCCGGTGCGGGCCGGGCCGGCCTGGTCGCACTCGGCGTAGTCGCGGTAGGCGGGGGCGACCGCGTCGCCGCCCGGCCGGTGCGGGGCCGCGTCGGGCGGCGCCACGTTGAGGTCGCCGCCGAACACCACGTGGTGACCGGGCTTGGCGGCGAGCGCGAGCAGCCGCGCGATCTGCCGGGTCCGGTACGGCGCGCCCGGCCCGCGGTCGTCGTAGCGGGTGCCCGCGGACAGGTGCGCCCCGCAGGCGTGCACCCGCCGGGCGCGGATGGTGACGCACTGGGCCGCCCGCCGCACGTACCACGGCGGCGCGGGGAGCGGGTGCACGGTGAAGTCGACCGCGTGCTCGGGTTCGGCGACCGCGACCGCGATGCTCTGCGCGCCGCGCGAGCGGCCGCGGCGGTCCGGGCGGCACGGGTACGGGGCGCCGTCGGCCGAGGTGAGCGCCCACCACCGCATGCTCCACGCCCGGCCGGTGGCCCGCTCCAGCCGCAGCTCGACGGCGCGCGCGGCGCCGGTGCAGAACTCCTGCAGGAAGATCACCTCGGGCCGGATCGGCCCGGAGACGGCGCGCTCGGCGATGCGCCGGGCGAGCTCGTGCTCGTCGGCGCGGTACAGCCCGCAGACCGGGTTGGTCGCGGTGCACACGTTCCACGTCATCACCGACAGCTCGGCCCGGGCCGGGGCGGGCGGGGCCCACACCGTGAGGGCCGCCAGCGCCGCGGCCGCGCCGAGCAGCGCGCCTGCCGTACGGAAGCGCCGGGCGGGATAGGTTTCCACCAAGAACGACGCTAACAGAGCCGGGTACGCCGGTGAAGATCGTGACAGGCGGCGCGCCCTGCCGGCGGTTCGCCGCACGGCCGGGCCGCCGCGGGAAAGGGGAGCGGCACGCGGTGTCCTTTCGCAGGGCGTTCCACTCGGTGTCCCGTTCGGGGTTGTCCCGTTGGGCGTTCCACCCGGCGCCCCGCGCCGGAGCCGGGGAGCCGTCGCGGCGGGGCGTGTTCCCGGCCGCGTTCGTCGGCACGTCGCTGGAGTGGTACGCCGACCACGTGTTCGCGGTGGCCACGGCGCTGGTGTTCGGCGAGCTGTTCTTCCCGCGCTTCGACGCGGTCGCCACCGCCCTGGCGACCTTCGCCACCTTCGCCGCCGGGTTCCTCGCCCGCCCGCTCGGCGCGGCGCTGGTCGGCCGGTTCGGCGACCGGGCCGGGCGCAAACCCATGATCATCCTCACCCTGATGCTCACCGGCGGCTCCACCTTCCTCATCGGCGTGCTGCCCACCTACGGTGCGATCGGGGTGGCCGCGCCGGTGCTGCTCGTGCTGCTGCGCGTGGTGCAGGGCCTCGGCGTCTCCGGCGAGTGGGGCGGCGCGGTGCTCATCGCCACCGAGCACGCCCCGCCCGGCCGGCGCGCGCTGTGGGGGTCGTTCGCCCAGTTCGGCTGGCCGATCGGCGTGCTCACCTCCAACCTGGCGTTCCTCGCCGCCGCCCTGCTCCCCGAGGACGACTTCCTCGCCTACGGCTGGCGCGTGCCGTTCCTGCTCAGCGCCGTGCTGATCGTGCTCGGCTTCCGCGCCCGGCTGCGCCTGCCGGAGTCCCCCGAGTTCACCCGGCTGCGCCGTACCGGCGGGATCAGCCCCGCGCCGCTGCGCGAGCTGCTGCGCGGCCACCGGCGCACCCTCGTGCTCGGCGCGATCGCCGCCACGGCCCCGCCCGCGTTCGGCCACCTGGTCACCGTCTACCTGCTCGGCCACGGCACCCGGCAGGCCGGGTTCGAGCGGGGCACGCTGCTCGCGCTCATCCTGCTGTCCACACCGCTGTGGGCCGCGGCGATCCTCGGCGCCGCGCGCCTCGCCGACCGCATCGGGCCCCGTACCGTGTACCTGGCGGGCTCGGCGTGCGCGATGCTGTGGCCGGTCCCGATGGTCACGCTCATCGACACCGGCCGGCTCGGCCCGGCGATCGCCGCCTTCGGCGTGGCCGCGATCGTCCAGGGCGTGCCCGCGGGCGCGCTCGGCGCGCTGTTCGCCGGCATGTTCCCGGCCCGGGTGCGGTACGGCGGCATCTCGCTCGCCTACGCCGCCGGCGGCGTGATCGGCGGGGCGGTGACCCCGTTCGTCGGCTCGGCGCTCACCCTCGCCTCCGGCTCGGCCACCCCGGTCGCGGTGTACGTCGCCGGGCTCGCCGCCGCCTCGCTCGCGGCCGTGGTCGCCGTGCGCGCGGCGGCCGGCGAGGCGGGGCCCGGCCCGGGCGCGCCGCTGCCGGACGCGGGCGGGCCGCTGCGGGCGCTGCTCCGCCTCCGCGAACGCGGCCAAGCGTGACAAACCGGACGCTCTGCGCACTGTAGTACGCTGGCTGCAACCGGCCCGGCGGGCCGGCCGGGCCCTTTTGATCAGGCAAGAGGTGGCAGCGAGGTGGTTTCCTTCGTCGGCGCCGCCCCGCCGCCAGGCGCCTTGGACGAGGCCGCGGTCAAGGCGCTGCTGGACGTCTCCGGCGGGGGGCTGGCGGTGCTGGACGAGGCGGGCCGGTTCACCCTGCTCAACCCCGCGGCCGCGCGCATCCTGGACCGCCCGGCAGAGGAGCTGCTCGGGCGGAAGAGCCCCTTCGAGCTGTCCACGCCCCTCGACGGCGGCCACGTCTCCTGGCCCGCCCGCGACGGACGCACCCGTGAGCTCGAGTACCGCATCTCCCCGATCCCGGGCACCGGGTACGCGGTGTGGTTCAGCGACGTCACCGACGCGCTGGAGCAGCAGGAGCGGCTGACCGCGATCGTGCGGGCGGCCTCCAGCGTCGCCGACCTCTACTCGCTGCGGGCGACCCTCGACGCCGTCGCCCGCGAGGTGGTGATGACGCGGAACATCTCGGCCGTGCAGATCCTCGCCCTCGACGACCCCGAGGGCGAGCTGCGGGTGCTCGGCATGGCCGGGTTCGGCGACGCCCGGGACTTCACCGAGCGCCTCGCCGCCTGCCGGCGCCGGGGCGCCAAGGTGCGGTTCCTCGACGCCTACCGCACCCGCCGCCCGATCGTGGTGCCGCACCGCAAGCCGGCGATCATGGCCGACCCGCGCTGGGAGCCGCTGCACAAGATCATGGACTACCCGGACTGGGACTGCTTCGTGTCGATGCCGCTGCTGGTCCGGGGCCGCGCGGTCGGCGTGATGAACGCCTACTACCTGCCCGGCAAGGACCCCGGGCCCGGCTCGCTCGCCTTCCTGGAGGCGATGGCCGGGCACGCCGCCGTGGCGATCGACACCGCCGCGCTGCTGGCGGACATGCGCTCGCACGAGCGCCGCCGCCTCGCCCGGGACCTGCACGACTCGGTGGTGCAGCAGCTGTTCTCGATGCGGATGCAGGCCAAGGCGCTGCGCGCCCAGCTGGAGCGGCCCGACCCGGACCTGGCGAGCATCGGCCGCGGCGCCGAGGAGCTCGCCCGGCTCAGCCAGAGCGCGCTGGCGGACCTGCGCGGGCTCGTCTACGAGCTGCGCCCGCTCGACCTCGCCGAGCACGGCCTGATCGACGCGGTGCGGGCGCACGCCGAGAACCTGCGGGCGCGCACCGGCCTGGAGATCGACATCCAGGTGCCGGAGGGCCTGCGCATCGACGCCGGGATCGACGAGCAGGAGGACCTCTACCGCATCATCCAGGAGGCCTTGCACAACGTGGTGAAGCACGCCAACGCCACCGAGGTGGTGATCCGCTTCGACCCGCTGTCCGAGGTCGCCCCGGGCGGATGGGCCGCGGGGGGCGGACGCCGGGGTGGCCCGGGCGCGCGGAACAATGGTCTGGTGGTCGAGATCTCCGACAACGGCTGCGGCCGCGGCCGCCGCTCGGGCGGGGGCGACGCCGAGCCCGGCAGGCGCTCGCTCGGCCTGGTGTCGATGCGGGAGCGCGCGCAGCGCTGGGGCGGCCGCGTGGCGGCGGGGCCGCGTCCCACCGGCGGCTGGACGGTCGCCGTGACGCTCCCGCACCTGCGCACGTCGCTGCCGGGGCCGGAGGACGAGCTGGAGGCCGACCCCGCGGATCCGGCGGGGGAGGACGCGACGGTAAAGGAAGCGGAGAGCGCGCGTTGACCGGAAAAGACGGCCTGCCCGAGGTCATCCGGGTGATGATCGTCGACGATCACGCGATCGTGCGGCGCGGCCTGCAGGCGTACGTCGACACCGTGCCCACCCTCGAGGTGGTGGGCGAGGCGAGCGACGGCCAGCAGGCGCTCGCCCGGCTGCGGCAGTGGCAGACGATGGGCGAACCCCTGCCCGACG
The DNA here is from genome assembly GCA_003242605.1 of Actinomycetota bacterium. Taxonomy (GTDB): domain Bacteria; phylum Actinomycetota; class Actinomycetes; order Streptosporangiales; family Streptosporangiaceae; genus Thermopolyspora. The sequence goes on from QGUZ01000015.1 coordinate 12,156, forward strand.
TGGTGCTGATGGACCTGCAGATGCCGCGCATGGGCGGGGTCGAGGCGACCGGCGCGATCGTCCAGTCCTACCCCGAGGTGAAGGTCGTGGTGCTCACCAGCTTCGGGGAGGCCGAGCGGGTGCACGCGGCCCTCGCGGCCGGGGCCGCCGGATACCTGCTCAAGGACGCCGACCCCGACGAGGTGGTCACCGCGATCCGGGCCGCCGCCGCGGGCGAGGTGCACCTGGACTCGGCGGTCGCCCGCCAGCTCACCCGGCGCATGGTCTCCCCGAACGTGGGCCTGTCCGCGCTCACCGCGCGGGAGCGGGAGATCCTCACCCTGGTCGCGCAGGGCTTCTCCAACCGGGAGATCGCCGCGCGCCTGGCGATCAGCGAGCGCACCGCGCGCACCCACGTGAGCAACGTGCTGAGCAAGCTCCAGCTGTCCTCCCGCACCCAGGCCGCCCTGCTCGCGATCAAGGAGGGCCTGATCCCGCCGCCGGGCTGATCGGGTGCGGCGGATCCGATCGGCTGCACCTGATCGGGTGCGACGGATGACGTAGCGGCGACCGGTACGGATGGTCGCCTCTTGGGTGACATCGGGACGATTCGGCCGGGCGGCCGGAGGCCTAGGGTGGTGCACCGGCGCTGCCATGGTCCTACGGCGTGGCCGCGCCTCCCGGGTCCCCCGGGTGTCTCGGGTGCCCGGGGGAGCCCCGGGACCACGGCCGCGGACCGCCGGCCCCGGGGCCGACGAGTTGCCGACGAGGAGCCGTCCTGGCGGAAGTGAGCGGATCGAGTTGAGTACGTTCGTCCTGGTGCACGGGGCCTGGCACGGCGGCTGGTGCTGGGATCGGGTCACCCCCCACCTGCGGGCCGCGGGCCACGAGGTGCACACGCCGACCCTGACCGGGCTGTCCGAGCGCGCCCACCTGCTGTCCCCGATGGTGGGGCTGGACACCCACATCGAGGACGTGGTGCGGGTGCTGGACACGCTCGGGCTGTCCGACGTGATCCTGGTCGGGCACAGCTACGCCGGCCAGGTGATCACCGGGGTCGCGGACCGCCGCCCCGACGCCGTCGCCAAGCGCGTCTACCTGGACGCCTTCGTCGGCGACGACGGCGACGCGGCGCGCGAGCTGCTGCCCGAGCAGGTGGCGCACCACTGGGCCGAGTCGGCCCGGGAGCGCGGCTTCGGCTGGCTGGTGCCGGTCCGCTCGCTGCAGGTGCTCGGCGTGACCGAGCAGGCCGACGTGGACTGGCTCGGCCCGCGGCTCACCCCCCACCCGTGGAAGACCTACACCGACCGGCTCCGCCTCACCGGCGCGGTCGACCGGGTGCCGGCCGCGTTCATCGAGTGCGTGAGCTGGATGCGGGTGTTCCAGCGGCACGCCGACCGGGCGCGCGAGCGCGGCTGGCCGGTGTACGAGCTGGAGACCGGGCACGAGGCGATGGTCACCGCCCCGGCCGAGCTCGCCCGGCTGCTGCTGAAGATCGCCGAGTCCTGACCGGCCGTACCGTCGACCGCCCTGCGATCACCGGGAGAGCACGTGGAGTTCCTCGTCCGGACCGTGAACAACCTTCCCCCCGACACGCCGCCCGAGCGCCGGGAGGAGCTGCGCCGCGCCGAGCGCGCCCGCGCCAAGGAGCTGCGCGAGGCGGGCATCCTCAAGCGGCTGTGGCGCGTGCCGGGCACGACCGGGACGGTGGGCCTGTACGAGGCGGCGGACGCGACCGAGCTGCACGAGGCGCTGGCGTCGCTGCCGATGTTCCCGTGGATGACGATCACGGTGGAGCCGCTGGCCACCCACCCGCAGGAGCGGGACGCCTAGCCGTACGGCCGGGCCGCCCCTCGCCCTAGGGCGCGATCGTGACCACGACCCGGGTGTCGCGATGGCCGCTTTCGTGGGGGCCCGCCATGGTGACCGCGTCACCGGCCCGGGTGCCCGCCGTCCGCCGGGGCGGTGCGGGTGCCCGCCGGGATCGGGCCCGCGCCGTGGTCGCCACGCTGTGCCGACGATGCCCGCCGGGCGGCGGCCGGCCGTTCTCGCCTCAGGTCGTGGTGGCAGGCACGGGCCGCCCGGTGGCGTGCGTGGCCGCGATCGGCCTGTTCGCGGCCGTTCGGGGCCCGCTCAGGCGAACGCCCCGCGCCGAGGCGCGCCCGACGGTCGTCGCGGTCACGGATGCCGGGCGTTCTCCGCGTGCCCGCGGCCGCGTTCGATCCGATCGGCCTCGCCGTCGCCGGCGTGGGCGCGCTCAGGGCGGGTTCGGCCGCTGGCCAGGCCTGCCGGACGGGGTTCGGGAAGCGGCGCCACCGGCTCACCTGCCGCGGATGGCAGATCCGGTGCCGCGGGGCGATGCCCGCGGTCCCGGCACGGCCGAGCGCACCGCCCGGTTCCACCAGGAGCGCGGCGGCCGTGCCGCCGATCGCGGCCCCGGGCCGCGTATGCCCGCCGTGGCCACCGGAACCCGCTCGCGCGCGGAACACCAGGCTCACCCGCCCGGCCCGCGCGTAACCGCCGGTCATGCCGGGCCGCGTCGGCCGGGTGTGCGCGACACCTGGCCGGAACGTGGAAGACGGCCGCGACCGGCCGGCACGAGGCGCCTCCACCCCGCACGGAAATCGGGCCGGCGAGGCGGCGAAACCGCACGCCCGGGTGCACGGAAGAGCCCGGATGCGCCCCGCTCGCGGGAAATGATGCGCATCCACGACGGTCTTCGTTATTGTTTTGTAATCATAGATTCGGGCGTGCCCGGTGCCGGGACCCGCCGATCGGCACGACCCTGGTCGGCGGGCGGCCCGGTGCCCGTCCGCGTGCCCGCCGCGCCCGGCGCGTGCGGCGGGGTGGCGCATCAACCGACCGGCGGAAGGTGGGTGAAAAAGCTCACTTTTGAGACGTTTGTCCGTTATTTCGGCCGGATTCTGGCAGGGTTGGACACCGTGTCGGAGTCCCCGCCGGGGCGTGCCGATGAGACCATTGGCGGGACGGTGTTCCCGGGACTCGGACCGGGAAATCCGGATGACGAGCGCTGGCCCGTTGCGAGAGACGGTGAGGCAGGATGAAGTGGGCAACCGATGCCTGCGCGCCGGTCGCCGCGCATCCGGCCCGGACGTCCGCGGCCACGCCGACCACCCTGCTGTCCCACTCGTTACGGAAAACAGGACGACGCCGATGAGTATTCAGTTGTGCGACCGTTGTGGCCGGGTTCCGGTGGTGCAGGAGCGCTCCGCCTACAGCGTCGAGCGCGCCAACCTGATCGTCCGCCACGGGTTCTGCACCTGCCCGCCGGTCGCGAAGGCCGAGCCCGAGCCCGCCGTGCGGAGCGGGAACGAGCCGGAGAACACCGGGCAGACCGCGCCTCAGCCCATCGTCACCGAGGCGCTGCAGAGCGTGGGGGCACAGCAGAGCGGCTGATACGCCACCGGCGCAACGATCTTCGCATGCCCGGCCTTCCTACGCAACCGTCAGTCAGAGGACGTGTTGAGCCGGCGGGGCCGGCACCCCGCAGGCCGGGCCGTACCCGCGGTGGTGCGCCCAGCGGCGCCCCGCCGGGATCGGTCATGCGCTCTGTCATGCCCGCCGCAGGCGTTTTCGCGGACGGCCGGATGACGGGGCGCGATCTGTGACGTGTATTTGTGACGTGTTCGTGATGAACGCGTCCTCCGGCGCACACAAAGCCGATCTGGACTGGGAGTCGGACAGGGCCGTCAACGACTCCGCCGGAGGCGCGCATGCCCGAGCCCGCGCTCGCCTGCCACGCCCTGCACTGCCGGGCGGGCGGCCGGGACCTGTTCACCGACCTCACGCTCCAGGTGCACGCCGGGGAACGGCTCGCCCTCATGGGGCCGTCCGGATCGGGCAAGACCACGCTGCTCACCACCCTCGCCGGGCTGCTGCCGCCCGCCGGCGGCCAGGTGCTGGTCGGCGGCGTCCCGCTCGCCGAGAACCCCGGGCTGCGCCGCGAGATCGCCCTCGTGCTGCAGGCGTACGGCCTGCTCACCCTGCTCACCGCCGCGGAGAACATCGAGGTGGTGCTGCGCGCCGCCGGGCGTGACCCCCGCCGGGCGATCGCCGAGGCGGCCGAGCCGCTGGCGCGGCTGGGCCTCGCCGGCTACGCCGACCACCTCGTCGAGGAGCTGTCCGGCGGCCAGCAGCAGCGGGTCGCGGTCGCCCGCGCCCTCGCCCTGCGCCCCCGCGTGCTGCTCGCCGACGAGCCCACCGCGGAACAGGACGCCGCGCACCGGGCGCTCGTGCTCGACGAGCTCATGGCCGCCGCCGACCGCGGCGCCGCGCTGATCATCGCCACCCACGACCCGGAGGTGGCCGGACGCTGCGACCGGGTGATCGAGCTGCGCGCCGCCGTGCCCCGAGCCCAGGGCTCCCCGGCCCGGTGAGCCGGACCGGCACGCCACGGAGGTGACGGCACGGTGACGGCGGCGGTGCGGTGCCAGGGGATCGTGCAGATCTACAAGACCCGCGATCTGGAAGTCGTCGCGCTGCGCGACGTCGACCTGGCGGTCGAGGAGGGCGAGACGGTCGCGCTGCTCGGCCCGTCCGGGGCGGGCAAGTCGACCCTGCTGTGCCTGATGGCCGGGCTGCTGCGGCCCAGCGCCGGGCGGCTGTGGCTGCACGGCACCGAGGTCTCCCGGCTGCCGCAGGCCGCGCTCGACCGGCTGCGGGCCGCCGAGATCGGCGTGGTGCTGCAGAACCCGGCCCGCAACCTCATCCCGTACGCCACCCCGGCACAGAACGTCGCGTTCGCCCAGCGGGGGCGGCGGGCCGACCGGCGCCGCATCGCCGAGCTGCTCGAGCGGGTCGGGCTCGCCGGGGTGCGCCGCCCCGCCGGTGGGCTGTCCGGCGGTGAGCAGCAGCGGCTCGCCGTCGCCGTGGCGCTCGCCAACCGGCCGCGGCTGCTGCTCGCCGACGAGCCCACCAGCCAGCTCGACGCCGCCTCCGGGCGCGCGGTCATCGCCCTGCCCCGCGCCACCGCCGCGGAGCACGGCACCACGGTCGTCGCGGTCACCCACGACGAGGCGGTCAGCCGGGCGCTGGGCCGTACCGTCACGATCCGGGACGGGCGGGTCGGCGCGGAGGGCCGCCGCGGCGAGGAGCTCGTGGTCGTCGGCCGCGAGGGCGCGCTGCAGCTGCCGCCCGAGTACCACCACCTGCTGCCGCCCGGCAGCCGGGTGCGGGTGGAGCCGCTCGAGGACGGCGTGGCGCTGCGGAGGGCGGAGCCGTGACCGGCCGGATCGCCGCCGCGGCCGCCCGGATCGCCCTCGGCGGCGGGATGCTGCTGCGCGGGCTGTGGGAGCGGCGCTGGCCGTCGCTGCTCGTGCTCGTCGTGGCGATCGTGCCGGTGGCGAGCGCCGCCGCCGGGCCGATCGTCGCCGACGCCGCGTCGACCGCGCTCGCCCGCGCCGGGGTGCAGGAGGGCGCCGCGCCCGAGCGGCGCGGCTGGCGGCTCAGCTCCGAGGGCGGCCAGGTCGCCGGATCGGCCCGGGAGCTCGCCGCGAGCGCCCCGTTCCTGCTGCCGCCGATCGACGGCATGGAGCTGGTCACCCCGGAGATCCGCACCGGCCGCATGTACCCGCTGATCTGGCAGGACGGCCAGTGCGAGCACGTCGAGCCGGTGGCCGGGCGGTGCCCCGAGGCCGCCCGCGAGATCATGGTGAGCGAGGCGAGCGGCTTCCGCCTCGGCTCGGCCGTACGGCTCACCGCGGTGGCCGGCGCGGACGGCAGGCCCGCCCCGCTGCGGGTGGTCGGCGTCTACCGGCCCGGCCCGCCCGGCGACCCGTTCTGGTTCGGCCGCAACCTGTTCCCGCAGACCGCCGGGTTCGGGGACCGGGGGGACGCGCTGTTCACCGTCCCGGCGACCGCCCGCGAGACGCGCACCCCGGAGAACGTGCCGTGGACGTCCACCGCGATCGTCATGATCGACCCGGCCCGGTTCACCGCCGGGGGCGTCGCCGCCCTCGAGGCCGCCCACGCGCTCACCCAGCGTCTCGGCCCGGACAACCTCATCGTCGTCTCCCAGGTCCCGGCGCTCATCGCCGAGCTGCGCGCGCAGAGCGGCGGGGTGGGCGTGCCGAGCCTGGTGGTGATCGCGCAGCTCGTCGCGCTCGGCTGGCTGCTGCTCTTCCTCACCGTCCGCGACCTGGTGACCGCCCGCGGGCCGGAGATCGCGCTCGCCCGGCTGCGCGGCCACGGCAGGCTGCGGGTGTGGCGGTTCGCGCTCACCGAGCCGCTGCTGCTGCTCGCGGCCGCGTTCGCCGCCGGGCTCGCGGTCGCCGAGCGGGCCGCGCAGTTCGCCGCCGAGCGCATCCTGCCGGTGCCGCAGCCCGTGGCGCTGAACGGCACGGCCGTGCTCGCCGGGGCCGCGGTGCCGCTCGGCGGCCTCGTCGCCGCGGCGATCGCCGCCCGGAACATGGCGGTGCGGCCGATCACCGAGGAGTGGCGGCGCACCCCGCGCACCCGGGCCCGCGGCTGGGTGATCGACGCGATCGTGCTCGCCGTCACCGGGATCGGGCTGGTGGAGCTGCTCGGCGGCGGCGTCATCACCCAGACCTCCGGGCAGCGGGCGAGCTCGCTCGCCGTGCCCGGGCTGCTCGCGGTCGCCGCCGCGCTGCTCGCCTGCCGGGCCGTGCCGTTCCTCGCCCGGCGCCTGTTCGGCCCCACCCGCCGGGCCGGCGGGGTGGCCGCCTTCCTCGCGCTGCGGCAGATCGGGCGCGGGCCCGCCACCGCCGGGAGCGTGATCGTGCTCGCGGCCGCGTTCGGCATGGCCACGTTCTCGGCCGCGGCCGCCGCGGTGGTCGACGCCAACCACCGCCGCGTCGCCCGCGCGCACAACGGCGCCGACGCCGTGCTCACCGTCAACCCCGACAGCGTCGGCGGCGCCGCCGGGCTCGCCGCCGCGGTGGCCCGCGCCGACCCCTCGGGGCGCGGCGCCGCGCCCGTGCTCGCCGTACCCGGGCCGCCCAAGATGATCGCGACCGATCCGCGGCGGTTCGCCGCCGTCGCCAACTGGGACCCGGCCTGGGCCGACCGGCCGCTCGCCGAGCTCGCCGCGCGGCTGCGCGCCGACTCCGCGCCGCGGATCACCTTCACCGGGGACCGCATCCGGCTACGGATGCGGCCGGTGCGGGTGCCGCGCAACTGGCGGGCCCAGCTCTACCTCGACCTGAAGGTGCCCGGCGAGGCGAAGGGCGCCTCGCTGCCGCTCGGCTCCCCGGACCGGCCGGTGACCGAGTGGCCGCTGCCCCGGCGCTGCCGGGCCGAGCCGTGCGAGCTGCGGGCGATCCGCGGCGACGTGTCGATCGTCGCGCCCGGCGGCGGCACCAAGCGGGAGGTCGTGCTGCGCATCCTCGCCACCGGCCTCGAGGTGCGCGAGCGCGGCCGGTGGCGGGCGCTCGACGCCGGGCTCACCGACCCGGCGCGGTGGCGGGGCACCGCGGAGGCCGGGAAGCGCGGGCTGGTGCTCTCGCTCGCCGCGTACGGCGGGCTGCGGGCCGAGCCGGCCGGCTACCCCGACCCGGTGCCGGTGCTCGTCAACGGGCTGCTCACCCGCAACTACCTGCCCGGCCTCGACCAGGCGTACCTGGCCAGGGGCCACCCGGTCGCGCAGACCGCGGCGCTGCCCGGCCACGACGAGGTCGGCACCGTGGTGGACCTGACGGTCGCCGACGCGGTGGCGCTGTCGGTCGACCCGCGGGTCTCCTTCGAGGTGTGGGTGGCGCCCGGGCACCTGGCCGCCGTGCGGGCGGGCCTCGCCGCCCAGGGCATCGCGACCGGGGAGCCGCGCCGGGTCGCCGACCTGGTGACCTCCTACCGCACCCAGGCCCCGGGGCTGGCGCTCATGCTGCTGCCGCCCGCCACGTTCGCCGCGGCCGCGCTCGCGCTCGGCCGGGCCGTGCTCGCCCTGTACACCGCGGCCCGGCGGCGCCGCTACGAGCTGTCCGCGCTCGACGCCGCCGGGGTGCGCGCCCGCTCGCTGCGCGCGGCGCTGCTGCTGGAGCAGCTCATCACGCTCGTGGCGGGCACGGTCGCCGGGGTGCTCGCCGGCGCGGTCGCCGCCCGGGTGGCGCTGCCGTACATCCCCGAGTTCGCCCGGCCGCCGGTCACCCCGCCGCTGCTGTTCGACCCGCCCCCGGCGCCGGTCGCCGCGGTCGTCGGCGCCGCGCTGCTCGCGGCGCTGCTCGCCGCCACGGTCACCGCCGAGATCCTCATGCGCGGCATCCGCGTCGACCGGCTCCGCCAGGCGCCCGCCTGACCGGGCGGGGCCGCCCCGGCGGCGGATCAGCCCGGCCACAGCTCGTGGAACAGGGTGACCCAGCGGTCCGGGTGGACGAAGGCGACCACCGCGTCCCGCGGGATGCCCGCCCGGTCGAACGCGCGGCGCAGCCGGGCGCGGTCGTGCCGGGCGCGCAGCGACGCGAACAGGCTGCCCCCGCGGCCGGTGAAGCCCAGCTCCACCATGGCCCGGTACGCGCCGAGCGCGCGCCGCGGCACGAGCGGGACGGGGCGGCGCTCGATGCGCAGGATCGCCGAGCCGACCGACGGGGCGGGCCGGAACGCGGCCGGCGGGATGCGGCCGGCGGCGCGCCAGGCGAACAGCGGCCAGGTGCGCACGGTCACCAGGCTCCAGCGGCCGTAGCCGCCGGTGCGCTTGCGGGCGTACTCGGCCTGGGTGACCAGGGTGGCGGCGGTCATCGCGTCGGCGCGCAGGCACCAGCCCACGATCGCCGAGGTCAGGTGGTAGGGGATGTTCCCCACCACGGCGAACGGCTCGCGCGGCGCCCGGGCGCGCAGGAAGTCGCCGCGGATGACGCGGACCGCGCGGGCGCCGCGGGCGCGCGCGGCGAGCCGGGCCGCCGCCACCGGGTCGATCTCGTAGGCGAGCACGCGGCGGCAGGCCCGGGCGAGGGCGAGGGTGAGCGCGCCCTCCCCGGCCCCGGGCTCGACGACGAGGTCGGCGGGGCCCAGCCGGGCGGCGGCCACCACCCGCGCCACCGCGCGGGGATCGATCATGAAGTTCTGCGACAGCAGGCGCCGCCGCAGGCTCCCGGACGCGGCCGGCGCGGCCGGGTCCGGAACGGCAGGGAAACGACGATGGTCGGCGTCGGAACGCGCCACGAGGATGCCCTTTCGGCTCCGAGACGACGGACGGGATCTCGGAGGCCCCGGGCACCGTCAGGTACGCGTCATGACGGCGTCATGAGGCGAGTCCGCGCAGCCGGGATCGCGCGCAGGCCGTACGGGAGCCCGCGGCGGGGCTCCGGAAGGCCGCGCGGTGGCGTGCGGGACTCAGCGGGCGTCCCGCCGGGCCGGGGCCCGGCGGGCGCGAGGACGCATCGCCGTGCCCGGCCCGGATCCGGGCAGGCCGGCCATCGCGAAGACCATCACGCGGCCGACGCTACGGACCCGCGCTCCGGCGCGCAAACGGTTTTCGCGCGGGCGGCGGGTCACCGCCGGGCTCAGGCGGCGCCGGGGGAGCGGGCGGTGACCGTGGTGAGCCAGGAGCACCACGCGTCCAGGCCCTGGCCGGTCCTCGCGCTCACCTCGAGGGTGGCCGCCTTCGGGTTCACCGCGCGCAAATTGGCGTAGAAGGCGCCGAGGTCGAAATCGAGGTGGGGAAGCAGGTCGATCTTGTTGACCAGGACGAGGTCGGCGGTGCGGAACATCACCGGGTATTTGAGCGGCTTTTCCTCGCCCTCGGTGATGGAGAACACCATCGCGCGAGCGTGCTCGCCGACCACGAATTCGGCCGGGCAGACGAGGTTGCCGACGTTTTCGATGATGATCAGGTCGAGCTCGGAAAGCGGCAGCCGGGGGAGGGCCGAGCGCACCATCGGGGCGTCGAGGTGGCATTCGCCGCCGAACCCGTCATCGGTGTTGACCAGGGCGATCGCGGCGCCGAAGCCCTCCAGGCGATCGGCGTCGAGGCTGGTGGCGATGTCGCCCTCGATGATGCCGATGCGGTGCCGGTCGTGCAGCCGACGCAGCGTCTCCCGCAGCAGCGTGGTCTTTCCCGCGCCGGGCGAGGACATGAGGTTGACGACGGTCACCCCGGCGGCGTCGAAATCGGCGCGGTTGGCCTCGGCGGTGCGCTCGTTCTCGCCGAAAATGCGCTCCAGAACGGTGACCCGCTCGGTTCCGGTCTCGTATCCGGAATGGTCGCCGATCACGTCGCCGAACCGGCCGCCGGGCACCTCTCCGTGGTCGTGCCCGTGCCCGTGATCGTGCCCGTGGCCATGCCCGTGATCGTGCCCGTGGTCGTTGTCGTCGTGCCGGTGGAACCGTCCCATGTTCAAGCCTCCGCGAGCTCGAGCGAGGTGATCAGAAACTCCTCGCCCGCAAGGATCGACACCCGGGTCCCGTCGCAGCCGCCGCAGCGCAGCACCGGGGCCTCCAGCGTCTCGGTGCGGCCGCAGTCCTCGCACCGGATCCGCGCCGGGACGCTCTCCACCCGCAGCTCCGCGCCGGCGAGCGGGGTGTCCTCGACCACAAGCGACCAGCAGTAGGCGAGCGTGTCGGGGACGACCTGCCGCAGGTGGCCGATCCGGACGTGCACCACGCGCACCGGACGGCCTGCGGCGTGCCGGCTCACGATGCCCGCGATCGAGCGGCAGATCGACAGTTCGTGCACGGACGCCCCCTCGCCTTCCTCGGTGCGCTCCCGTGCGCGCCGACGTTACCCGGTCCACCCGCCGCTCTGCCACCCCGGTTCCGCCCGGCGGCGGTACGGCGGTGCCGTACCGGCCCGGCGATCAGGACGGGGAGCCCGAGCCGCGGCGCAGCGTGTCCGAGGGGGACTCGCCGTACCGCTTGCGGTACAGCGCGGCGAAGTGGCTCAGGTGGGAGAAGCCCCACTTCTCGGCGATCTGGGTGACGGTGACCCCGTCGGCGGGGATCGCGTCGGTGAGCTCCTCGCGCACCCGCTCCAGCCGCCGCTCCCGCAGGTAGTTCATCGGCGTGGTGCCGAGCTCGGCCTGGAAGCCCTGCTGGATCGCCCGCACGCTCATGTTCACGTGCCGGGCGATGTCGCTCATCGTGATCGGCTCGGCGAGGTTCGCCTCCATGAAGTCGAGGGCGCGCCGCACCGCCGGCCGCACCGGCCTGCCCTGCGGCCGCACCAGCTGCTCGTAGTAGTTGGACGGCTGCACGTACAGCAGGCTGCTCATGATCAGCTCCTCCAGCGGGCCGATGCCGAGCCCGCGCTGCACCAGCGAGCCGGAGTGGTAGATCTCGGTGTTGAGCAGCTGCAGCGCGCCGTTCCATCGCACCGCGGTGTCGGTGATCAGGTCCATCTGCGGCTCGAACACGATCGGCCGGGTGAGCGTGCGGCCGAGCAGCCGGGTGAGGTAGCCGTTGAGCGCCTCCGCCCCGATCTGGATGATCAGCTGGGGCGAGTCGTGGTCGAACCGCATCACCACGTGCTGCCCGGGGCAGGTGACGATCGCCCGGGTGGTGTTCGCCTCGATCGACCGGCCGTCGTCGTCGCACAGCGCCCGGCCGTTCATCGGCATGTGCACCGCCACGTACGGCCCGGCCGCGGGGAACTCCAGCGTGGCCGCGACGTGCAGGTCGAGGTAGAGCATGGACACGTCCCGCAGCCGCACCCCGTGCATCGTGGCGGCGAAGCCCTTGGCGCCGAACCCGGCCAGGGTGAGCCGGCACGGCGACAGCGCCTGGCCGATCAGCGTGGCCGCCTCGTCGACGTCCTCGGTGTAGAAGAGCTCGTGCCGCTCCAGGGCGCGGGGAATGCCCCGGGACCGGGCGCGCGGGCGCACCGGGTTGACGGTACGGCGGGCGTCGATGAACCCGAACTTGGCGAGCCGGGACACTCCCTCGGCCACCCCCTGACCATGTCACGTAAACGATCTTCGCCCTGATGGCGTCAGGTGTTCGCTTTCGTGATGATAGGTGCGTCCATTGGATAGCCAGTGCGCGTTACGTGTTTCTAACATTGGCGGCCAAAGAAAAATCCGCGGTTTTTCACCCGTTCGGCGACTCAATCGTCCGGAGGCGTCCATGACCCTGGACCCAACCCTCATCGCCCCTTCGCCCGGGGACGCCGTCGTTGCCAAGCTGGAGGATCCGCGGGTCGCGGCCGCGCTGTGCGACCTTCTCGAGCACGCGGACCTGCTGGCCGTGCTGGTCACCGGGCTGGACGCCATGATCCGTCGCGGCGACACGATCACCGGCGGCCTCGCCAAGGCCGTCGGCGACTGGCGCGAGGCGATGGCGGAGACCGCGGGGGACCGCGAGCCGGTCGACCTGGCCAAGCTCGCGTCCAGCCTGCGCACCCTGTCCGCCGCGGTGAGCGACGCCACGCCCGGGCTGGAGGCGCTGTTCCGCTCCGCCCTCACCGACCCGCGTGCGGTCGACGTCGCCTCCTCTGTGGCACGTTCCATCATCGCGGGCGCCGAGGCGGCCAGGCGGGAGCCGGCCAAGCCCATGGGCGCGTTCGCGCTGCTGCGCACGCTCAAGGACGAGGACGTCGCCCGCGGCCTGAACTTCCTCATCCACGTCGCCCGGGCGTTCGGCCGGGAGCTCAAGGAGTCCTGAGCGCGCCCGCCCGGACGCCGACCCACCACCTGTCACCCCACCCTCCCTCCAACCGTCCTTCGCCCACCCTTTTTCGGCTCGAAAGCCGCCCACGGCAGCGGGCGCGGCGATTCGCCGGCAAGGAGTACCCATGTCATCAGTGCTGTGGTTGCAAGGCGGGGCCTGCAGCGGCAACACCATGTCGTTCCTCAACGCCGAGGAACCCAACGTCGTCGACCTGATCACCGACTTCGGTCTCGATCTGCTGTGGCATCCCTCCCTCGGCATGGAGCTCGGTGAGCACGCCCAGAAGATCTTCCGGGACTGCGCCGAGGGCCGCCGCCCCCTCGACATCTTCGTGTTCGAGGGCACCGTCATCCAGGGCCCGGACGGCACCGGCCGCTACGACATGTTCGCCGAGCGGCCGATGAAGGACTGGGTCGCCGACCTCGCCAAGGCCGCCCAGATCGTCGTGGCGATCGGCGACTGCGCCTGCTGGGGCGGCATCCCCGCCACCGAGCCCAACCCGTCCGGCTCCACCGGCCTGCAGTTCCACAAGCGGGAGCGCGGCGGCTTCCTCGGCCCCGACTTCCGCTCCAAGATGGGCCTGCCCGTGATCAACATCCCGGGCTGCCCGGCGCACCCGGACTGGATCACCCAGGTGATCGTGGCCCTCGCCAGCGGCCGTGCCGGCGACATCGCCCTCGACGAGCTGCACCGGCCGCAGACGTTCTTCAAGACCTTCACCCAGACCGGCTGCACCCGGGTGCAGTTCTTCGAGTACAAGCAGGCCACCCCGTCGTTCGGCGACGGCACCCGCACCGGCTGCCTGTTCTACGAGTTCGGCTGCCGCGGCCCGATGACCCACTCGCCGTGCAACCGCATCCTGTGGAACCGGCAGTCGTCCAAGACCCGCGCGGGCATGCCGTGCATCGGCTGCACCGAGCCGGAGTTCCCGTTCTTCGACCTCGCCCCCGGCACGGTGTTCAAGACGCAGAAGGTCAGCGGCACCATCCCCAAGGAGATCCCCGAGGGCACCGACCACCTCACCTACATGGCCCACGCCGCCGCGGCGCAGATCGCCGCACCCCAGTGGTCCAAGGAGGACATGTTCGTCGTCTAGGCCGCGCCGGCCGCGGCCCCGCGCCGCGGCGCCACGCGACCGCGAGACGGTGTGCGGCGCGCCTGACGCGACGCGCCGGTTGAGAAAGGACTGATCGGCGATGACAGCGATCGACCTGTTCGTCAGCCCGCTGGGCCGGGTCGAGGGCGACCTCGACGTGCGGGTGACGATCGAAGACGGCGTGGTCACCTCGGCCTGGACGGAGGCCGCGATGTTCCGCGGCTTCGAGATCATCCTGCGCGGCAAGGACCCGCAGGCCGGGCTGATCGTCACCCCGCGCATCTGCGGCATCTGCGGCGGCAGCCACCTGTACAAGTCCGCCTACGCCCTGGACGTGGCGTGGCGCACCCACCTGCCGCCGAATGCCACCCTCATCCGCAACATCTGCCAGGCCTGCGAGACCCTGCAGAGCATCCCCCGCTACTTCTACGCCCTGTTCGCGATCGATTTGACCAACAAGAACTACGCGAACTCCCCGCTGTACGAGGAGGCGGTACGCCGCTTCGCCCCGTACACCGGCGAAAGCTACGCCCGCGGGGTGACGCTGTCGAACAAGCCCGTCGAGGTGTACGCGATCTTCGGCGGGCAGTGGCCGCACTCCAGCTTCATGGTCCCCGGCGGCGTCATGTGCGCCCCGACCCTGTCGGACGTCACCCGGTCGATCGCGATCCTGGAGCACTGGAAGAACGAGTGGCTCGAAAAGCAGTGGCTCGGCTGCTCGATCGAACGCTGGCTGGAGAACCGCACCTGGGAGGACGTGCTCGCCTGGGTCGACGAGAACGAGTCCCAGCACAACAGCGACCTCGGCTTCTTCATCCGGTACGCGCTCGACATCGGCCTCGACAAGTACGGCGCCGGCGTGGGCAACTACATCGCCAGCGGCACCTACTTCGAGCCGTCCAAGTACGAGAACCCCACGATCGAGGGCCGCAACGCCGCCCTGATCGGCCGCTCCGGCGTCTACGCCGGCGGGCAGTGGTTCGAGTTCGACCAGTCCCGCATCCGCGAGGACGTCACCCACTCCTTCTACGAGGGCGACCGGCCGCTGCACCCGTTCGAGGGCGAGACCCGGCCGATCGACCCCGAGCGCGGCCGGGCCCAGGGCAAGTACAGCTGGGCGAAGGCGCCCCGCTACGACGTGCCCGGCATGGGCTACATCCCGCTGGAGACCGGCCCGCTCGCCCGCCGCATCGCCGCCGGGGCGCCGAACGCCGAGCCGCACCAGGACCAGGACCCGCTGTTCGTCGACATCCTCGACAAGATCGGCCCGTCGGTGCTGGTCCGCCAGCTCGCCCGGGTGCACGAGGCGCCCAAGTACTACCAGTGGGTGCGGAATTGGCTCGACCGGATCGACCTGCACGAGCCGTTCTACACCAAGCCGGTCGAGCACCCCTCCGGCAAGGGCTTCGGCTCCACCGAGGCGGCCCGCGGCGCGCTGTCCGACTGGATCGTCATCGAGGACGGCAAGATCGCCAACTACCAGGTGATCACGCCGACCGCGTGGAACATCGGCCCGCGCGACCGCGACGAGGTGCCCGGCCCGATCGAGAAGGCGATGGTCGGCACCCCGATCAAGGACCCGGAGGACCCGGTCGAGCTCGGCCACGTCGCCCGCAGCTTCGACTCCTGCCTGGTGTGCACCGTGCACGCCTACGACGGCAGGACCGGGCGCGAGCTGAGCAGCTTCGTCATCAACGGCATGGTCTGACGAGAGGAGACGGGGGCGAGGGCATGGCAGGCGACGGCGGAGAGACCGGCCCTCAGGTGCTCGTGATCGGGTGCGGCAACCTGCTCCGCGGCGACGACGGGGTGGGCCCGATCCTGGTGCGGCACCTGTGGGAGCGGGGCATCCCGCCCGGCGCGCAGATCGTCGACGGCGGCACCGCCGGCATGGACGTCGCCTTCCGCATGCGCGGCGCCCGCCGCGTGGTGCTCGTCGACGCCGCCCGCACCGGCGCCGAGCCCGGGACCGTCTACCGGGTCCCGGGCCCGGCCGTCGCCGAACTGCCGCCGCTCGCGGGGATGAACGCCCACAGCTTCCGCTGGGACCATGCCCTCGCCTTCGCCCACTGGCTGCTCAAGGACGACTACCCGGACGATGTGACGATCTTCCTGATCGAGGCCGCGTGCCTCGATCCGGGCGCCGAGCTGTCCGCCCCGGTACGGCGCGGCATGGAGCAGGTGATCGGCATCCTCGAGGCCGAGTTCCTCGCCCCGCTCGGCGGCCCCGAGCCGGACCGCCGGGTGGAGTTCACCGCCGACGGCCACCTGTGCCTCGCCCCCCGCCTGGCCGCCCGGCACTTCCCCTCGGGCGCCGCCGCCGCGATCCGCCGGGGCGGCGAGCTGTGGCTCGTCCCCCGCCCGGCGGGGCCCGCGCGGCCCGGCGAGCTGCCGCTGGAGGACTGCACGGACGGCGGCCGCCGCCTCGCCGTCCGCGACGCGCTCGACGGCCTCACCGTCGCCGGGGTGCGCACCGCGATCTGGGACGACGCCCACGGCGCCCTGCGCATCCCCCTCACCCCGGAGGGGCGGCCCGTATGACCGAGACCACCCAGGCGGACGCCGCGGATCACGTGAAAGGGCGTGGCATGGCCGAGCGAACCACCACCGGACCGGCCCCGGGCCGCACCGCGACCGGGGGCGGCACCGAGCCGCCCGCCCGGCCGCAGCCGATCGGGGCGTTCCCGCTCCCGGCCGGGTTCCTGCTCGTGCCCCCCGGGCCGGACACCGAGCCCGCCCGGCGCGACCTGGTCGCCGGACGACTGCCCCGCACCTGGCCGGCGGCGCTGCGCGCCCACGAGCTCGCCTTCGCCGGCGACACCGACGGCGCGCTCGCCCACCTCGCCGGCGACGACCCGGTCACCCGGTACAACCGCTTCGTCATCGACCCCGACGCCGACGACCCCGCCGCGCTGCGGCAGGCGCTCGGCGAGCCGTACGGGGTGCTCGCCGACGTGGTCGCCTTCACCGTCGGCCGCGCCCCCGAGCCGCCCGCGCTCGGCGGCGCCGACGGCGAGGTCGCCGCGCTCGTGCTCGCCGCCCAGGCGAGCCACGCCCTCGGCCGTGGCGAGCCGGCCCGCGCCGCCGGCCTGCTCGAGCAGGCCGCCGGGCACGTGCCTGAGGAGGCCGCCCCGCTCGCCGGGGTGCTGCTCGGCTCCGCCGCGACCATCCGCAAGGACACCGAGGGCGCCACACCCGAGGTGATCGCCGCGCTGGAACGCGCGCTGCGCCTGGTCGACGGCACCGACCTGCGGATCGGCCGGGCCGAGCTGCACCTGGCGCTCGGGCTCGCGCTGCACCACCGGGCCGCCGAGGACCCGGCCGCCACCGGCCGTGCCGTACCCCACTACCACGCCGCGCTGCAGCTCGTCACCTGCGCCGAGGCGCCGCAGGTGTGGGCCGCGGCGCACGCCAACCTCGGCGCCGCCTACCTCACCATGCCGATGCGGCAGGCCTCCGACCGGCTCCGGGTGGCGGTCGCGATGCGGTCGCTGCGCGCCGCGCTCACCGTCTACACCCGCGAGACCCACCCGGCCGAGTGGGCGAGCACCCAGCTCAACCTCGCCAACGCCCTCGTCTACGCCCCCTCGTCCCACCAGGCCGACAACCTCGTCGAGGCGGTCGAGCTGTACGAGGAGGTGCTCGCGGTGCGCGACCGCAGGGCCGACCCGGCCGGCCGGGCCCGGGTGCTGGCCAACCAGGGCAACGCCCTGGCCCACCTCGGCATGTTCGACCCGGCCGCCGAAAAGCTCGCCGAGGCCGAGGCGCTGTTCACCGAGTGCGGCGAGGCCGAGGCGGCACGCACCGTGCGCGAGCTGCTCGACGGCGTCACCCGGCAGGCCGCCGTCGCCAGGGCGGGCGGATAGCCGTGGACCTCTACCAGCGCCAGCAGTTCGACGTGCTGCTGCTCACCGCCGCCGACCGCCTCGCCGAACGCGCCGTGCAGCGGTGCGGCGGCCACGCCGAGGCGCTGCGGCGGCTGCGCGAGGACCCCGACGGCGAGGGCGTGTGGCTGGGCGAGTTCGTCGACGCGCTGTTCGCCGAGTTCTGCCTCGACGACGCCGACGGCGCCGCGTTCGTGCTGCGCGCCCTGCCCACCCGCACGATCGCCTTCTCCGGCGAGGGCACCGTGGCCGACGTGCTGGTACGGCTCGCCAAGGCGGCCTTCGCCGACCTGCTCGCCGCCAAGGTGATCGAGGCCCTCGACCGGGCCGAGCGCTACGGATGACCGGAGAGGACGACCCGATGACCACGACCCCGCAGGCCGGACCGGCCACCACACCCGGCCCCACCGGGCCGGACATCACCGAGCTCGCCGCGCGGGTCGACGAGGCCGCGCGCCGCGTCGCCGAACTCGACGAGCCCGCGCGCAGGGCGGCCGAGGAGCTGCGGCAGGCGGTCGAGGCGGTGCACCGCGCCGGGCTCGTCACCATCGTGCGCCGCATGCGCGCCGACGACCGCGCCCGCGAGCTGCTGTTCGCCCTCGTCGACGAGCCCGAGGTGCGCATGCTGCTCATGCTCCACGGGATCATCCGCCCCGACCCGGCCACCGAGACGGCCCGCGTCCTCGCCGGGCTGCGGCCCTGGCTGCGCGAGCAGGGCGCCGACGCCGAGCTGGTCGCGGTCGAGGACGGCGTCGCCCGCGTCCGCCTCGACGGCGGCGGCCCGGCCTGCTCGGGCGCCGCCGCGGTGCTGCGCGACACGGTGGAGCGGGCGATCGTCGACGCCGTGCCCGCCGTCCACCGGGTCGAGTACGCCCCGACCCGGCCCGCGGCCACGTTCATCCCGCTCACCGCGATCCGGGCCGGCCGCCCCGACGCCCCCTCCGCCGCCGAGGGGTGGGTGCGGACCATGCCCGTCGACCAGGTGCCGCAGGGCGAGGTCACCCCGATGCGGCTCACCGCCGGGGAGAAGGAGGTGGAGGTGATCGTGGTCCGCCTCGCCGACCGGATCACCGCCTACGTCAACGCCTGCGCCCACCAGGGCCTGCCGCTGGATGCCGCGCTCGTCGACGCCGAGGACGGCACCCTCACCTGCCCCTGGCACGGCCTGTGCTACGACGCCCGCAGCGGCGAGTGCCTCAGCCTGCCCGGCGCCGCGCTGCGCCCGCTGCCGGTGCGCGTCGCCGGCGGCGAGGTGTGGATCCGGGCGACGGCCGCGGAAGGGGAGGCCGGATGAGGACGGTACGCGTCTCGGTCTCCACCGCCGCCCGCCCCGGCCCCGGCGCGCGGGGCGGGGCCGACCCGTCGGGCGGGTGGCGGCCGCACGTGTGGATCGGCGCCCCCGCCCCCGGCGGGCTCGCCCTGCCCCCGGCCCACCCGACCATGGCCTGGCTGTACGCGCCGCGCGGCGTGTACCTCGACGACCGGTACCTGGTCGTCGCCGACTCCGGCAACCACCGGGTGCTCATCTGGCACGGCGTGCCCGAACGTGACGGCGCGCCCGCCGACGTGGTGCTCGGCCAGCCGGACGGCGAGAGCGAGGGCCCGGCCGCGGGCGGGCGCGGCCCCGAGCACGGCATGCACCTGCCCACCGGGGTGCTCGTGCACGACGGCCGGCTCGTGGTCGCCGACGCCTGGCACCACCGGGTGCTCGTCTGGGACCGGGTGCCGGAGGACTCGGGGCGGCCGCCCGACCTCGTGCTCGGCCAGCCGGATCCGTCCGCCGCCGAGCCGAACCGCGGCGGGGACTGCTCGGCCGTCACCATGTACTGGCCGTACGGCGTGGCCGTGGCGGGCGGCCGGTTCTACGTCGCCGACACCGGCAACCGGCGCGTGCTCGGCTGGTCGGGCGGCATCCCCGACTCGCCGGACCGGCCCGCCGACCTGGTGCTGGGCCAGCCCGGCCCGCAGGCCCGCGAGGAGAACCGCGGCGAGGGCGCCGGGCCGCGCAGCTTCCGCTGGCCCCACGACATCGCCGGGACCGGCGACCTGCTGCTCGTCGCCGACGCCGGGAACCACCGCGTGCTCGGCTGGCACCCCCACCCGGAGGCCGACCGGGACGCCGACCTGGTGCTCGGCCAGCCCGACTGCCACAGCACCGCCGAGTTCCCCTACGGCCCGCAGCGGCCCGACCGGCTGCGCTTCCCCTACGCCGTCTCCACCGGCCCCGACGGGGACCGGCCGCGGCTGGCGGTCGCCGACACCGCCAACAACCGCGTCCTGCTCTGGCACGACCTGCCGCGCGCGCCGGGTGACGGGCAGGCCGCGGGCCCGGCCGACGCGGTGCTCGGCCAGCCCACCTTCGCCGACGGCGGCGAAAACCGCTGGTCGGCGGTCGCCCCCGACACGCTCTGCTGGCCGTACGGCATCCGCCTGCACGGCGACCTGCTCGCCGTGGCCGACTCGGGCAACAACCGCGTCATGATCTGGAGGCGCGGATGAGCGCGACGAATCGCCGGATGTCCGGCGCGCGTCGATACGCCGGGACGGCGCGGATGCGGGTTAGGGTCGGTAGGACCCGCCCGGTTCCCATAACGCCGCAGGTCAGCTACTCTGCAGGGGCCTCCGGGCGGTCCGGATGCGGCACACATCGGCAGGCGCCCGGGAGGCGAGCATGAGCGGAACACGGACGCCTTCGGCGTTCGAGCGCCCGCCCGCCGCGCTCACCCGGCGGCGGATCACGGTCGAGGGCGTGGTGCAGGGGGTCGGGTTCCGGCCGTTCGTCTACCGCCTCGCCGCCGAGCTCGGCCTCGCCGGGTTCGTCGGCAACGACTCCCGCTCGGTGTTCATCGAGGCCCAGGGACCCGAGGCGGACGTCGAGACGCTGCTGTGGCGGCTGCGCGCCGAGGCGCCCCCGCTCGCCCGCATCACCGCGGTGCACGAGCGGGAGCTGCCCGTCGACCCGGCCGACCGCGCCTTCCGCATCGCCGAGAGCCGCGAGGCGGACGGGGCGCGCACCCTCGTCTCCCCGGACGTGGCGCCGTGCGACGACTGCGTGCGCGAGCTGTTCGACCCGGCCGACCGCCGCTACCGGCACCCGTTCATCACCTGCACCAACTGCGGCCCCCGCTTCTCCATCATCCGCGAGCTGCCCTACGACCGGGCCGCCACCACGATGGCCGCCTTCCCGATGTGCGCGGCGTGCGCCGCCGAGTACCACGACCCGCGCGACCGGCGGTTCCACGCCCAGCCGCTGTGCTGCCACGACTGCGGGCCGCGGCTGGCGTTCCACGGCACGCCGTACCGCGGGGAGCCGGTGACCGGCACCGACGCCGCGCTCGCCGCCGCGCAGCGGGCGCTCGCCGCCGGGCAGGTCGTGGCGGTGAAGGGCATCGGCGGCTACCACCTGGCCTGCCTGCCGCACAGCGACCGCGCGGTCGGGCTGCTGCGCGAGCGCAAGAACCGGTCCGGCAAGGCGTTCGCGGTCATGGCCCGCGACCTGGCGGCGGCCCGCCGCCTCGCCGAGATCGGCCCCGCCGAGGAGGCCGCGCTCACCGGCCCGGCCCGGCCGATCGTGCTGCTGCGCCGCCGCCCCGACGCCCCGGTCTCCCCGCTGGTGGCCCCGGGCAACCCGCTGATCGGCGTGATGCTGCCGAACTCGCCGCTGCACCACCTGCTGTTCGCCCCGGTGCCCGGCCACGACACCGCCGTGCCGGACGTGCTCGTGCTCACCAGCGCGAACGTCTCCGACGAGCCGATCTGCTTCGACGACGCCGACGCCCGCACCCGGCTGCCCCGCCTGGCGGACGCGGTGCTCACCCACGACCGGCCGATCCACGTGCCGTGCGACGACTCGGTGGTGCGCGTCGTCGACGACCACGAGCTGCCGATCCGCCGCTCCCGCGGCTACGCCCCGCTCCCGGTACGGCTCGGCCGCCCGGCTCCGCCGATCCTCGCCGTCGGCGGGGAGCTGAAGAACACCTTCTGCGTCACCTCCGGCGAGCACGCCTTCACCTCGGCGCACGTCGGCGACATGGGCAGCCTGGAGACGCTGCGCGCCTTCGAACGCGCCACCGGTCAGCTCACCGCCCTCTACGGGGCGGCCCCCGAGCACCTGGCCGCCGACACCCATCCCGGCTACCTCACCCGCGCCTGGGCCGAGCGCAACGCGGACGGCCGCCCGGTCCACCTCGTCCAGCACCACCACGCCCACGCCGTCTCCCTGCTGGCCGAGCACGGCAGGCTCGGCGAGCCGTGCGTCGCGGTCACCTTCGACGGCACCGGCCACGGCCTCGACGGCCAGGTGTGGGGCGGCGAGATCCTGCTGGTCGAGGCCGACGCCCACCGCTTCACCCGGGCCGCCCACCTGCGCGCCGTGCCGCTGCCGGGCGGCGACGCCGGGGTGCGCAACCCCTGCCGCATGGCGCTGTCCCACCTGGACGCGGCCGGCATCCCGTGGGAGGCGGACCTGCCGTGCGTGGCCGCCTGCACCGACGCCGAGCTGAAGGTGGTCCGCGCCCAGCTCGACCGCGGCATCGGCTGCGCCGGCTGCACGAGCATGGGGCGGCTGTTCGACGCGGTGTCCTCCCTGCTCGGGGTACGGCACCGCATCAGCTACGAGGGGCAGGCCGCGCTCGAGCTGGAGGCGCTCGCCGCCACCGCCGCCGACGCCGCCCCCGGCGACGGCACCGTGCCGCCGCTGCGCATCGCGGTCGGCGCCGACGGCGTGCTCGACCCGGCCCCGCTGCTGCACGGCCTGGTCGCCGGCCTGCGCGCCGGCGTGCCCGCGGCGGCGCTCGCGGCCGGCTTCCACCGCGCGGTCGCCGACGCGGTCACCGAGGCCGTGACCGCCATCGGCCGCGCCCACGGCGTCCGGCTCGCGGGGCTCACCGGCGGCGTGTTCCAGAACGTGCTGCTGCTGCGCGCCTGCCGCGACCGGCTGCGCGCGGCGGGCTTCGAGGTGCTCACCCACCGCGTCGTGCCCCCCAACGACGGCGGCCTCGCCCTGGGCCAGGCGGCCGTGGCGGCCCTGCGCGTGAACGCGAAGGAGGAATGACGATGTGTCTCGGCATCCCCGGAAGGATCGTCGAGGTGTGGGAGGAGAACGGCGCACGGATGGCCCGCGCCGACTTCGCCGGTGAGCTGCGCAAGGTGTGCCTCGCCTACCTCCCCGACCTGGCCGTCGGCGACCACATCCTCGCCCACGCCGGGTTCGCCCTCACCCGGCTCGACGAGCAGGAGGCCAAGGCCACCCTCGACCTGATGCGCGAGTTCGCGATCATCGACGCCCCGGCCGCCGAGCCCACCACCACGGGAGTGACCAAGTGACCGTGAACACCGCGGTACCCGAGCGGGACGAGGTCCTGCTCGACGAGACCGGCGCCAAGGACCTCGCCGCCGCCGCGCTCACCCTCGCCCGCCGCTTTGCCGCCGGGGCCACGCTGTGGTGCGTCGCCCCCGCCTGGGAGCCGCACGCCCACCACGTCGCGGTCGAGTTCGTCCACCCGGTCATCGTCGGCAAACGCGCGCTGCCCGCGGTCGCGCTCACCGGCCCGGACCCGGTCGGCCAGGCCCGCCTCGCGGTACGGCCCGGCGACGTGATCGTCGCCATCGCCGCCGCCCACGACCCGCGGGGACGGTCGATCATGCGCCGCGCCCCCGCCCGGGGCGCCCCCACGCTGTGGATCGGCCACGGCCCCCGGCCCCCGCA
>QGUZ01000528.1 GCA_003242605.1 Actinomycetota bacterium
ACGCCGGGCAGGAGGCCGACCCGCGCACCGGCGCGGTGGTGCCTCCGATCTACGCCACCTCGACCTACAAGCAGGACGGGGTCGGCGGCCTGCGATCGGGATACGAGTACAGCCGGACGGCGAACCCGACCCGGACCGCACTGGAGGAGTGCCTGGCCGCGCTCGAGGGGGGCGTGCGCGGGCTGGCGTTCGCATCCGGCATGGCCGCCGAGGACACCGTGCTGCGCGCCCTGTGCCGGCCGGGGGATCACGTCATCATCCCGAACGACGCCTACGGCGGCACCTACCGGCTGTTCCACAAGGTCTACACGCGGTGGGGCCTCACCTTCGACCCGGTGCCGCTCGGCGACCTCGACGCGGTGCGCGCCGCGATCACCCCGGCGACCCGGCTGATCTGGGTGGAGACCCCGACCAACCCGCTGCTCGGCGTCGCCGACATCGCCGCGCTCGCCCAGCTCGCCCGCGAGGCGGGGGCGCGGCTCGTGGTGGACAACACCTTCGCCTCGCCGTACCTGCAGCAGCCGCTCTCCCTCGGGGCCGACATCGTGGTGCACTCCACCACCAAGTACATCGGCGGCCACTCCGACGTGGTCGGCGGCGCGATCGTCACCTCCGATGCCGAGCTCGGCGAGCTGTTCGCCTTCCACCAGAACGCCATGGGCGGCGTCGCCGGGCCGTTCGACGCCTGGCTCACGCTGCGCGGGGTCAAGACGCTCGCGGTGCGCATGGACCGGCACTGCGACAACGCCGAGCGCATCGTGGAGATGCTCTGCTCGCACCCGAAGGTGACCCAGGTGTACTACCCGGGCCTGCCCGGCCACCCGGGGCACGAGGTCGCGGCGAAGCAGATGCGCCGGTTCGGCGGCATGGTGTCGTTCCGCGTGGCCGGGGGCGAGGAGGCGGCGGTGCGGGTGTGCAACCGGGCCAGGCTGTTCACCCTCGGCGAGTCGCTCGGCGGCGTGGAGTCGCTGATCGAGCACCCCGGCCGGATGACCCACCAGTCGGTGGCGGGCTCCCCGCTCGAGGTGCCCGCCGACCTGGTGCGCCTCTCGGTCGGCATCGAGTCGGTCGACGACCTGCTCGCCGACCTCACCGAGGCCCTGCGCTAGGCCCTCGTCCAGGCGCCTTCGCGTCGGTCCGCCCGCCGCGCGGCTGGCCCGGTCGCGGGCCCGCCGCCCGCGGCCGGGACTAGACGCCCGGCGGGTTGCCGACGACCATGAGCACGAGGATCACCAGCCACAGCAGCGAGACGAGGCCGCCGAGCGCGGCGATCCGCCCGGTCTGCGCCTTCGCGTCGTCCTCGGACGACTCGTTCGACAGCACCCGTACCGCGGTGGCCTGGTCCCGGTCGATCACCACCAGGAGCACCAGGCTCACGATGAACAGCGTCATCGACACCGACATGTACGGCGCGCCGAGGAAGCCGCGCCCGAGCAGCGCGCCGAACAGGAAGACGCCGATGCTGAGCACGCCGAAGATGCGCGTGCCCCGGTGCAGGTAGCGCACCACCTCGACGTTCTTCTGCCGGATGTAGCGGGGCGTGGCCCCGGTGAAGGCCGCCACCGGGCCGAGCGCGAACATGGCGAACGCGATGTGCAGCCACAGCAGCACCTGGTCGAAGAGCGACATGTGCCTGAGCGTAGCGGCTGAATGATCGATCCGACAGCGTGCCTCCGGGCGGGCCCGGCGGCCCCGCCGCGCGCCGGTCAGCGGCGGCGGGTGCGGGCGCGGAGGAAGTCGCTCACCACGTACTCGCCGAGCCGGTCGGCGCTCGGCGAGAACACCCGGCCGCCGTTGCGCCGGGCCACCTCGTCGACGAACGCCTTGAGCCGCTCGTCGGCGGCGAGCATGAAGATGTTGAGCGTGGCGCGGCGCCGGGTCATCTTGTCCACCTCGGCGAGGGTGAGCTCGAGCGTCTCCTTCGACGGCGGCCACTCGAACCAGTACCGGCCGTTGCGCATGAGGTGGGCCGTGGGCTCGCCGTCGGTGACGATGAGCACGACCGGCTCGAAGTCGGGGTGGCGGTCGAGGTGCCGCCCGGCGAGCAGCAGGGCGTGGTGCAGGTTCGTGCCCTGCACCATGTCCCAGTCGAGCCCGG
>QGUZ01000236.1 GCA_003242605.1 Actinomycetota bacterium
TTTTTTTTAAAAGTAGAGTACGGAATAGTATATATGTTACGGTCTGGGGGGTTCGGAATTGTGTAAAAGGGACGGGGCGGGGCCGCCCGCGCCCTCGCCGAGGCCCTGCTCCGGCCCACCCGCGCCAAGGACTGACCCGGCCGGTACGGCCCGGCCGTACGGTCAGACCTTGACCGTGGTCACCGGCAGCGACGAGTCGGCCGGGATGTCGAGCGTGGAGGCGGGCACGCCCGCGGCGAGCATCTCGGCGCCGAGGGCCGCGACCATCGCCCCGTTGTCGGTGCACAGGCCCGGCCGCGGCACGCGCAGCCGTACCCCCGCGGCCTCGCACCGCTCCCGGGCGAGGGCGCGCAGCCGCGAGTTCGCCGCCACCCCGCCGCCGATGAGCAGGTCCTTCACGCCGTAGCGGGCGCAGGCCTGCAGCGCCTTGCGGGTGAGCACGTCGACCACCGCCTCCTGGAAGGACGCGGCCACGTCGGCGACCGGCACCGGCTCCCCGGCGGCCTGCCGGGCCTCGATCCACCGGGCGACCGCGGTCTTCAGGCCGGAGAACGAGAAGTCGAAGGTGCCGTCGTCGTACTTGCCGCGCGGGAACGCGATCGCGTCCCCGGACCCGGAGGCGGCGGCGCGGTCGATGTGCGGGCCGCCCGGGAACGGCAGGCCGAGCAGCCGGGCCACCTTGTCGAACGCCTCGCCGGCCGCGTCGTCCACGGTCGCGCCGAGCGAGATCACCTCCCGGGCCACGTCGGTGACGAGCAGCAGCGAGGAGTGGCCGCCGGAGACCAGCAGCGCCACGCACGGCTTGGGCAGCGGGCCGTGCTCGAGCTGGTCGACGGCGACGTGCGCGGCGAGATGGTTCACCCCGTAGAGCGGCACGCCGAGGCCGAGCGCGTACGCCTTCGCCGCGGCGACGCCGACGAGCAGCGCCCCGGCGAGCCCGGGCCCCGCGGTGACCGCGACCGCGTCGACGTCGGAGAGCTTCACCCCGGCCCGCTCCAGCGCCCGCTCCAGCGTGGGGGTGAGCGCCTCGAGATGGGCGCGCGAGGCCACCTCCGGCACCACGCCGCCGAACCGGGCGTGCTCGTCCACGCTCGAGGCGATCGTGTCGGCGAGCAGCGTGTGCCCGCGCACGAGCCCGATGCCGGTCTCGTCACAGGAGGTCTCGATGCCCAGGACCAGGGGTGCGTCGCCCATCGTCACGCCTTCTCATCCGTCTCTCGTCCGCTGCCCGCACGCCGCGGCCCGGAACGGCCCCCGCCGGCGTGCCGGGGGCGGGTCCGCGCCGCGGCCCGCTCACCGCAGCCTCTTCCTCATCGTGTACGCGTCGGTGCCGTCGGCGTAGTAGCGGCGCCGGACGCCGATCCGCTCGAAGCCGAACCGCTCGTACATCGTCCGCGCGGGCGCGTTGTCCGCGCGCACCTCGAGGAAGACCCACGCGGCGCCGCGCCGTACCGCCTCCTCCAGCAGCATCGAGAGCAGGGTACGGCCGATGCCGGCGCGCCGGTGGTCGGCGCGCACCGCGATCGTCTGCACGTCGGCCTGGTCGCCCGCGGCGGCGAGCCCGGCGTACCCGACGATCTCGTCGCCGTCGGTCGCGACAAGGTAGTGCCGGGTGCGCGGCTGCTCGTCGAGCTCGCCGCGCATCATGCCCTCGGTCCACGGATCCTCGGGGAAGATCTCCCGCTCCAGCTTCATGACGGCGGGCAGATCCTCGTAGGTCATCTGACGGATCCGCACCCCGGCCGCCGGCTCGGTCATGCCGTCACCCGTTTCGGCGGCCCGGGCACCCGGGCGTCCGGGCGGCGCAGATAGATCGGGAGCGGCGGCTCCAGCTCGGCGCCCGCGGCGAGCAGCTCGGCGGCGAGCGCGGCGAGGGCACCCGCCGAGGGGTACTCCGGGTCGATCACGCGGTCCGGGCCGATCGTCGCCGCGTACATGCGCGCCCCGGCGCCCGCGACCGGCAGCACGCCCGGGAGCGCGTCGGGGCGGTCCACGGCGGGACCGGCGAGCCGGGCGCCGCCCGCGTCGTAGGAGCCCCAGAACACCTCCTTGCGCCGCGCGTCGGTCGCCACCAGGAACGGGCCGTCCGCCGCCACGGCGTACGCGATCGCGTCGAGCGTGCACACGCCGTACGCCGGGGCGCCGGTCGCCGAGGCGAGCGCCTGGGCGGTCGCCAGGCCGACGCGCAGCCCGGTGTAGGGGCCGGGGCCCCGCCCCGAGACGATCGCGGTCACGTCCCGGAGGGTGACACCGGCGGCCCGCAGCACCTCCTCGATGGTGGGCACGAGCAGCTCGCCGTGCCGGCGGGCGTCCACGGTCGTGCGCTCCGCGAGCACGCGCTCCCCGTCGTGCACCGCCGCGGTGACCGCGGGCGTCGCGGTGTCGAAGGCCAGGACCAGCACGAGCCCCAATCCTAGTGCGCGCCGCGGGCGGGCGGGCCCGCGCGGCCGGGCGGGGTCAGGTGACGCGGGAGGCGTAGACGATGATGTTGTCCCGGTACTGGCCCCGGGACCGGTCGAAGACGCCGCCGCAGGTGACCAGGCGCAGGCCGTCCTCGGTGTAGACGCGTTCGGCGGGGAACCGCTCCTTGGGCACCTGCTCGATCTTCTCGACCCGGTACCGCGCCACCTTGCCGTCGCTGCGGGTGATCCTCACCTCGGCGCCCTTGCGGACCTCGCGCAGCCGGTAGAACACGGCCGCGGCGGTCTTGGTGTCGACGTGGCCGATGATCACCGAGGCGCCCTTCTCACCGGGCACGGCGCTGCCCTCGTACCAGCCCGCCACCTGGGGCTTGTCGAACGGCGGCAGCTCGACGTCGCCCTCCGCGGTGAGGCCGAGCCTCATCAGCGGGGCCTTGAGCTTGAGCGAGGGGATGTCGAGGCGCCGCGGGGTGACCGCGGCCGCCCGCGTCGGCTCGGGCTCCGCGCGCTGCTCCTGCCGGTCACGACCGGCGATCGCGTACAGCACGGTGCCGGTGATCACTCCGGCCACCACGACGGTTCGCCACTGGGCCATCTCATCCGAACTTGCGGCGGGCGAGCACGACGCCGCCGGCCACCAGCGCGGCCACCGCGAGCCCGGTCAGCGGCAGCGGGACGCCCTGCTCGTCGGCGGGTCCGTTCGCGGCCGTGCCGCCGCCGCCCGCGTGCGGCGCCCGGGTCGGGTAGGTGCGGGTCGGCGTCGGGGTCGGGGTACGGCGCGGCCGGACCACGGTGAGCCGGGCCGAACCGGAGTCGTTCGTGCCCTCGCACCGGACCTCGACCGCGTAGCGGCCCGGGTTGACGTCGCGGCGCACCACCCCGGAGCCGGTGACCACCGGGGCGGCCGGGGTGCCGCCGCCCTCCTGGGCCGCGGCCGGCGGGACGAGGGTCACCACGCCGGTGAAGGCCTCCGAGCGGGCCGTGGCCCGGTGCTCGGTGCCGCCCTGCGGCACCGGGCAGTACGCCCGGATGCGGATCGACCTGTTGCGGCCGTCGGCGGTGATGCGGGCGGGATCCAGCTCGACCCGGATCGGCTGGCGGCTCACGGCCTGGGAGGGGGAGGCCGACTCGGTGGCGGCGGCGGGGGTCGGCGGGGAGGAGGTGTCCGCCTCCGCGGAACAGGCGGCGGCCCCGCCCAGCAGCAACGCGCCCGCCAACGTGACTTGACCGATTTTGCGCACGCCGTACACTCCCGCCTCGTCGTTCACCACGACCGGTCGATCACGCTACCAACCGTTGACCCTCATACCCCGAAAATATAAGCCAACCCCCTCCGGACGATCTTTGATGCCGTGATTTCCGCCCGGATCCGGGTTTTGACGGCAGGGGCAAGGGCCGGCTAATGGCGGTAATACGGAAAATGGTGACGAAAGCCGTAAAAACCGCGGCGGACGTCAGAACTCGCCGGCCCAGCGCGGGCCGACGCCGGTGATGCGCAGGGTGCGCTCGTCCCCCGCGGGGCTCAGCGTGATCTCGATCTCGAGGCGGTCCTCGGCGAGCGCCTCGACCAGGTCCTCGCCCCACTCGACGACCGTGACCGACTCCTCCAGGGAGGCGTCGAGGTCGAGGTCGTCGACCTCCAGCCGGCCGCCGAGCCGGTAGGCGTCGACGTGCACGAGCGCCGGGCCGTCGCACAGCGACGGGTGCACCCGGGCGATCACGAAGGTCGGCGAGGTGATCGGGCCGCGGACCTTGAGCCCCTCGGCGATGCCCTGCACCAGCGTGGTCTTGCCCGCGCCGAGCGGGCCGGAGAGCACGACCAGGTCGCCGCGCCGCAGCCGGGTGGCGAGCTCGGCGCCGATCGCCCGCATCTCCTCCGGGGTGCGCGCCGTCCTCGTCCTCACCGCTTCTCCCCCTGCGCCCGCTTGAGCAGGTCGCGCAGCTCCTCGTTGACCACCTCGGGCCGCTCCAGCTGCACCAGGTGCGAGGTGTTCGGCACCACCTCCAGCCGGGCGGACGGCACCACCTCGGCGATCGCCCGGCTGTGGTCGGGCGGGGTGATCCAGTCCTTCTCCCCCACGATGATCGAGGTGGGCACCTTGTCGAGCACGTCGAGCGCGTCGAGCGCGTCGTGCGACATGAGCGCCGGGTAGAAGTCGGCGATCACGTCGGTCGGCGTGGAGCGGATCATCGTGTCGACGAAGTCGACGAGCGTGGGGCTGACGTTCCGCGAGTCGCCGAACCCCAGGTGCCGCATCGCGAGGAACGACACGTCGCTGCCGAACTGGCGCCCGCGGTCGACGAGCGCGGCCCGCTTCCCGAGGGCGGCGACCGCCTGCGGGGCCACGAAGTGCACGGCCTTCGCCACGAGGGCGGGCAGGCCGAGGGTGATCTCGGCGAGCTTGCCGGCGGACGTGGCGATCAGGGCCACCCCCTGCACCCGGTCGCCGAACACCTCCGGGTGCCGCTTGGCCAGCGCCATGATCGTCATGCCGCCCATCGAGTGCCCGACGAGCACGCACGGCCCCGGCACCTGGGCGTTGAGCACGTCGTACAGGTCCTCGCCGAGCCGCTCGATCGTGCGGTCGGCCACGCCCTCCCGCTGCGACCGGCCGTGACAGCGCTGGTCGAACAGGAGCAGGCGGTACGAGTCGCGCAGGTCGCGGCGCTGGAAGTGCCAGGAGTCGAGGTTGAGCGTGTACCCGTGGCAGAACACCACGGTGATCGGCGAGTCCTCCGGTCCGTCGAGCTCCGCGTGCAGCCGCACCCCGTCGGAGGTGGTGAGCACCACCTCGCGCCCGCGCAGCTCGCCGAGGGGCTCGTTCGCCGCCGGGTCGGGCCGCAACCGGATGCGCCCGACCGCATACCTCTTCGCCAGGGCGGCCGTCGCCACGCCCGCCGACGCGGCCCCGACGATCGCCCCCGCGATTCCGACCCTTCGCCGCCTGCTCACGGCTCCTCCTTACCGCACACCGTCGTATCGGTAAACGCGCGGCACGCGCGAACCGATCCTCGTCACGATCTCATGGGTGATCGTGCCGAGGGAATCCGCCCATTCCTGGGCGGTGGGCTCGCCGTGGTCCCCCGGCCCGAACAGGATGACCTCGTCACCCGCCGCCAGGGGATCGTCGCCCACGTCGATCACGAACTGGTCCATGCAGACCCGGCCCGCGATGCGCCGCCGCCGGCCCGCCGCGAACACCTCCCCCCGGTTCGACAGGGCGCGCATCACGCCGTCGGCGTACCCGAGCGGCACGAGGCCGAGCGTGGTCTCGCGGTCGGTGACGTACAGGTGGGCGTAGGAGACGCCGGACCCCGGAGGCACCCGCTTGACGAGGGCGACGCGGGCCACGAGCGTCATCGCCGGGCGCAGCCCGAAGTCGCCCAGCTCCGGGATCGGGCTGAGGCCGTAGATCGCGATGCCCGGCCGCACCATGTCGTAGCGCGCCCGGGGGATGGTGAGCACCGCGGCGGAGTTGGCGAAGTGCCGGATCGCGTCGGCGCCGATCCCCTTCTTGTCCGCCTGGGTGACCGCCTCGTCGAACGCGTCGAGCTGCGCGGCGATCGACGGGTGGCCCGGGATGTCGGCGCAGGCGAAGTGCGACCACAGGCCCACCACCTCGATCGCGCCCTCGGCGCGCAGCGCCGCCGCGCGGTCGAGCAGGTCCGGCCAGTCCCGCAGCGTCGCGCCGCCGCGCGAGGTCCCGGTGTCCACCTTCAGGTGCACCCGCACCGTGCGCCCGCTGCGGCGGGCCGCGGCGGCGATGCGGTCGAGGATCAGCGTCGAGCCCGCGGACAGCTCGACGCCGTGCTCGGCCGCGGCGTCGAGCGGCTCGTCCGGGGTGATGATCCAGGCGAGGACCGGCACGGTGAACCCGGCCTCGCGCAGCGCCACGGCCTCGCTCACCAGGGCCGTGCCGAGCCGGGTCGCCCCCGCCTCCAGGCAGGCACGGGCACTCTGCACCATGCCGTGCCCGTACCCGTCGGCCTTGACCACCGCCATGAACTCGGCGCCGTCCGCGTGCTCGCGCAGGAGGCGGACGTTGTGGGCGATGGCCGACAGGTCCACCCGTGCCTCGGCGGGGGTCACAGCGCTCATTCCTCCATTTTGGCAGGTGACTCGAGCAAACGGAGTGCTTCGGGCAGGGCGTCGGGGAGATCCTGCGCGGAGATCGGCGCCGTGGGCAGGCCGGATCCGGCCGTCGTGACGCCCGGCACGCCCGTGTCCTCGATCGCCTCGAGCACGGCCGCGGCGGCCTCCGCGGCGCCGTCCGGCCCGGCCGCGGCCACGTGCCCGGCGAGGCCGTGCAGGAACGCGGCGCAGCAGCCCGCGTCGTAGGTGTCGAGGCCGCCGGCGAGCAGCGCGCCGGCGAGGCCGGAGAGCACGTCCCCGGTGCCCGCGGTGGCGAGCCACGGGGTGCCGGTCGGGTTCACCCGCACCGGCCGGCCGGGCTCGGCGATGAGCGTGGTCAGGCCCTTGAGCAGCACGGTGACGCCGAACTCCTCGGCGGCGCGCCGCACGTGCTCCAGGCGGCTCGCCTCGATGTCCGCGGCGGGCACGCCGAGCAGCCGGGACAGCTCGCCGGCGTGCGGGGTGAGCAGCAGGTTCGGGCGCAGCAGCGACCGGTCGCGGGCGAGCAGGGTGAGCCCGTCGGCGTCGAGCACCGTCGGCAGGCCGGTGTCGAGCACCGCGCGGGCGAGCGCGTGCGCCCGGTCGTCGGTGCCCATGCCGGGGCCGAGCACCCAGGCCTGCACCCTGCCCACGCCGGAGATGTCGTCGCCCGGCTCGAGGATCGTGGTGACCGCCTCCGGCCAGCGGGCGCGCACCAGCCGCACCGGCTCGGCGGGACCGGCGTACCGCACCATCCCGGCCCCGCCGCGGACCGCGCCGCCCACCGCGAGCACTGCCGCCCCGGTGAACCGGTCGCTGCCCGCGACCACCCCGACCACGCCCCGCCGGTACTTGTCCGTCTCGGCGGTCGGCCGCGGCAGCCGGTCGGCGACGTCGGCCGCGGTGAGCGCGGTCACCCCGGGCTCGGGCAGGTACGGGCCGATGCCGATGTCGATCACGTGGAGCGCGCCGGCACGGCTCGCCCCCGGGGCGACGAGCAGGCCGATCTTGCAGGCGCCGAAGGTGACGGTGCGGTCGGCGCGCACGGCCGCGCCGGGTACCCGCCCGGTGCTCGCGTCCACCCCGCTCGGCACGTCGACCGCGACGATCGTGCCGGGCGCGTCGTTCGCCAGCCGGGCGAGCGAGGCGTACGGCTCGCGCAGCGCGCCCGACCCGCCGTTGCCGACGAGCCGGCCCCGGACCAGGACGCGGGACTCCACGCCCCGGACGGCCGCCCGGGCAAAACCCCGGGGGGGTTCCCCGGCCCGGGGA
>QGUZ01000237.1 GCA_003242605.1 Actinomycetota bacterium
CCGGCCCCGGCTCGGCAGCCCGAGCCGGCCGCGCCGCCGATCTCCTCGATCCCGCAGCCCGCGCCGGCCCCGGCTCCGGCTCCGGCTCCCGCGCCGCAGCCCGAGCCCGCCCCGGCCCCGGCCCCGCAGCCGGTGGCCGAGCAGCCGGCCGCCCCGGCCCCCGCGCCGTCCGCGGAGGGCCCGTACGTCACGCCGCTGGTGCGCAAGCTCGCCGCCGAGCACGGCGTCGACCTGAGCACGATCACCGGCACCGGCGTCGG
Organism: Actinomycetota bacterium; assembly: GCA_003242605.1. GTDB lineage: Bacteria > Actinomycetota > Actinomycetes > Streptosporangiales > Streptosporangiaceae > Thermopolyspora. The sequence continues at coordinate 261 of QGUZ01000237.1, forward strand.
CGGCCGGATCCGCAAGCAGGACGTGCTCGAGGCGGCCCGGCGCAAGCGTGAGGCGGCCCAGGCCGCCCAGGCCGCGCAGGCGGCGCAGCCCGCCCCCGCGCAGGCCGAGGCCCGGCCCGCCCCCGGCCCCGAGCCGGTCCCGGTGGACACCACGCTGCGCGGCCGTACCGAGAAGATGTCGCGGCTGCGGCAGACGATCGCCAAGCGGATGATGGAGTCGCTCCAGGTCTCCGCGCAGCTCACCTCGGTGGTCGAGGTCGACGTGACCAAGATCGCCAAGCTGCGCGAGCGGGCCAAGGAGGACTTCCAGCGGCGCGAGGGCGTCAAGCTCACCTTCCTGCCGTTCTTCGCGCTCGCCGCGGTCGAGGCGCTGAAGCAGCACCCCAAGCTCAACGCCACGATCAACAACGAGACCAACGAGGTCACCTACTTCGATGTCGAGCACCTCGGCATCGCGGTGGACACCGAGCGCGGCCTGGTCGTCCCGGTGATCCGGAACGCCGGCGACCTCAACCTCACCGGACTGGCCCGCAAGATCGCCGACCTCGCCGAGCGCACCCGCACCAACAAGGTCAGCCCGGACGAGATCACCGGCGGCACGTTCACCATCACCAACACCGGCAGCCGCGGCGCGCTGTTCGACACGCCGATCCTCAACCAGCCGCAGGTCGGCATGCTCGGCACCGGCGCCGTGGTCAAGCGCCCGGTGGTGCTCGACACGCCGGACGGCGAGGTGATCGCGATCCGGTCGATGGTCTACCTGTCGCTCACCTACGACCACCGGCTGGTCGACGGCGCGGACGCCGCCCGGTTCCTCACCACGATCAAGCGCCGCCTCGAGGAGGGCCGCTTCGAGGCCCAGCTCGGGCTGGAGTGACCTGCGCCCCGCCGGTCGCCCGGCGGGCGGTCTCGCGGTCCGCCTCCCGTCCGGGAGGCGGACCGCGCCGTCTTCCGCGCCCGCACGCGACCGGCGGCACGGGTAGAGTCTGAGCCCGTGCAGGGGATCGGTACGGCGCGGGCCGCCGCGGGGCCGCGCCGTACCGGTCCGGGTGTGCCGGGCGGCGCGGTCAGGAAGGCGCGGTCAGGGAGGCAAGATGAGCACTTCCGGGCAGTCCCACATCGTGGCGATCGGCGGCGGCTCGTTCCTGGCCACGCCGCGGTTCGGCGTGATCGAGCCGACCGGGCTGCTGCGCTACGCGCTCGACCTCACCGGGAAGGAGCGGCCGCGGCTCTGCCTGCTCGCCACCGCGGTGGGCGACGACTCCGAGTGGCTGCTGAAGATGTACGGCGCGTTCCGCGGCTGGAACGTCGAGGTGAGCCACCTCGCGGTGTTCCCGATGCCGAACGTGGACGACCCGCGGTCCTTCCTGCTCGAACAGGACGTGATCTACGTCACCGGCGGCAGCGTGGCGAACCTCATGGCGCTGTGGCGGTTGCACGGCCTCGACGAGGCGCTCGCCGAGGCGTGGCGGGCCGGCGTCGTGCTCTCCGGGCAGAGCGCCGGGGCGCTGTGCTGGCACGTGGGCGGCAACACCGACTCGTTCGGCCCCGAGCTGCGGCCGTGGACCGACGGCATGGGGCTGCTGCCGTACTCCTGCGGGGTGCACTACAACTCCGAGCCGCAGCGGCGGCCGCTGCTGCACCGGTCGATCGCCTCGGGCGAGCTGCCCGCGGGGTACGCCGCGGACGAGGGCGTGGCGCTGCACTACGTCGGCACCGAGTTCGCCGGGGCGGTGTCGATCGACCCCAAGGGGGCCGCGTATCGGGTCGAACCGGACGGTTCCGGCGGGGTGACGGAGCTGCGCATCGAACCGCGCCTGCTCGCGGGGTGAACTGCTCTACGCTGGGGCGGTGAGCGAGCGGGGAGCGTCCCCGGCGACGCCGGGGAGCCCCCTCCCAGTGGAGATCGGCATGAGTGAGCTGGCCATCGTCCGGTTAGGGGTGGACGTCCCCTACGAGCAGGCCTGGAGCCTGCAGCGCAAACTGCACGAACGGCGCGTCGCCGGCGAGATCGGCGACACGTGCCTGGTCCTCGAGCACGCCCCGGTGTACACCGCGGGCCGGCGGACCCTGCCCGAGGAGCGGCCGACCGACGGCACCCCGGTGATCGACGTCGACCGGGGCGGCAAGATCGCCTGGCACGGCCCGGGGCAGCTCGTCGCCTACCCCGTGATCCGGCTGACCGATTCGCTCGACGTCACCCGGTACGTGTGGCTGCTGGAGGAGGTGCTCATCCAGGTGAGCGCCGACTTCGGCGTGGCCGCGCGGCGGGTGCCGGGCGTGGGCGGCGTCTGGGTGCCCGGGGACCCGGGAAGCGGCCTGCCCGACCGGGCGCTGGGCGCGGTCGGCATCCGGGTGCACAAGGGCGTCACCATGCACGGCTTCGCGCTCAACTGCGCCACGGACCTGAGCTGGTACAGCCGGATCGTCCCGTGGGGGGTCAAGGACGGCGGGGTGACCTCGCTGTCGGCCGAGACCGGGCGCCGCATCACCGTCGACGAGGTGCTGCCCGTCGCCGAGAAGCACCTGGCGAGCGTGCTCGGCGTGGAGCTGGTCGAGGTCCAGGAGGAGGACCTGCTCCGGCTGTGAGCGCCGGTCCGCGCGGCAGGCGGCGGGCCGATGCCCGGGCGGGTCCGGGACGGGCATAGGCTGGAGAGGTGACCGACAGCACCGCGCGGACGAGGAGGGCAGCGTGACCGTCTCCCCCGAGGGCCGCAAGCTCCTCCGTCTGGAAGTCCGAAACAGTCAGACCCCGATCGAGCGCAAGCCGGAGTGGATCAAGACCCGGCTGCGGAACGGGCCGAACTTCAACGAGATCAGGTCCCTGGTCAGGGAGCAGAACCTGCACACCGTCTGCCAGGAGGCCGGCTGTCCCAACATCTCCGAGTGCTGGGAGGACCGGGAGGCGACCTTCCTCATCGGCGGCGACCAGTGCACGCGCAGGTGCGACTTCTGCCAGATCGACACCGGCAAGCCCGCCGAGTACGACGTCGACGAGCCGCGCCGGGTGGCCGAGTCGGTGCGCCGCATGGGCCTGCGCTACGCGACCGTCACCGGCGTCGCCCGCGACGACCTGCCGGACGGCGGGGCGTGGCTGTACGCGGAGACCGCCCGGAAGATCCACGAGATGGTGCCCGGGTGCGGCGTCGAGCTGCTCGTGCCCGACTTCAACGCCGACCGGGCCAAGCTCGAGGAGGTGTTCTCCAGCAAGCCGGAGGTGTTCGCGCACAACATCGAGACCGTGCCGCGCATCTTCCGGCGCATCCGCCCGGCCTTCCGGTACGAGCGCTCGCTGGAGGTGCTCCGCATCGCGCACGAGGCGGGCCTGGTGACGAAGTCCAACCTCATCCTCGGCTTGGGCGAGGAGCCCGAGGAGGTCGTGCAGGCGATGCGCGACCTGCGCGAGGTGGGCTGCGACCTGCTCACCATCACCCAGTACCTGCGGCCCAGCCCGCGGCACCACCCCGTGGCGCGGTGGGTGCGGCCGGAGGAGTTCGTCGAGCTGCGCGAGAAGGCCGAGGAGCTGGGGTTCGCCGGGGTCATGTCCGGCCCGCTGGTCCGCTCCTCGTACCGCGCCGGCCGCCTCTACCGGCAGGCGCTCGAGCGCCGCGCCATCCACCCCGTCTGATCGCCGGGGTGTGATCGTCAGGTCCGGTCGTCCGGGTCCGCGTCTCCGGGCCCCGTGTCCGGACCGCCGCACGGGTCCGGCTCCCGTGGCACGCCGCCGGGATCGGTGACGTCCGCCGCCGATCCCGCCCGGCGGCCCGGCGATGCCCTCCCGCCCGGCCGCGCCGCCGCACCGGCCGCGGCCCGGCGGGGCGCGTCACGGCCGAGCCGTGGCGCGGGCGATCGCCCGGCCGAAACGTGATCGAGGCGGCCCGTTTTCCCAGTCGCATCTTCCTGTTTGTATCCTTCGAGACATGGCGAAGAAGCCCGCCGACCCCGCGACCACCGATCGCCCGGGCCGCATCCAGCAACTCAAACTGATCGCTCAGCTCATCCAGCAGGTCAATCCGAAGGGCATGCCGATCGTCGTGGCGTCGGCGCTCGGCACGCTGCTCGTGTGCGTGCTCATCGGCATCGCCACGGGCTGGCTCCTCTACATGATCTTCATCGGGATCCTGCTCGCGATGACCGTGGCGCTGCTGGTGTTCGGCCAGCTCGCCCAGCGGGCGCAGCACACGCTGCTGGAGGGCAAGCCCGGTGCGGCCGCCGCCGTGCTGCAGAGCATGCGCGGCAACTGGCACGTGACCCCCGCGGTCGCGGTGAACCGGGAGCAGGACGTGGTGCACCGGGTGGTGGGCTATCCCGGCATCATCCTCGTCTCCGAGGGGCCGCGTAACCGCGTGCAGCGGCTGCTCGCGGCCGAGAAGAAGCGGGTGCAGCGCGTCGCCCTCGACGTGCCGGTGTACGACATCCAGTGCGGCAACGACGAGGGCCAGGTCCCGCTGCGCAAGCTGCAGCGGCATCTGCTGAAGCTGCCGCGGAACCTGCGCAAGCCGGCCGTCGCCGAGGTCACCTCGCGGCTGCGGGCGCTCCCCCAGACGCTGCCCGTGCCCAAGGGCCCGCTGCCGAAGGGGGCGCGTATCCCGCGCAGCATGCGCATGCCGAAGGGCCGCTGACGCCTTCTCCCCGTACCGCCCCTTCCCGTACCCCGGCGCCGGCGCGATGGTGGTGACATGACCGAGGAGTTCACCGCGGAGTTCCCCGTGCGCGTGGCGCGCCGCCCGCTGTCCGAGGCGGAGACGTCCCGCGCGAGCCGCCGGTGGTGGGAGCGGGCCGCGGACGAGTACCAGGCCACGCACGGGGAGTTCCTGCGCGACGCCGGGTTCATCTGGTGCCCGGAAGGGCTCGATGAGGCCGAGGTCCACCTGCTCGGGGACGTGCGCGGCAAGCGGGTGCTCGAGGTCGGCTGCGGCGCCGGGCAGTGCGGGCGCTGGCTCATCGGCGCGGGCGCCCAGGTCGTCGGGTTCGACCTGTCCCATCGGCAGCTCCAGCACGCGCGGCGGCTCAACGCCGCGACCGGGCTGCGGCTGCCCGTGGTCCAGGCCGACGCGGTGCGCATCCCGTTCGCCACCGCCTCCTTCGATCTCGCCTGCTCGGCGTTCGGCGCGCTGCCGTTCGTCGCCGACGCGCGGGCGGTGCTCGCCGAGATCGCCCGGGTGGTGCGGCCGGGCGGGCGCTTCGTGTTCTCGGTGACCCACCCCATCCGATGGGCGTTCCCGGACGATCCCGGGCCGCGCGGGCTCACCGCCGAGCACTCGTACTTCGACCGCAGGCCGTACGTGGAGCTCGACGAGGACGGCGTGCCGTGTTACGTGGAGCACCACCGCACGCTCGGCGACTGGGTGGCCGCGATCGTCGGCGCGGGCTGGCGGCTCGCCGGCCTGCTGGAGCCGGAGTGGCCGGAGGGACACGACCGGCCGTGGGACGGCTGGAGCCCGTTGCGCGGGCGTCACCTGCCGGGCACGGCCATCTTCACCTGCGTGCGGTCCTGAGGCGCGCCCCGGCCCTCCCCGGCGGGGCCGTACCCGCCAGGCTCGAGGTCCGTTCAGGAGCGCAGCACGACGGTGCCGGAGACGCGGTCGTGGATGCCGCGCTGGTCGCGGTCCCAGATGAGCGCCGGTACGGCGAGGCAGAGCAGCAGCGTGCGGATCACGATCGCGAGGAAGTAGGGCCGGTCCGGCCGTACCGAGGCGACGCGCACGCCGAACAGGCGCATGCCGAGCGTGGCCCCGACGGTGCCGACGAGCAGGATGTTCTCTACGGCGAAGGCGGCGAGGCCGATCCAGGAGGCGCTCGCCGGGTCGGCGCCGAACAACCCGCGGGCGATCGCCCAGACGCAGATCAGCCAGTCGACGAGGAGCGCGCCGAACCTGCGCCCGAACCCGGCGACCGCGCCCTTGCCGTGCTCGGGCAGGCCCAGCCGCTCCCCCGGGTATCCAAGGTCGGCGCCCGCGGCCCGGACACCGCCGATCCACGTCTGTGTCCACCTCGGCTGCCTCGGCTGACCGCTCATGCTCCAACGGTATCCGCCGCCGGCGCCGGGTCGTCTCCCGGGGCTCCCGGCGCGCGACCCATGTGCCCGGCGGGAAGCGCGAGGTCAGGGTCGCCCCGACCGGCCGCCGGGGCACCTGTCGTCGCATATCACCCTCGATGTCCGAAGTAACACGGAGTGCCGCCTCCTTAACATCTGCGAAACAAGCGGGACACGGCGGCGAAACGGCGGCTGTCTAGTTTCGAGCCTGCAAGCCCGTGCCCCTTGGAGGTTGGATGTTCAACTCCGCCGATGACGTCCTGAAGTTCATCAGGGACGAGGGGGTGCAGTTCGTCGACGTCAGGTTCACCGACCTGCCGGGGACGACGCACCACTTCACCTTGCCGGCCGAGAGCGTCGGCCCGAATATCTTCACCGACGGCCTGATGTTCGACGGTTCGTCGATCCGTGGCTTCCAGGCCATCCACGAGTCGGACATGCTCCTGCTGCCCGACCCGACGACGTGCGTGCTCGACCCCTTCCGTGAGCACAAGACGCTCAACATGAACTTCTTCGTTCACGACCCGCTCACCGGCGAGCCGTACAGTCGTGACCCGCGCAACGTGGCACGGAAGGCCGAGGAGTACCTGAAGGGCACGGGCATCGCCGACACGGTGTACTTCGGCCCCGAAGCGGAGTTCTACATCTTCGACGACGTCCGGTTCGAGACGAAGGCGAACGCCGGGTACTACTTCATCGACTCGATCGAGGGCGCCTGGAACACCGGCAAGGCGACCGAGGGCGGCAACCTCGGCTACAAGCCGCGGTACAAGGGCGGCTACTTCCCGGTGCCGCCGATGGACCACTTCACCGACCTGCGCTCGGAGATGGTCCGCAACCTGATCAACGCGGGCATCGAGGCCGAGATGCAGCACCACGAGGTGGGCACCGCCGGCCAGGCCGAGATCGACTTCAAGTTCGGCACGCTGCTGCAGACCGCCGACCGGCTGATGCTGTACAAGTACATCATCAAGTGCACGGCGCTGCAGCGCGGCCACACGGTCACCTTCATGCCGAAGCCGATCTTCGGCGACAACGGCTCCGGTATGCACTGCCACCAGTCGCTGTGGAAGGACGGCGAGCCGCTCTTCTACGACGAGGTCGGCTACGCGGGCCTGTCCGACACCGCCCGGTACTACATCGGCGGCCTGCTCAAGCACGCCCCGTCGCTGCTCGCCTTCACCAACCCGACGGTGAACTCCTACCACCGCCTGGTGCCCGGCTTCGAGGCCCCGGTCAACCTGGTGTACTCGCAGCGGAACCGCTCCGCGGCCGTCCGTATCCCGATCACCGGGTCGAACCCGAAGGCGAAGCGCATCGAGTTCCGGGTGCCGGACCCGTCCTGCAACCCGTACTTCGCTTTCGCCGCCATGCTCATGGCCGGCCTCGACGGCATCAAGAACAAGATCGAGCCGCCGGAGCCGATCGACAAGGACCTCTACGAGCTTCCGCCGGAGGAGGCCCGCAACATCCCGCAGGTGCCCGGCTCCCTCGAGGCCGT
>QGUZ01000238.1 GCA_003242605.1 Actinomycetota bacterium
ACTTCGAGCGGCTCCTGGATCCGCGCGAACGACACGCGGCGAGGGCCATTGGTCACGGCGGAGGCGTTGCGCGAGGCTGCCAACAGATGTCCTTCCGAGGGCTCGCGGACTGACTACACGCACGCCAGACGACACCAAGCCATCAAGGAGGCATGGGTCATCGATGGACGGCGCGTAAAGGCAGCATAAGCCACCACGCAAGCGCCTGTCCACACACTACATGCTTCGTCAACCTCGACCCCACCTCACGATGACATGCCAACCAGCAACCGTCAAGCCCGCAGGCCACCCGGGGCGTGCATCCGGGCGGGCCCACGGGCTCGCCCGACGGCGCGCAGGCGCGCGCCGATCGGCTCGTCGTGCGGCGGTTCCGCGGTCGGTAAGCGATGGCTCGGCGTCATCGGCGTGCCGGCGCGCATGGCCGCGGGCCTCCTGCGCACCCGCCCGCCGCGGGCCCGAGCGAGAGGGTCGGCCGCCGTCGGGCGCCTCCTCGATCGCTCGGCCGCGGGTCGCGGGACGGGGCCGCGACGACCACGTCGGCACCGGCCGATAGAGCGCCGATAGAAGAAGGTTAGTGCCGATCGGGCCGTGCACGCTGTCAACGTGCCGGATCGTGTGGTGAAGATGGCCCCGCCCGTTCCCGCTGTGAACGATCCCCTAGAGTCGGAGTCGCCGCAAATCGCGCCAAAACGGCGCTGATGGCCCCGCGTGGAGGGAGACGCCGGTGCTGGTCGAGGTGTGGTCCGACTTCGTCTGCCCGTGGTGTTACATCGCCGGGAGCCGGCTGCGCCGGGCGCTCGCCACCTACGAACGGGCGGACGAGGTCGAGGTCGAGTGGCGCAGCTTCCTGCTCGATCCGGCGCATCGCAGGGGCGTGCGCAAGGGCGTGCACGAGATGCTCACCGAGAAGACCGGCGCCTCGCCCGGCGAGGTGCGCGCGATGACCGACCGGGTGCGCGCGCTCGCGGCCGAGGAGGGCCTCGGCTACGACGTGGAGCGCGCGGTCGTCGTCAACACCGTCGACGCCCACCGCCTGTACCACCTCGCCAAGTCGCACGGCGTCGCCGACCGGGTGCACGAGCGGCTGATGCGCGCCCACTTCGCCGAGGGCGAGCTGCTCGACGACCTCGACACCCTCGTCCGGCTCGGCGCCGAGGCCGGCGTGCCCGAGGAGGCGGCGCGCCGCGCCCTCGCCGGCGACGACCACGCCCGCGACGTCAAGCTCGACGTGCGCCAGGCCCGGGTGTACGGCATCGGCGGCGTGCCGTTCTTCGTGCTCGACCGCACCTACGCGGTCTCCGGCGCGCAGCCGGTCGAGGTGCTGCTCTCCGCGTTCCGCACCGCGCACGCCGCGGCGGACGCCGCGGCCGGCACTGCGTCCGGCACTGCGTCCGGCTGACGTCCGGCCGCACGCCCCGCCCGCGGGCTACTCGAACGGCGTGGGGTCCCCGGTGCCCCGGCGCAGGACCTCCGGCTCGTCCCGGGACAGGTCGACCACGGTGGTCGGCTCGGCGCCGCAGTCCCCGGCGTCGAGCACCGCGTCGAGCAGGTGGTCGAGCCGCTCCTTGATCTCCCAGCCCTGGGTGAGCGGCTCGTCGTCGCCCGGCAGCAGCAGCGTGCTCGACACCAGCGGCTCACCCAGCTCGGTGAGGAGCGCCTGGGCGACCCGGTGGTCGGGGATGCGCACGCCCACCGTCTTCTTCTTGGGGTGGAGCAGCCGCCGAGGCACCTCCTTGGTGGCGGGGAGGATGAACGTGTAGCCACCCGGCGTCACCGACTTCACCAGCCGGAACCGGGAGTTGGTCAGCTGGACGAACTGCCCGAACTGCGCAAAGTCCCGGCACACCAGGGTGAAGTGGTGGTCGGCGCCGAGCTGCCGGATCTCCCGGATGCGCTCGATGCCCTTGCGGTTGCCCAGCCGGCAGCCCAGCGCGTAGCTGGAGTCCGTCGGGTAGGCGATCAGCCCGTCGTCGTTGAGCAGATCGACCACCTGACGGATCGCCCGCGGCTGCGGGTCCACCGGGTGGACGTCGAAGTATCTCGCCATGCCATCGAGCTTAGGAACGTCCACGTCCCCTCCCGTTCCGTGCGCCGGTGCCCTGGGCACCGGGGGTGTGTCCGGCGTCGGCGCGGCGCACCGGCGCGCCGCGGGGTACGGCGGGCCGGCGCGGCCGGGGCATCGGCCGGTCGATGCCGTTCGATCGGCCGATGGAAGGGAAACGCGTGGCCGCGGCATGGCCACGGCCACGCGTTCCCGCAGCGTCGTGCTTCCCTCGCCGTGTTCTCCTTAGCCTGTTCTTTGCCCGCTTTTTCGCTGGATTCCCGCGCGGCTCCCTTCTTTCTTCCGCTTCTTCTCCCGCGCGCGGATCAGGCGGCGGCCGCCGCCATGAGCGCGCGGTGGGTGAGGACCTGCGCGAGGTGGCGCCGGTAGTCGGGCCCGCCGTGCAGGTCGGAGGGCGGGTCGGTGTTCTCGGCCGCGTGCGCGGCGGCGCCCCGCAGCGCCGCGGTGTCGGTGACCGCCAGCCCGCGCACGGCCTGCTCCACGGCGGCGGCGCGCAGCGGCCGGGTGGCCATGTTGGTGAGCCCGATCCGGGCCTCCTCGATCGTGCCGTTCGACCGCCGGACCGCCGCGGCCACGCCGACGATCGCCCACGCCTGGGCGGTGCGGTGGAACTTCTCGTAGTGGAAGCCCCACCCCGGGCCGAGCTTCGGCACCCGGACGCCGGCGAGGATCTCGCCGGGGCCGAGCGCGGTCTCCAGGTAGTCGACGAAGAACCCGGCGGCCGGGATCTCCCGCTCGCCGTCCCGGGACCGGGCGACCATCCGCATGTCGAGCGCGACCGCGACCGCGGGCAGGTCACCGGCCGGGTCGGCGTGGGCGAGCGCGCCGCCGAAGGTGCCGCGGTGCCGTACCGCGGGGTCGGCGACGGTGGCCGTGGCGAGCGCGACCAGCGGGCACTCGGCCCGCACGAGGTCGGAGTGGAGCACCTCGTCGTGCGTGGTCATCGCGCCGATGAACACGTGGTCGCCCTCGTCGCGCACGCCCTTGAGCTCGGGCACCCGGCCGATGTCGACGAGGGTGGAGGGGTAGGCGAGGCGCAGCCGCAGCAGCGGCAGCAGCGACTGGCCCCCCGCGAGGACCTTGGCGTCCTCGCCCGCGTCGGCGAGCGCGGTCACCGCCTCGTCGAGCGAGCCGGGCCGCACGTAGTCGAACGGTGCCGGGATCATGAGGCGGCCCCTTCCTGGACGGCCCGCCACACCCGTTCGGGTGTGCACGGCATCGGTACGTCGTGGACCCCGTACGGCCGGAGCGCGTCCACGATCGCGTTCACCACGGCGGGCGTGGAGGCGATCGTGCCGGCCTCGCCGACACCCTTGACGCCCAGCGGGTTGGAGGTCGCCGGGGTCTCGGTGCGGTCGGTGACGAAGTCGGGCAGGTCGGCCGCGGACGGCAGCAGGTAGTCGGCCATGGTCGTGGTGAGCAGGTTGCCCTCGGGGTCGTAGACCGCCTCCTCGAACAGCGCCTGGCCGATGCCCTGCGCGATGCCGCCGTGCACCTGGCCCTCGACGATCAGCGGGTTCACCACCGTGCCGACGTCGTCGACCGCCACGTACGACCGGATCTTCACCGCGCCGGTCTCGGTGTCCACCTCGACCGCGCACAGGTGGGTGCCGTGCGGGAAGGAGAAGTTCTCCGGGTCGAACGTGGCGCTCGCGTCGAGCCGCGGCTCCACGCCGTCGGGCAGGTTGTGCGCGGCGAACGTGGCGAGCGCGATCTCCTGGATCGTCTTGCCGGACTGGGTGCCGCGCACCCGGAAGACGCCGCGGTCGAACTCGATGTCGTCCGGGGACGCCTCGAGCAGGTGCGCCGCGATCTGCCTGGCCTTCTCCCGCACCTTCTCGCACGCCCGCACGATCGCGATGCCGCCGACCGCGAGCGAGCGCGAGCCGTACGTGTCCATGCCCTTGTGCGAGGAGGCGGTGTCGCCGTGGATCACGGTGACGTCCTCGAACGGCACGCCGAGCTGGTCGGCGACGATCTGGCTCCACGCGGTCTCGTGGCCCTGCCCGTGCGGGCTGCTGCCGGTGACCACCTCGACCTTGCCGGTGGGCAGCACGCGCACGTCCGCGTGCTCCCAGCCGCCCGCGCCGTACGACAGCGAGCCGAGCACCCGGCTCGGCGCGAGGCCGCACATCTCGGTGTACGTCGAGACGCCGATGCCGAGCTGGACCGGGTCCTTGCGCTCGCGGCGGTCGGCCTGCTCGGCGCGGAGCTTGTCGTAGCCGAACAGCGCGAGCGCCTTCTCGGTCGCCGCCTCGTAGTTGCCCGAGTCGTAGGTGAGCCCGGCGATCGTGGTGTACGGGAACTCCTCGTGCTTGATCCAGTTGCGCCGCCGCAGCTCGATGGGGTCGAGGCCGAGCTCGTGGGCGAGCTCGTCCATGGCGCGCTCCAGCGCGTACGTCGCCTCCGGGCGGCCCGCGCCGCGGTAGGCGTCGGTCGGCATCTTGGTGGTGAAGACGCCCGTGCAGGTGAAGTCGTAGGCGTCCATCTTGTAGATGCCGTTGTACATGAACGCGCCGAGCAGCGGCACGCCCGGGGTGACGAGCATGAGGTACGCGCCCATGTCGGCGAGCAGGTTCACCCGGATGCCGCGGATCCGGCCGTCCCGCTCGGCCGCGATCTCGATGTGCTGGAGCTGGTCGCGGCCGTGGTGCACGGTGAGGTTGCCCTCGGTGCGCGACTCGGTCCACTTCACCGGCTTGCCGAGCCGGCGGCAGATCAGCAGGCACAGCACCTCCTCGGCGGTGACCTGCAGCTTCGAGCCGAAGCCGCCGCCGACGTCGGGCGCGATCACCCGCAACCGGTGCTCGGGGATACCGGTCGTGAGGGCGAGCATCACCCGGAGGATGTGCGGGATCTGGGTGGCCGAGTAGAGCGTGAACGTCTCGCCGTCGGTGTCCACGACCACCGCCCGCGGCTCCATCGCGCTCGGGATGAGCCGCTGCTGGCGGTAACGCCGGTCGATCACCACGGGCGCGTCGCGGAACGCGGCCTCGACGTCGCCGTTGGAGAACTTCCAGGTGAACGCCTTGTTCCCGGCCTCGTGGACCTTGGGCGAGCCGGGCTTGAGCGCCTCGTTCATGTCGAGCACGGGCGGCAGCGGCTCGTACTCGACCTCGATCGCCTCGAGGGCGTCCGCGGCGCGGTAGCGGTCGGTGGCGACCACGCAGGCGACCGCCTCCCCGACGTACCGGACCGTGTCCACCGCCATCGGCGGGTGGTCGGGCTGCACCATGTCCTCGGTGACCGGCCAGGCGCACGGCAGGCTGCCCTGCTCGTCGGCGAAGTCCCGGCCGCTGAACGCGGCGACCACGCCCGGCCGCCGCCGGGCCGCGGAGACGTCCACCCGGGTGATGCGGGCGTGCGCCATCGGGCTGCGCAGGAACGCCACGTACAGCATCCCCGGGAGCTGGATGTTGTCGGTCCACCGGGTGCGCCCGGTGACCAGCCGGGTGTCCTCCTTGCGGCGGCGCGCCCGGCCCACCTCGGGTACGGTCTCGAGCGTCTCGGTCACGTGGCGCTCACCTCCCGCCCGCTCATCTCGGCGGCCGCGCGCCGTACGGCCCGCACGATGTTGCAGTAGCCGGTGCACCGGCACAGGTTGCCCTCAAGGCCCTTGCGGATGGCGTCGTCGTCCGGGGCGGGGTTCTCCCGCAGCAGGTCGAGCGACGCCATGATCATGCCTGGAGTGCAGTAGCCGCACTGGAGCGCGTGTTCTTCGTGGAAGGCTTTCTGCAGGGGGTGCCAGGTCCCGTCCGTGGACAGGCCCTCGATGGTGAGAATGTCGGACTGGTCGGCCTGGACGGCGAGCACCGAACAGCTCTTCACGCTCTTGCCGTCCATGAGGACCGTGCAGGCGCCGCAGTTGGATGTGTCGCAACCGATCGGGGTGCCGGTCTTCCCGAGCCGGTCGCGCAGCAGGTGGACGAGGAGAAGCCGCGGCTCGACCTCCACCTCGTGCGTGATGCCGTCGACGGTGACGGTGATCTGGGGCATACGTCCTCCAGGCGATCAAGGGGTGGTGACGCGGATGTACGGCGCGGCACGGCGGACCCCGGATCCGCCACCCGGAGGTGGGGCGCGACTCTCTCATAGCGCACCAGCCGTCGCGAATGTGAGATATCTAACACCCCAACGGTATTCACCTGTTGCAGAGCGTCAACCCCCGAACGCATGTGGAAAGACGCCGGTTCCGATGCGGAGCCGGCGTCCGACGGCGGGCGGCCGCGAGGGCTCAGCGCCGCGAGGGCTCAGCGCCGCGCACGGCGCGATCCCCGGGCCGCGGTGACGATCACGGCGACGAGGCCCGCGAAGGCGAGCCCGGTGAGCAGGACCGCGAGCATCGTCACCGGGTCGATCGGCGGACCGGCGATGAACCGAATGCCCATCCCGATGAAGAGCAGCCCGCCGAGCAGCGACAGCCAGTCGGTCCGGTGCCGCAGGCTCCGCCGCTCGCCGTCCGGATCGTCCGGGGCCCACTCGTGGTGCACCGCCCACCACTCCGCGGTGCTCACCTCGGACCGGCGGGCCGACCGGCCGCGCCGCCTAGCCACGGTGCACCTCCACGTCCCCGAGGTCGGCCCGGATGTGCAGCTCGAACACCGGGGGCCGGGTGCCCGCGCCCACCTCGGGCTCGAGCACGGTGGCCACGGCGAGGTCGGTGCCGCCGCGCGTGGTGCGGCCGACGGTGATGTCGCCGACCCGGACCCGGGCCTCGACCTCCGCCCGCGCGGTCGGCGGGACGATGACGCGGAGGGTGCCGACCGCGATCCGCACGTCGAACCGGGTCCGGCTGCCGGGGGCGGCCTCGATCTCGGTCAGGTCGAGCGTGCCGTCGCCGAGGCCGATCTCGTACCGCTCGGCCATCGCCTCGGCGGTGGTCGCGGGCACCCAGGTGTAGCTGCCGACGCGATGCGGCACGCCGCCGACCACGGTCGAGGCGATGAGCAGGAAGGACACGAGGGTGCCGGCGGCGATCAGCCCCACGCCGCGGCCCAGCCACGCGGTGACGAGCAGCCCGGCGCCGATCGTGATGAGCACGGCCCCGCCGATGAGGGTGACGTTCGCCGCCGATCCGGACGGCTGGGTCGCCGCCATGATCCCTCCAACGACTATCGCGACGAGGATGGTGATCGTTCCGACGTAGGAACGGGGGCGTCTGCGGGTGACGGCCGCGGGCGGTCCGGGGTACCCGTACCCGCCGGGGGCCGGCCCGGCCAGGTCGAGGTCGAGCAGCGTGTCGTCGGGGTGGCGGCCGGGGGAGCGGTAGGGGCCGTGCGGGGCGAACGGCTCGTGCACGCCGGAGCCGTACCGCGCCTCCCAGGCGAGGTCCTTCAGCCGCCGGTAGCCGTCGTCGCCGTCCGGGGCGGTGGTGGCGGCGCCCTCCGGGGTGGGCAGCACCACGGTCGGGTCCGCGGCGCCGGGCGGTGGCGGCGCGGTACGGCCGGCCGGCCCGGCGGAGCCGCCCGGGGCTGTGCCGTCAGGCCCCTCCGGCGCTGCGCCGTCAGGCCCCTCCGGGGCGGTGCCCGCAGGCGCCTCCGGCGCAGTACTCGGGGGCGCCTCCGGCGCAGTACTCGCGGGCGCCTCCGGCGCGGGGCTTCCGGACGCCCCCGGCCCGGCCCCGCCGGGGGCGCCGGCCGGCGCGGGCGCGGGGCCCCCCCCCCCCGGGGCCCGTGGCCCCCCGGCGGTCCCCGGCCCCCCCCCCCCCGCCCCGG
>QGUZ01000529.1 GCA_003242605.1 Actinomycetota bacterium
GCGCGGATGCGCTGGTCGAGCCGACGAACGGCCCGGGTGGCACCCCGGCCCAGGCGTACGGCCTGAGCGTGGATGCGCTGGTCGAGGCGCTGGGCGGCCCGGGCCAGGCGTACGGCCTGAGCGCGGAGATGCTGGGCGCGGCGGGCGGTCGCCCGGCCCATGCGGACGGCATGGCGGGCAGCCTGAGCGCGGAGATGCTGGGCGCGGCGCTGGGCACGGCGGGCGGCCTCGCGGGCCATCACCCGGTAGCCACCGGGCCTGGCAGCCCTGGAGGGCCCGCCCCGGCCGCTGGTAGCGCGGGTACCGGCCCCGCGGCCGAGACCACCCAGCACGCGGCCCCGCCCCCGATCCCCGGTGCCGACCCGGCCACGGCCGAGACCGAGACCACCCAGCAGGCGGCCCCGCCCGGCCCGGCCACCCCCGCCGCTGATCATCGCCGACCGGGTAACCACCCGGCGGGTGCGCAGGCCCTCAGACCGGTACCCACGGCGGCCCCGGCGCCGGTAGCCGATATAGGCCGCGCCGGCGGCGACCGCGGCCGCGGCACCAGCAGCAACGCCGGTCGCCCCGGCGAGCTGGTAGAGCCCGCCGGCGGCCACCGTCACGGTCGTAACGCCACCGGCGGCCAGGTGCCCGAGCGGGAGGCCTCGCCGCTGCTCGACGTCGCCCTGGTCGCGGCCGCCGTCGTCGGCGGGCCGTACCTCTTCTCGCGGGGCCGTCTCGGTCGTATCGACCGCCCGCGCGTCGGCCGCATCCGGCGCATCCGGCGCATCCGGTGCCGGGCGCGTTGTCGTGTCAGCCATCGGGGATCACCATCCAAGCCAGAGGGGGATCTGATCAGCGCAGAGGTCGCATCTCTCCCAGTGCGGGACACGGTGCTGGCGCGGGACTCGGCAGCGCTGGTCTTCCGGCACGGCGGGGAGGTCGAGGACGTGCCGCTGCATGTCCATGGCGGCCAGCATCCGGTGGTAGTGCGGATCGCCAGCGGCTCCGCAGGTGCACACGAACTGCCAGGTGCGCATGCCGCGCTCTACTCCGCGCTGGATGCCGGGGCGGTGGCGGACGGCGCTCATGCGGCACCTCCTGCGAGCTCGGCTGCGAGCGCCACGGCCGTGCCCTGTGCGCATCCCAGGGCGCGGCGGATCTGCCTCACGCTCGCGTCGGCGGGCAGCTCGCCGGCGGCGAGCAGCCGGGCGAGCTCGCCGCGGTGCTCGTCGATGGTCCGCCGTACCGCCGCGGTAGTGCGGCGGCGACGGCGCGACTCTGCGGCGCGGCCGGGCCGGATCGTCGAGGGCTCAGGAACGGCCTCCAGGGCGCGGGCGGGTACCGGCGGCGACGAGACGGCATCCGCCGCCTGAACAGGCTCAGTAACGCTCCTCTCGCCCGGCTCGGTAACGCCCCCCTCGCTCGCGGCCGTCACGCCGTGAGTAACAACCGGCGGGAGCGGGCGGCCCAGGATGACTCCGCCCACCATGGCGAGCTCTCCTCTGCGTGCGGCGCGACGCTCGGCACGGGCCGTGTGCCGCACGATGAGCGCGGCCAGGCGGCGGTCCCGGCGCGAGGCGTCCGGTCCGACTCCGTACCGGTCACGCCACGCCAGGATCCACGCCTCATCAGGCGAGCACTCCGGACCGCGGGCCGCA
Source organism: Actinomycetota bacterium (assembly GCA_003242605.1). GTDB lineage: Bacteria > Actinomycetota > Actinomycetes > Streptosporangiales > Streptosporangiaceae > Thermopolyspora. The sequence continues at coordinate 1,644 of QGUZ01000529.1, forward strand.
CGGATGGACGCGGCCGCCCACGACAGCCGCGGGTACCGGATGCGCCGCCACGCCGCCGCGCGGATCTCCGCGCCCGAGCGGCCGGACCGGACGTGACCGCGGAGACCCGTGGTGAGCTCCCACAGCAAGATCCCGAGCAGACTGGCCAGGGCATAGACCACGCCGACCTGCGCGTTCGCGGCGTGGTGCCAGAGATTCATCCCGGCCGCCACCGCGGCGAGCGCCCAGGTCATCGCGCGGTACCTCCCGGCCGGGAGGCCGGCGGCGACGGCCCGGTGGGTCAGGTGCGCGGTGTAGAGCACCGCGCCCTCGAGTGCCACGGGTACGGCGATCGCCAGTGCGCCCAGGTCCATCACGTCGCGGCCAAAAGCCAGCTGACCGCGCCAGGCGATGATCATGGGCGCGCCGATCGCGACCGCGCCGACGAGCGCGGGAACCCGCGCCCG
>QGUZ01000239.1 GCA_003242605.1 Actinomycetota bacterium
ACCGGGCCACGGCCACCGCGAGCGCCACGACGAGCGCGATCTGCCATGCGCCGGACCCGATCCGCAGCACGAGCAGGTCGCCCACGCCGACCCCGAGGCTCACCCCGGCCACCAGCTCCACCAGCCGGGGAAGCCGCCGCCCGGCCGCGACCCCGATGCAGATCACCGCGGCCACCGGCGCGAAGAACGGCCGCGGGTGGCCGAGCAGCTCGGCGGCGACGAGCCAGGCGAGCCCGGCGGCGACCGCGCACTGGAGGATCGCCGGCGCCGTCGCGGCCAGCCGCGCCCACCGGCGGCGGAGCTCCCGCCGCGCCCGGTCCCCGCCCCGCGCCCGCAGCTCACCCGGTGCGATCCTCACCCGCGCCCCCCCTGATCCGTCCGTGCCCGGCGGATACCCGGAGCGGGGGCGGCCGAACGTCGCCTTGGGCGCCGGTCAGAAGAGCGTGGGCGGGGCGGCGGGCAGCGGCTCCGGGAGCGGCTCCAGGCCGGGCAGGCCGGCCCGCACCTCGTCGTGGAAGCGGCGGGCGAGCGCCGGCGCGTCGGCGTTGTCCGGGGTGTGGATGAACATCGTGGGGCTGCGCCCCTCGCGCAGCCAGGCGCGGAACACCTCGACCCACGGCCGCCAGCCCGCGGCGGTGAGCTCGGGGTCGTCGCGGCCGATGTAGCGGACGAACGGCCGGTCGGTGAGGGCACGCATCCGGCGCGGCAGCCGGGGCTTGCGCGTCCAGGCCTCCCGTTCGGCGTCGGTGACCGGCCGGTCGGCGAACAGCACGGTGGTGTCGAACGGCACCCACTCCGCCCGGGCCCCGCGCAGCACCCCCTCCAGCAGCCGCGCGGCCCGCTCCTGGGTGAAGAACGCCGGGTGCCGTACCTCGACCGCGATCCGGTGGGTGCGCGGCAGCGTGCGCAGGAACGCGGCGAGCGCCGGCAGGTCGTCCGGCCCGAACGAGCCGGGGAGCTGCACCCACAGGGCCGACACCCGCGGCCCGAGCGGCTCGATCGCCGCGAGGAACGCCCGCAGCTCCGCCTCTCCCCCGGCGAGCCGCCGCTCGTGCGTGACCGTGCGCGGCAGCTTCAGCAGGAACCCGAAGTCCTCCCCGGTCTGCCGGGCCCACGACGCCACGGTCTTGGCGTCCGGCGTGGCGTAGAAGGTGGTGTTGCCCTCCACCGCGGTGCACCAGCTCGCGTACGCCCGGAGCCGCTCGTCCGGGCCGAGCCGGTGCGGCAGGAACCGCCCCTGCCACGCCGCGTGCGCCCACATCGCGCACCCCACTGCAAGCCGCATGGGTCCGACGCTAGCGCCCGTCACGAAAGAGCGTGACGGCGACCTAGCATCCCGCGGCGGTCAGTCACCGCTCCTGGTACGAGTCACGGTCCGTAGGACGGCGGTCGGGACGCGGATCGAACGAACGGGGACGGTGAGGGCGGTGTCGATCCATTTGGGGAGCGGGTCCTGCAGGGACACTCCGCGGCGGAGCGCGAGCCGACGGGTGAGACGCTCCTCAAGCTGCCACAGTGCGATGTCCATGCCACCAGGGGGGCACGTCGAACTCAAGGACGCGCGTGATCTCTTCCTCGGCGTCGAAGTGAACGTGCGAATTGGTGAACTTGCTCCACTCGCGCCCGAGGGCGACGGAGACGTTCGCCGCCAACAGCCCGATCGATGCCCCTGTCCTGAAAGCGACGGTGCGGGCGAGTTCCCTTATCTCCTCGGCCCCCACTCCCCTGCGGATCCGATGGACGATCTGATATCGCCGAGCCGGACCTGAGACGGACTCAGCCCAGATCAGAGCCCACTCCCTGGTCCGCAGGAACAGGAAGGTCAGCATGCGCGAGATCTTGTCGACCCGCCGCTTGGGCAGACTCGCGAACCCGGGTTCTTCGGCGAGTAGCCGCGCGGTCAGTTCAGGGGATGTGCACGTCCGCGCCACAATCCACGGGTCGGCACGTCCTGGTGGCCTGTCCGGTATGTGTCCGCCCGATGACGACGGTTGCCCTATCTCCTGCACTCGCTGTGCTCCCCCTTCACGGCGCCCCCATGTCTCGTCCTGCAGTCGGCCGCCCGCAGTCATCTCACCCAGTCGGGTAACTGCCGGCCGCTCCTATACGACCGCAGCGCGCTCACGTATCGCTCAAATAGTCTGATCGCCCCATGGGCATCGCGAAGGCCGACTGTGTACGGCCCGGAGAGGGTCGCCTCCACGAGCGGCTCGTCGACGGTGGCGAGTTTGAGCAGGCCGTCCTGCAGCCCGTACGCCGACGGATAGAGCAGCGTCATCGCCACCGTCAGCTGGTCGGTCGAGACTCGTCCCTTGGCGATCAGCCTCCCCCCGCTCACCAGGAGTCGCAGCCCGGCGAATACCGGTTCGCGGCGGAGCAGAAACTCCTCGATGAGGGCACGCCGACCGTCCGGGCTCTCACTCCACCCGGGTACCGACACGGGCTCCGCCCCGACCGGTCGGCTCTCCGGCAAGCCGGCTACGTGGTCAGCTCGGGCGCGACGCGCGACCGTCCCGGTATCGATGTCGAGCACAGCGATCCGGCTTCTCGGGATCTCGTAGAACCGGCGATCTCCGCGGACGAACAGGTAGTGCCGAGCGGTGGCGAAGCCCTGCGTGTCGATGCCGAGGCTTACCAGGAAGTAGTCGTGGTTGTGGCCAGCGCTGTTCACCGTCTCTCGGTATCCGGCGATGTCGCCCTCACTCAACCTGTCCAAACCGTTGGGATGGTGGCTGTGCCAGCTACCGAGATGCTCGATGTCGGGGTACAAACGCTCCAGCGACCGGAACCGACGGGTTTGCCATTCGGCGTCCCCGAGATGGAAGCCGCTCAGGCGGTGTGCACGCGGTCCGTCGTCGATGTAGTCGGTGACTTCGAAGACGAGGTTCCGCATAGCCCTCCACCGCTCCTTGAGGGTGCCGTACCGCCGTCCACCACCGCTGATGAAGCCGACGTACTTTCCGCCTACCTCGACGTGCGGATTTGCCGCTATCTCCCGCGTGAACCGATCGACGACCGTTCGGGCGACCACAATCCTCGGCAAGCGTGGTCGTCTCAACCGGCGTATGGCTTGGAGTGTCGACGATTGCAGGGCTTTACGGCTCGGCAAAGCCACCTCCGCAGCGCAGATGGCAGTCGGACCGGGGGCGCAACCGGACCCGCGCGGTCTCATACATGGAACCGAACACCCCCTCGAGCCTGCGCAGGGAGAGCGTGAGCCAGTTGAACGAGGGCGTCGTGAGGTAGTCGGAGGAATGGCCGCAGAGCAGGGAGATCACGTAGTGGGCGTGATAGGAGGCGACGATGGAGATATCGGCCGCCAGCCCTGATGCGGTGAACTCCGTGTCCCCCAGACCGTATCGCCGATGCGTCTCCTCGTCCGTCAATGGAAGCCGGTTGTCGATGTCCAGGCCCTGTTCGAGGCTGAACCTGCTCTTGCACTCGTAACATCCGGTCTCGCCGGGGAGGTACGCGTACACCTCACCGCCCAGCCCGGTGCGGAACACCGAGCCGAACACACAGGGGGCCTGCTGAGCGACGCAGACCTCGTTGACGTAGCTGCGGGCTGCTTGGGTGTCCACCGCACAGATCACCACGTCCGCGTCCGCGATGTCGGCGGCGAATCCCCTGTCGGTCATCACATTGCCGCCGACACGGTCCACGACGCAGGCGGGATTGCGGTCCATCAGCCAGTCCACGGCGATCGCGGTCTTGGCCCGACCGATGTCGGACCGACGCGCCGGATGCTTGACGAGGTTAACCGCCTCAAGGACATCCGGATCATAGAGTGACCAGCGTCCGACACCGCACATCGCGAGGCGTTCCAGGACGACGGCGCCGCCGCTGCCCAGCCCTACCAAAACGATCTTGGTGTCGCGCAGTCCCGCCCCGGCGAGAAGGTGGTCGATCCGCGAGGTGTCAAGCACGGAGGCGCCAGGAACGTTCGAGGCCATGCCGTCCGTGCTTGACGGCGTGGAAGTATCAGTGCGGCTGCTGACGCCCCGGCCAAATACCCTTCTCCAGATAGACATCGTATTTGTGCAGCCATAGGGAGGCCTTCGCGACGAGAAAGGCGATGGACATGGAGGACGTCCACTGTGAGTCCTTCATGACGCACAGGGCACCGCCGACCAGTAAATGTGGATTCGGCTTCGGCCGCCAACCGTCAGGAAGGATTACGGGAAGTACGTGGGGATATCCTCGCGGAAGCACGATCCTGATACCGTAGGACCGTCCTGAACGTGTCCTGATTCTCCCGACAACCTCCGCGATCTTTCGGACGCGGATGATCTTCTTCTTCAGGACGAAACCCGGGAAGTGCTTGCGCAGGATGCGCCGCTCCTCCCGGAGGCGGTCCACGGCCGCACCAGGCCCCACGAGCAGTGAGCTTGTGACTCGGTAATTCACCAGGTCAGCCCATACTCTCCCTTCTGGTCGGAGATACCGGCAATCGGCTTTCCTTTCAGCGCCTTGGGTGAAGTGCCGTACCGATAGATCTGTCCGTCCGGGCCGATTTCCACGATCTCGTCATCGTCGCCGGACAGGAGAAGTTCGACTTCGTCCTTGCGGGCCATGCTCCCCCCCTGGGCAGAAATCGCCGTCACACTGACGAAGCATCTTCGATGTGAGCTATTGAAACATGTGTTGACTAGTTCGTACAGACCCCGTCGTGATCCTATTCAAGACTCAGCTAGACATCGGACAAACAGGACGAACGGAGAGGGGTTTCCCGGACCTCAGAGAACGGTTTCATCCGACCCCCGAGAGAGACAGGTGTCTCCGCGGTCAGCAATACCAGGCGTCGCACGGTGACCGTCTACTCGCCGCGCAGGAGCGGCCCGCGCCACAGATCGAGAGCCGTCCTTCGCCGTGGTCCACGCTGTTCCCCCTCCGCCCCGCATCGGTCCCAGGTCCGCCTGTGCACGGGTGCACTGGACGGCCTTCGACGGACGGCCTGGGATCAGGCGGCGACGGGCGGGCGGCACGGCGCGACGACGGTCCCGTCGGGGAGCAGCAGCCCGGTGTCGTCGAACAGGACGACGCCGTTGCACAGCAGGCTCCACCCCTGGTCGGGGTGGGTGGCGACGACGCGCGCGGCGGCGCGGTCGGGTGCGTACGCGCTGGGACATGCGGGCCGGTGCCGGCACATGATGCACCATCCTCGGTACTGCCGAACGGTCTGCCTACCGCCGTCATCGTGCCCCGGCCCGCTGGCAATCCCCTTGTAGCCCGCTGAACCGGGCCTGGGCGGGGAGGAACAGCACGTCGCCGCGGACCGCGACGCCGACCCGGTCGCCGGGCCGGTGCGGGCCCGCACCCGGTCCCCGGTGTCGAGCGGCACGGTGACCGCGGCGTCGTGGCCGAAGCACTCCACCCGCTCGGCCCGGCCGCGGGCGGCCGCCCCGGAGGCGCCGGCGGTGGGGTCGAGCCGTTCCGGGCGCACCGGGGCTCGCCCGGGCCGTCCGGCCCGGGAAACCGCCGAGGGTCGTGACCGTCCGCCCGCCCGCGACCGCCCCGGCCCGGCCGCCGGAGCCGGGAGGCCGGGGCCGTCATCCGGCGGCCTCGTCCGCCGCGGCCGCCGGTCGCCGCTTGCGGCGCCAGCGGTCGGCCTGGGCCTGCAGGATGCGCACGAGCCGGCGGATGGGCTGCGGCAGGTGGCGGGTGCGGGCGTGCTGGGCGACGAGCAGCACGTCCCCGGCGTCGGCGGCGAGCGGGCGGTGGGTGATGAGGCCGCAGCGCTCCAGCGGGTCGTCGATGACGCTGTAGTCGGGCAGCAGCGTGACGCCGAGGCCCTCGGCGACCATCACCTTGCCCATCTCGGCCCCGTCCGCGGAGTAGGCGAAGGCCGGCGGCCGCCCGTGGGTGAGCCGGTGGACGTACCGGTGCATGAGGTAGCCGGCGCGCATCGCGATGAACGGCTCGTCGAACAGCCGGTCGAGCGGCACCGCGGCCAGCCGGGTGAGCGGGCTGTCGGCCCGGCAGCACACCACGGGCCGGCCGCGCAGCAGCTCCACGGCCGCGATGTCCGGCGGCAGGTCATCGCCGTCGATCACGTTGATGATGCCGAGGTCGAGCCCGCCGCCGCGGAGCGCCTCGTAGATGTCGGCCTGCTGGGTGGTGACGAGCTCCACCTGGGTCTGCGGATGGGCGGCGTGGAACTCGCGCATCGCCGGGGCGACCAGCGGCACGGTCGCGGCCTGCACGGTGCCGATGCGGATCATGCTCCGGGTGCGCACCTGGGCGTCGGCCGCGGCGCGCAGCCGGTGCGCCGCGTCGAGCACCTCGGTGATCCACGGCAGCAGCTCGCGCCCGCCCGCGCTGAGCCGGGTGCCGTTGCGGTGGCGTTCCAGCAGCTTCACGCCGAGCTCGCGCTCGAGGTTGCCGATCGTCTGGCTCAGCGCCGCCTGGGACAGGTGCAGCTCCGCACCGGCCCGGCGCATCGAGCCCAGCCGGGTGATGACGGTGAGGTACTCGAGCTGTTCGATTCGCATGGCGCCGTCCTCGGCTCCGGCTGACAGGTTCTCCTTATCGCCCGATCGCGAACCCGCCCATTGACCGTGGGTCGAGGCCGCTGCAATATCCTAACTATGTCAGTAGGAAATACAGGTAATACCGAGCCGGTGAAGTTCGCGTACTGGGTGCCCAACGTCAGCGGCGGCCTGGTGGTCAGCACGATCGAACAGCGCACCGACTGGAGCTACGACTACAACGCCAAGCTCGCCAGGCTCGCCGAGAACAACGGCTTCGAGTACGCGCTCACCCAGGTCCGGTACGTCGCCTCGTACGGCGCGGCCTACCAGCACGAGTCGACCGGCTTCAGCCTCGCCCTGCTGCTCGCCACCGAGCGGCTGAAGGTGATCGCCGCGATCCATCCGGGCCTGTGGCATCCGGGGGTGCTCGCCAAGTGGCTCGCCACCGCCGACCACCTGTCCGGCGGCCGGGCCGCGGTGAACATCGTGAGCGGCTGGTTCAAGGACGAGTTCATCAAACTCGGCGAACCCTGGCTGGAGCACGACGAGCGCTACCGGCGCAGCGAGGAGTTCATCCGGGTGCTGCGCGAGATCTGGACCAGCGACCACGCCGAGTTCCGCGGCGACTTCTACCGCCTGCACGACTTCGACCTGCGGCCCAAGCCCGTGCGGCTGCCCGGCCGCCCGCACCCGGAGATCTTCCAGGGCGGCAACTCCACCGTCGCCCGCAAGATGGCCGGGCGGGTGTCGGACTGGTACTTCAGCAACGGCCGCGACTTCGACGGCGTGGCCGAGCAGATCGCCGACATCCGCGCCGAGGCGGACCGCCACGGCCGCCGGGTCAGGTTCGGCCTCAACGGCTTCATGATCGCCCGGGACACCGAGGCCGAGGCCCGCGAGACGCTGCGCGAGATCGTCGCCAAGGCCGACCGCCGCGCGGTCGAGGACTTCGGCGCCGCGGTACGGCAGGCCGGGCAGTCCACCTTCGACAAGAAGGGCATGTGGGAGGACTCGACCTTCGAGGACCTCGTCCAGTACAACGACGGCTTCCGCACGAAGCTGATCGGCACGCCCGAGCAGATCGCCGAGCGCATCGTCGCCTACAAGCGGCTCGGCGTCGACCTCTTCCTGCTCGGCTTCCTCCACTACCACGAGGAGGTCGAGTACTTCGGCAAGCGGGTGCTGCCGCTCGTGCGCGAGCTGGAGGCCGAGGACGCCGCCCGCGGGGAGCCGGTGCGCTCCCCGGCCTGACGGCCCGCCGCCCGCCGCGGCCGAGGGGGCCGGCGCGGCCCGGGGC
>QGUZ01000530.1 GCA_003242605.1 Actinomycetota bacterium
CCGACGCCGTCGACGTCGCCCTCGCCCTCATCCTCCAGGGCGCCGACATGCGCGCGCTCACCGTCACCCGCGCCGCGCTCATCGGCGCCCTCTCCTTCCTCGACACGGGCAAGGGCGAGGCCTGACCGACGGCGTGGCCGAACACCTGCGCACGATGATGGCGGCCGTGGTGACCAAGGGCACCGCCAAGGACGCCGGCCTGCCCGCGGGCACGGCGGGCAAGACCGGCACCGCCGAGTACGGCACCGGCCCCGAGCTCGACGGCCACGCCTGGTTCATCGGCTACCGGGGCGACCTCGCCTTCGCCGTCGTGGTCGAGGGCGGCGGCGGTGCCGGGAAGGTGGCCGCGCCCGTGGCCGCGCGGTTCCTGCGTGCCCTCGGCACCCCGTGACGGCCCGGCCGCGCGCGTGTCCGGCCGGGACCCGGCCCCGCGGGGGTCATCGGACCGGGATGGTCGCCCCGCCCCCGGAGGACGCGGCGACCTCGGCGCGCAGCAGCCGGAGGCGTTCGGCGGACTCCGAGCCGGGAGCCGCGGTGTAGGCGACGATGCGCAGGTCGTCGTCGACCGCGGTGAGCACGTCGCAGTCGAGGGTGAGCGGCCCGACCCGCGGGTGGTGGATCGTCTTGGGCCCCACGGTGACCGGCCGGACCACGCCGTCGGCCCACATGGCCGCGAAGACCGGGTTGAGCCCGATCAGGTCGGTCACGAGCTGCCGGACGAACGCGTCGTGCGGGTACTTGCCGGAGGTGGCCCGCAGGTCGGAGACGAGCGCCCGCTGGAACCGCTCGTACTCCTCGGGCTCGACCGGCAGCGCCTCCCCGGCGGCCGGATCGGCGAACACCGCCCACACCAGGTTGCCCCGGCGCCCCGCCGGGCTCACCCGGGCGATCGCCTGCCACAGCGCGTTCCCGGTGATGAACGTCCAGGCGGCGTCGTACACCGCGATCGGGATGTCCCCGAGCCGGGACAGCAGCCGCTGCACGCCCGGGGAGATGTGGGACGGCACCACCAGGTCCGACGGCGGCAGGTGCCCGGCGACCCGGTAGAAGTGGTCGAGCTCCTGCCTGCCCAGCCGGAGCGCGCGGCCCAGGGCCGCGACCACCCGGCGTGACGGGCGCCGCGAGCGCCCCTGCTCCAGCCGGACGATGTAGTCGACGGACAGGTTCGCCAGCGCGGCGAGCTCCTCGCGGCGCAGCCCCGGCACCCGGCGCGCCCCACCCGGCACGAGGCCCAGTTCGGCAGGGGTCACCCGCTCCCGCCACGCGCGCAGCAACCGCCCGAATTCGCTCGGACCGGACGTCATTCCTCCACGCTACGCGGCGCCTGCGCGCCGAGAGTGGTACCGCCGGTCCCGGTCGGCCGCGTACCACGGCCGTAGCGGCGGCCGCCCGTAGCCTCACCGCACCGACGACCGATCTGCACCATCCGTGGAGGACCCGATGACCCCTGAGCGGACCCCTGCCCACCGGGACGCCCGCGCACTCGCCGAACGCTTCTACGCCGCCCTGGAGCGGCGCGACCGGGAGACGATCGAGGCGCTGTTCGCCCCGGAGGCGACGATCACCATCCGGCTGTCGCTGGACGGCTCGCCCGAGCCGCTCGCCGTCTTCCGCGGCAGGCAGGAGGCGATGGCCTACGTCGACTCGGTGCTGGCGAACTTCGAGCGCATCGCCCTGCGCGGCATGACGTACACCGTGAGCGAGGACGCCGGCACCGTGTTCGTCGAGGCCACCGGGGACCTGGTGACCAGCGGCACCGGGCGCCCCTACCGCAACGTGTACGTCTTCCGCCTGGACGTCCGCGACGGCCGGATCACCGCGATCCGGGAGTACGCCAACCCGATCACGTTCGCCGGCCTCGGCCTGGCGGCCGCCCCGGCGCCGAGCGCGGGTTAGCGCGCCGAGCCGCCCCGGCGCGGCCGGGCGGCCCTCAACCGGCCGCCGGCTCGGCCGCGCCGGTTCGTACGGCGGTGGCCACCACCGCCGTGTACCGCATGGTGAAGCCGCCCCCGAACGCGTCGACGGCGGCGCCGATGCCGGCGAGGAGCTCCCGCAACGTGCCGGCGGGGAGCCGGGCGTGCACGGACT
>QGUZ01000531.1 GCA_003242605.1 Actinomycetota bacterium
GGCGTGCTGCTGCGGGTGCGGCAGTCCCGCGAGGGCGACGAGTGCCGGCCCGGCGGGCTCAGCGACGTGGGCGTGTTCTGCCTCAGCACCGACGGGCTGGTGGCCGAGTGGGAGGGGTACCGGGCGAAGGCGGGCCGCGGCGCGGCCACCGGGGAGGTCAACTTCCTGCCGTTCCTGCCGTACCTGTCGCGGGAGCGCGGCCGCCCGGTGACCGTGGTCCCGGTCGCCGACCCGGCCGAGGCGCGGGGCATCAACACCCGCGACGACCTGGAGTTCGCCCGGCGGGTGTACCGGCAATGCGCCGGCTGATCCTCCCGGCCGCGCTGCGGCCGCGCATCGCCGGCCCCACCCTCGGCAGCGCCGTGGCGAGCGGCGTCTCGGCGGCCACCACGCTGCTGGTCGCCCAGGGCATCGGCGCGGCCGGGTTCGGCCGGTTCACCGTGGTGCTGTCGATCGCGCTGATCGTCACCGTCGGCATGCTGATGAGCCTGCACTACGTGATGCTGCAGGAGCTGCCGCGGGCCGCGCCGGAGGACCGGCCGGCGCTGCTCACCACCGCGCTCGCCGCAACGCTGGTGCTGGGCTCGCTCGTGGCGGCCGCGGGCATGCTCGCCGCCCCGGTGCTCACCACGCTGCTCGGCGTCGACGTCCGTACGCTCGGCTTCGGCCTGGCGCTGGCGATGTCGATGACGCTCAACCACCTCACCGAGTGCGTGCTGCGCGGCCTGGGCCGGTACGTCCGGACCGCCGTGCTCAAGCTCACCGTCGCCCTCGCCTACCTGGGCGGCTCGGCGTACTGCCTGCTCGTGCTCGGCCTGCGCGACGCCGAGGTGTACCTGACCGCGCTGATCGCCACGAACACGGCCTTCGCCGTGGTGGCGGTGGCGGGGTCGGGGGCGCGGCCGCGGGCGTGGCGGGCCGCGCTGGTCCGCCCGCTGTACCGGCTCGGCGGGTACGTCACCGCGGTGGCCGCGCTCACCGGCGTCGCGTTCGGCCTCGACGTGATCTTCCTCAACCACTGGGCCGCCCCGGCCGAGGTGGGCGTCTACTCCGTCTACAACGGCTTCCCCAAGCGGCTGCTCGGCGTGCTGTTCACCGACGGGGTGGGGCTCGCGCTGCTCCCCGCGATGGCCACCATGGACAAGCCGGAGCTGCTGCGGCGCATCGGCCGCCTGGTGCCCGCGGTCGCCCTCGGCACCGCCGCGGTGGCGTTCGCCGCGAGCCTGGTGTTCTTCCTGCTGCTGCGCGCCCAGTACCCGTACGCGGTGGACCTGATGGCGCTGTCGGCCGCCGGGATCGGCGCGCACACCGTGTTCAACCTCTACTCGGTGACCCTGCTCATGGACGGCGTGCGGGGCTCGCGGCTGCTCATCGCCTGCCTGGGCGCGGGCACCCCGCTCGTGCTCGGCCTGCAGGCCGCGCTCATCGCCGGCTTCGGCCTGTACGGCGGGCTGATCGCGTTCGCCCTGTCCAACGCCGCCCTCGTGGTCATGATCGCGGCCGCGGCCGCCCGGGCGTACCGGGCCGCCCCGCGGGCCGTACCGGATGGCATGCCTCGAGGACCGCTCCCATGAAGATCGCTTACGTCGTCAACCAGTTCCCGCCGTACGTCACCGCCGGACTCGGCCGCTACGTGGAACGCATGGTCCCGCACCTCGACGGCCGGCATCGGCTCGCCGTGTTCACCCTCAACGACGGGACCCTGCCCGAGCACGACAAGCGCGGCACGGTCACCGTCCACCGGCCGCGCAACCGGCTGCTCGCCGCGCTCGCCCGCCGCCGGCGGCTCAACCGGACCCGCCGCGCCGACTTCCTGCTGCTCGCGGCGAACGTGGTGGTGAGCAACTGGCGGTACTTCCTGCGGCTGCGGCGGGCGCGCGGCGAGGCCCGGCCCGACCTGGTCGCCGTGCACGACTCGACGAACTTCCTGTGCGGGCTGCTGTGCCACCACGTGCTGCGGCTGCCGGTGGTGCTGCACGTGCACACCACCGAGTACGGCGTGGCCGTGCAGCGCAGCATCCCCGACCCGCTCGGCCTGTTCGCCGCGATCGAGCGGTGGCTCGGCTGGGTCGCCCGGCGGGT
>QGUZ01000240.1 GCA_003242605.1 Actinomycetota bacterium
GGCGTCCCCGGGGCGCAGCCGGCGCGGGACCCGGAGGGGCGCGGGCCGGGCGGCCGGGGGCGTCACCGGCACAGCTCCGCGACGAGGCGGGGCAGGGAGACGCCGACCGGCTCGTTGAGCACGAGGGCGGCGAAGCGGTCGGAGGGGGGGGGCTCGGCGTTGAGGATCACCAGGCGGGGGCCCCCCTCCCCCGCCTCCAGGCACAGGCCCGCGGCGGGCTGCACGCTGAGCGAGGTGCCGACGGCGACGAACAGCTCGCAGTCCCGGGCGGCGTCCACCGCGGCGCGCAGCACCTCCGGCTTGAGCGCCTGGCCGAACGCGATCGTGGCGGCCTTCTGGATGCCGCCGCAGCGGGTGCACCGCGGGTCCGGGTCCCCCGCGTCGACCCGGTCGAGCACCTCGCGCATCGGCGTGTGCGCCTGGCAGGACAGGCACTCGACCGTGAACATGGTGCCGTGCAGCTCGATCACCTTGTCCGGCGACGATCCGGCGCGCTGGTGCAGCCCGTCCACGTTCTGGGTGATGATCGCCCGCAACCGGCCGGCGCGCTCCAGGTCCACCAGCGCGCGGTGGGCGGCGTTCGGCTCGGCGTGCCAGGCGGGGTGGTCGCGGCGGGCGAGCCAGGCGCGGCGCCGTACCTCGGGGTCGGCGAGGTAGGTGTCGAGCGTGAACAGCGCCTGGGCGCTCGGGTCCTTCGTCCAGAGTCCCTGTGGCCCCCTGAAGTCCGGGATACCCGAATCTGTGGAAATGCCAGCCCCAGTCAGTACCGTAACCGATGTGATGCTTGATACCCACGAGGGGAGTGGCGTGGACGGTGTGCTCACGTCGCAAAGGGTGTCAGACTTGGCCTCACTTATGCGACCTCCGACCCACGTCATCCTCGTGGTCAACGGCATCAAGGTCCAGCGCCCGGTGTTCGTGCTCGGCGCCCCGCACTCCGGCGCGGACCTGATCGGGCGCGCCCTCAAGCGGTCCCCGGGGATGCACCTCACCATGGGGCGGCCCGACGTGGCGCGGGTGGTGTACGCGTTCGCGCGGCGGCCGTCGATCATGCGCGGCCAGGCGGGCGGGCCGGCCCGGGTGCTGCGCGACGTGTTCGCCGAGGCCTGGCGCATGGTCCCGGGCGCGTGCGCCGACTGCTCCCCCGCCTGCCGGGAGGCGGCCGGGATCGTCGGGGCCACGCTGTGCGCCACCCCGGAGGAGGTCACCCGGTTCGGCGACGCCAACCCCGACCTGATCTACAGCGCCCCGGTGCTGCTGCAGGCGTTCCCGGACGCCCGGTTCGTCCAGGTGATCCGGGACGGCCGGGACGTCGTCGCCGACATGCTCGCCGACCCCGCGTGCATGGCCTGGTGCAAGCCCGGGATGCTCGGCGAGGAGGCCGAGTTCCCCAACCCGTTCTTCGGCGTCAACTCGGTCAAGAACCGCGACCGCTGGGCGGCGATGCCCGCGGCCGGCAAGTGCGCGCTGCGCTGGCGCAGCGCGGTGCGGCTCAGCGCGCACCTGCGCCGCGAGCTGCCCCGGGACCAGCTGCTCACGCTCCGCTACGAGGAGATGGTGGCCTCGCCGTACACGGCGGCCGAGCGGCTCTCGGCGTTCCTGGAGACCCGGGTCTCGGCGGTCTCGCTGCTCGGCGGCGGGTACTCGCGCGTCGGGGCGTGGCGCAGGCGGCTGCGGCCCGACGACCGCAGGCTCGTGGAGAAGGTGGCCCGCGAGGAGCTCACCCGGCTCGGCTACCTGCCCGGCTGACCGCCGGATCGGCCCTGCTGCTCGAACTGGGTGCGGTACAGCTCGGCGTAGGCGCCGCCCCTGGCGAGCAGCTCCTCGTGCGTGCCGCGCTCGACGATGCGGCCCTCCTCGACCACGAGGATGAGGTCGGCCTCGCGGATCGTGGAGAGCCGGTGGGCGATCACCAGCGAGGTACGGCCGGCGAGGGCGGTCTTGAGCGCCTTCTGCACCGCGGCCTCGGACTCGGAGTCCAGGTGCGCGGTGGCCTCGTCGAGCACCACCACCCGCGGGGCCTTGAGCAGCAGCCGGGCGAGCGCGATGCGCTGCTTCTCGCCGCCGGACAGCCGGTGGCCGCGGTCGCCGACCACGGTGTCGAGCCCGTCCGGCAGCGCGGCGACGAGGTCGGCGATCTGCGCGGCGCGCAGCGCCTCCCACATCTCCTCCTCAGTGGCCGAGGGACGGGCGTAGCGGAGGTTCGCCCGGATCGTGTCGTGGAACAGGTGGGCGTCCTGGGTAACCACGCCGATCGTCTCGCGCAGCGAGTCGAGGGTGGCGTCCCGCACGTCGAGGCCGTTGAGCCGCACCGCGCCCGAGGTGACGTCGTACAGCCGCGACACCAGCGCGGTGATCGTGGTCTTGCCCGCGCCCGAGTGCCCGACGAGCGCGACCAGCTGTCCGGGGCGGGCGGTGAACGACACCTCGTGCAGCACCTGGCGGTTCGGCGTGGTGTCGGGGCGGGCGACCGCCTCGAGCGAGGCGAGCGACACCTCCTCGGCCGACGGGTAGCGGAAGCCGACCCGGTCGAACTCGATCGTCACCGGGCCGTCCGGCACCGGCCGGGCCCCGGGCCGCTCGGCGACCATCGGCTTCAAATCGAGCACCTCGAACACCCGGTCGAAGCTGACCAGCGCGGTCATCACGTCGACGTGCACGTTCGACAGGCTGGTGAGCGGGCCGTACAGCCGCATGAGCATCGCGGCGAGCGCGACCAGGGTGCCGAGCTGGAACGCGCCGCCCACCACGAGCACCCCGCCCACGCCGTAGACGAGGGCGGTGGCGAGCGCGGCGAGCAGGCCGAGCGCGATGCGGAAGAACGCGCCGTACATGCCGTAGACGACGCCGACGTCGCGGACCCGGGCGGCCCGCTCGGCGAAGTGCGCGGCCTCGTCCTCCGGCCGGCCGTACAGCTTGGCGAGCATCGCGCCGGAGACGTTGAACCGCTCGGTCATCACCGAGCTCATCTCGGCGTCGAGCTCCATCTGCTCGCGGCTCAGCCGCGACATGCGCCGCCCGACCCACTTGGCGGGCAGCACGAAGATCGGCAGCAGCACCAGCGCCACCAGCGTGACCTGCCAGGACAGCACGAGCATCGTGCCGAGCACGAGCGCCAGGGTGATCACGTTGGAGACCACCGAGGACAGCGTGGTGGTGAGCGCGCGCTGGGCGCCGATCACGTCGGTGTTGAGCCGGGAGACGAGCGCCCCGGTCTGGGTGCGCATGAAGAACGCCACCGGCATGCGCTGCACGTGGTCGAAGACCTCGGTGCGCAGGTCGTAGATGAGCCCCTCGCCGATCCGCGCGGAGAACCACCGGTCGGCGATGCCCAGCGCGGCGTCGACCACGGCGAGGCCCGCCACGGCGGCCGACAGCCCGATCACCACGCCGGCCCGGCCCGCGATGATGCCCTGGTCGATGATCGCCTTCAGCAGCAGCGGGTTGGCGATCACCACGATCGCGTCGAGCACGACGACCGCGAGGAAGGCCGCGATCTGCCAGCGGTACGGCCGGGCGTAGCGCGCGATGCGCCGGACGATGCCGGGTGACAGCCGCTCCTTGGTGACCGAGCTGTCGCGCCGGAGCGAGCGCATCACCTGAGGGCCGAACCCTCCGCCCAGCATCGCCATTCGCGGTCGTTCCTCCCCTACCGGATCGCGGGTCCCGGACGACGGGCCGTCCGCCCGCCCGCGCGGCGGGACGGGGACGGCGGAATCGCCACGCTGCCCACGGTATCCGGACGGGGCGACGACCAGGTCACGGGAGGCGCCTCGGGCGGCGCCGGCGCACGCCGGGCCGGGCCCGGCCCAGGGGCACCGCGCCGGACCGGTGCGGGGAGGCCGGGCCTGCGCCTCGCCCGCCTCGAGCGGCGCTGGAGCGATGGCCGAGTGCCCGTCGAGCGGCGGTCGAGGCCCGGTCGACGGGCACGCGTCGTCCGCGGATCGCCCCTGGGTGATCGTCCGGGCGCGCACGCCGGCTCGCGGACGGCCGCAACGGGGTCGCCGGGCACGCGCGGGCCCCGCCCGGCGGCCTGCGGCGCGCCGGGCGCGATCGGTACGGCCCGCTCAGCCGGTGCCCATGGCCGCGAACAGTTCCCGCAGCCGCGCGGCCTGCTCGCGGCGTTCGGCCGCGGCCTGCTCCTCGAGGGTCCTCGCGGGCGCCCCCTGGAGCAGCCGTTTCGTCGCGGTCGCCGCGCCGCGGTCGGTGGCGAGCACGGCCGCGGCGAGGTCGGCGACCGCCCGGTCGAGCTCGGCGCGCGGCACGACGAGCTCGGCGAGTCCGAGCCGGGCCGCCTCGGCCGCGTCAACGGTGCGCGCGGTGAGACACATCTCGATCGCCCTCGGTACCCCGACGATGTCCACGAGCGGCTTGGTGCCGGTCAGGTCGGGGACGAGGCCCAGGGCGGGCTCCTTCATGCACAGCTTGGCGTCGTCGGCGAGCACCCGCAGGTCGCACGCGAGGGCGAGCTGGAAGCCCGCGCCGATCGCATGCCCCTGCACCGCGGCGATCGAGACGATCTCGGGCCGCCGCAGCCACAGGAACCCGCGTTGAGCCTCGGCGATGCGCCGTTCCAGCGTCGCGTCGTCGAGGGTGGCGGCCGAGGCGAGCGTCACTTCGTCCTTGCGCGCCCCGTCATCACCCCCCGGTGCCCCCAACATGGCCAGGTCGAGGCCTGCTGAGAAGGACGGCCCCTCACCTCGGATCACGACGACCCGTATCCCCTCCGGCAGGTTCTCTCCGATCGCGGCCAGTCCCGCCCATGTCGCGAACGTCTGCGCGTTGCGCTTCTCGGGGCGGTTCAGCGTGATCGTCGCGATCTCGCCGTCCATCTCGTATCGCAGTCCGATCTCCGCGAGCCACGCCGCGGAGACCGCCGCGCTCCCCCCAAGTTCCGCTTCCGTCATCGCCCGCTCCATCCGTCTCCCGGGTCCCGCGTTCCCCCGATCGGACCCTCGTCGCGCCCGAGCCTACCGACTCGACAGAATCAGGTTCTAGTGGCCCGGCCGGGACGATGGGGACGGGACGGAGAGGCAGGTGCGGTCGCGCCTCGCGGCGTCAGCGCTGCTTCGACTTGCCCCGGGTGGCCCCGCCGCGCCCGCGCAGCGTCACACCCGACTCGCTGAGGATGCGGTGGATGAACCCGTACGACCGCCCGGTGGACGCTGCCAGCGCGCGGATCGACTCGCCCGCGGCGTAGCGCTTCTTCAGGTCGGCGGCCAGCTTTTCACGGTCGGCACCGGTCACCCGGGTGCCTTTCTTCAGGGTCTCGGCCACGAGTACCTCCTGTAGTGCCAGACTTCCGCAGCGTTACTCACGCCCATGATCAGTCATTTCTGCCGGATCGGCTACCCACTCGACGGGAAAAGATCCGTACCCGATAAAAATGAGATCAGGCAAGTGCCACAAGATCGGCAAACTCGTCGCTCCACGCGTCCTCAACTCCGTCCGGCAGCAGGATCACTCTATCCGGCTGTAGTGCGGCAACTGCCCCCTCATCGTGCGTAACTAGTACGATTGCCCCAGAATAGGACTTAAGTGCAGAAAGTACCTGATCCCGGCTGACCGGGTCGAGGTTGTTGGTCGGCTCGTCGAGCAGCAGCACGTTCGCGCTCGACAGCACCAGCGTCGCCAGCGCGAGCCTGGTCTTCTCGCCGCCGGACAGCACGCCCGCGGGCTTGTCCACGTCGTCGCCGCTGAACAGGAAGGATCCGAGCACGCGGCGCAGCTCGACGTCGGCGACGTCGGGCGCGGCCGCGCGCATGTTGTCGAGCACGCTGCGGTCCGGGTCGAGCGTCTCGTGCTCCTGGGCGTAGTACCCGAGCTTGAGGCCGTGGCCGTGCACGACCTCGCCCGCGTCGGGCTTCTCCAGGCCGGCGAGCAGCCGCAGCAGCGTGGTCTTGCCGGCCCCGTTGAGCCCGAGCACCACCACCCGGCTGCCCCGGTCGACGGCCAGATCGACGCCGGTGAACACCTCCAGCGAGCCGTACGACTTCGACAGCCCGGTGGCGAGCAGCGGGGTGCGCCCGCACGGCGCGGGCGAGGGGAAGCGCAGCCGCGCCACCTTGTCGGCCCGGGCCTCCTCGCCGACCCCGGCGAGCAGCCGCCGCGCCCGCCGCTCCATGTCCTGCGCGGCCTTCGCCTTGGTCGCCTTGGCCCGCATGCGGTCCGCCTGGGCGAGCAGCGCCGAGGCCTGCCGCTCGGCGTTGGCCCGCTCCCGCCTGCGCCGCCGCTCGTCGGCCTCCCGCTGGGCGAGGTAGGCCGTCCAGCCCATGTTGTAGACGTCGATCGTCTGGCGGTTCGCGTCGAGGTGGAGCACCCGGTTGACCGTCGCTTCAAGCAGGCCGACGTCGTGGCTGATGATCACCAATCCGCCCTGATGAGAGCGCAAAAAATCACGAAGCCACCCGATCGAGTCTGCATCGAGGTGATTTGTCGGCTCGTCGAGGAGCAGCGTGTCGGCCCCGCTGAACAGGATCCGGGCGAGCTCCACGCGGCGGCGCTGCCCGCCGGACAGGGTGCGCAGCGGCTGGGAGAGCACCCGGTCGGGCAGCCCCAGGCTGGCGGCGATCGACGCGGCCTCCGCCTCGGCGGCGTACCCGCCGAGCACGTGCAGCCGGTCCTCGAGCCGGCCGTACGCGCGCACCGCGCGTTCCCGGGTGCGGGCGTCCCCCGTCGCCATGGCCTGCTCGGCCTCGCGCATCTCGCGCAGCACCTCGTCCAGGCCGCGGGCGGACAGGATGCGGTCGCGGGCGAGCTGGTCGAGGTCGCCGGTGCGCGGGTCCTGGGGGAGGTAGCCGACGGTGCCGCTCACGGTGACCCGCCCGGCCGCGGGCAGGGCCTCGCCCGCCAGCACCTTGCACAGCGTGGTCTTGCCCGCGCCGTTGCGGCCCACCAGGCCGATCCGGTCGCCGGGGTTCACCCGGAACGAGGCGCGTTCGATGAGCAGGCGCGCGCCCGCGCGCAGTTCGATGTCGGAGGCGATGATCATGACGGTGGACACTCCCGAGGGCGAGGGGAAACGGCAGGGAGGACGACAGGGGACGAGGGGACGCCGGTATCAGTCGGGAGTGCGCATACCGATCAGTGTACGGCCCGGGACGCACCGCGAGCGGGCTGCGTCCGCCCCGGCCACGTCCGGACAGGTGGCGCGCGGGAACGCGCGGACCCCGCGGGGGCGCGCCCCGCGGGGTCCGGTGGATCGCCCGCCGGTCAGCCGCGGGCCCCGGGGGCGATCCAGTCGTCGATGGCGAAGTCCCGCCGCACGAAGCCCTGCTCCACCAGGAACCGCTTGGTGCCCTCGAGCAGGGTCAGGCCCTCCTCGGTGAACGGCGAGTCCGGCAGCTGCTCGGCGAGCGTGGTCTTCCGCACGATCTCCGGCGCGAAGCCGCCGACCTCGACCGCGAACGCCAGGTAGTCGTCCCAGTTCGCCTTCGCCCGCCTGGTGGCCTCGGCCTGGGCCGCCTGCCAGACCGTGACGAAGCCGGGGCGCTCGCCGAGGAACGCCTCGGTGACCACGGTGGCCGAGGTGCCCCGGTAGGCGGGGTGGTCCTTCGCCAGCGTGTCGATCACCGGGTAGCCCTTGGCGCGCAGCGCCTCGACGTTCGCCGCCGGGACCGCGGCCGCGTCCACGTCGCCGCGCTCCAGCGCCGCCTCCACGTCGGAGCTGTAGATGTGCACGATCTCCTTC
>QGUZ01000532.1 GCA_003242605.1 Actinomycetota bacterium
CTGCTGCTGAGCCGGTTCGCATGGGGCTCGGTGTTCCTCATCAACCTTCCCGTGGTCGTCGTCTTCCTCGCGGCCGCCCCGTTCGTGCTCCGCGAGGTCAGGGCCACCCGTCCGGGCGGCGTCGACGTGCCGTCGATCCTGCTCTCCGCGGGCGGGCTCCTCGCGGTGGTGTACGCGATCAAGGACTTCGCCGCGTACGGCCCGTCCTGGCCGGTTCTCGCCTCCGGCGCGGCGGGTGTCCTGGTGCTGATCTGGTTCGTCCTCCGGCAGCGGCGGCTCGCCTACCCGCTGGTCGACGTGACCCTCTTCCGCGGGAAGGTGTTCACCGTCGCGATCATCACCGGCGTGCTCTCCCTGGTCGCCTGGTCGGCCGCGGCCTACCTGACCGGCATCTACCTGCAGACCGTCCTCGGCCTGCCCGTCCTCACCGCCGCCCTCCTCGCGCTGCCCGGTGCGGCGGTGCTCATCACGATGTGCGTGATCACTCCCCGGATCGCGGAGCGCATCGGCAAGCGCCGCGCGCTCGCCCTCTGCTACTTCACGATCGCCGCCGGTCTCGCCCTCCTCCTGCCGACCACGACCACCGGCGGGATCGGCTGGTACATCGCGTCGACGGCCATCGCGGGAGTGGGCTACGGCATCTCGTTCGCGCTCGTGGCCGACACCGCCGTCGCCGCGGTGCCCGCCGAGCGGGCGGGCGCGGCCGGCGCCATCGCGGAGACCTCGAACGAGATCGGCAACGCCCTCGGCATCGCCCTCCTCGGCTCCGTCGCCGCCCTCGCCTTCCGCGTCCTCGGCCCCGAGCTCGCCCCCACACTCAACGAGACGCTCGACCTGGCGACCACGGGGACCGTCGTGACCGCGGCGAAGTCCGCGTTCCTGACCGGACTGCACATCGCCATGGCGACCGGTGCCGTCCTCTGCGCGGGCATGGGCGTGCTCACCCTGCGCTGGATCCCCAAGGAGCGATTCCACCCCGATCGAGTGCGGCCATAGTTCCGTGGCCGTGGCCCGCCACCGTACGGCGCGTCGGAATGGCCGATCCCGGATCTCGGAAGCGGCCGTTCGCCCTGGGGAAGGAGCCGATCAGCTTTGCCGCGTTTCCTCCTGCGGCTTGAGACCGAGTCGCTCCTTGATCTCCGGGTGGTTCAGCGTCCGGAACGAGATCTGGAGCAGGACGGCGACTCCGGCGAAAAAGGCCAGCGGGATGAGCCAGCCGATCAGCCGGGGGATGGTGACCTCCTCCTCGCGCATCAGCTGGAAAACGGCGGCGCAGCCGGCCGCGAGACCACCCAGGGTCAAGACGTACAGCTTCCGTAGAGCCCGCACGCCTCGGATGACGGGTGCAGCGCCTCGCGGATCAGCTCGTTGGCGACGTGCGGGCCGTACACGTCCGCGGTGTCGATGTGCGTGATCCCCAGCGCGCGGACCTCGCGGAGCACGGCGAGGGCCTCGTCCCGGTCGGCGGGCGGCCCCATCACCCCCGGCCCTGTGAGCCGCATCGCCCCGTAGCCGAACCGGGTGACGGTCAGGTCGCCCAGGGTCCAGGCGTCGCCGGGCAGGGAAGGAGTGGTAGCGCTCACGTTTTCCCCTCATTTTCACAGCAGTGAAAAACGGCAGACGGCCCGTCGCGCGCCTGCCGCCTGCAGAAATGGTGCGTACGGCGGCGCGAGGCTGTCCAAGACCGGCTTGATCTCGCCTGATACCCCGGCGGTATCGCCGGTAGTCTGCGGCCGTGGACGGTCTGGAAACCCGCGAAATGCGGTACTTCGTGGCGGTGGCCGAAGAACTCCACTTCGGCCGTGCCGCCGAGCGGCTGCAGATGGCCCAGCCGCCGCTGTCCCGGGCGATCCAGCGGCTCGAGCGCCGCCTGGGGGTTCGGCTGCTGCACCGCGACAGCCGGGGTGTCTCCCTCACCCCCGCAGGCGGGACCTTCCTGCGGGAGGCTCGCCGCCGTCGGCGCCGCCGCGCTGACCGTGGCGGGGTCGGGTCTCGTGGCCACCCCCGCGGCGGCGGCCGGCGCTCCGGCGAAGAAGCCCGCGGTGTCGGTGAGCACGCCCACGGCGTCCCC
>QGUZ01000241.1 GCA_003242605.1 Actinomycetota bacterium
TGTCTTCGACCGCGGAGGGTGGGCGCCCCCGGCCGGGGAGATCGGCGGGTCCGCGCGCGCCGGGCCCGGGCTCGGGGGGAGGGCGGGGGGCGCCGCCCTCGGCCTGCCGTGCCGCGGGCTGGTGGAGGCGCTGGTGCGGGAGCGGCCGCCGCTGCGGGTGGACGGCGGCCGCATCGTCGGCGCCGGCCTGCCCGCACCGGTCGCGGCCGCGGTCGACCGGCTGCGCCGCGAGCTCGCCGCCGCGCCGTACCGGGCGCCGGACGCGGAGCAGCTGGCGCGGCTCGGCCTGAACGCCCGGGCGATCGCGCTCGCCGCCCGGGCCGGGGTGCTGCTGCGCCTGCGCGACGGGGTGGTGCTGCCCGCGGGCGCCGACACCGCCGCCGCCCGGGTGCTCGCCCGGCTGCCGCAGCCGTTCACCGCCGCCGACGCCCGCACCGCGCTCGGCACCAGCCGCCGCGTGGTGATCCCGCTGCTGGAGCACCTCGACGCGCTCGGCCTCACCCGCCGCCTCGACGACCGCCACCGCGTCGTCACCGCCGAGGCCCCGGCCACGGACGCGGCGCCCGGCCCCGCCACGCGGCACGGCGTCCCCACCGCCTCCGGCACCCCTGGAACCGGCCCCGGCCGGCGGTGACGCGGGCGATGGCGCGCTCGCCGTCAGACGCGGGTGACGAGGATGCCGTCGTCGTCGCTGAACAGTTCCGCGCCCGGGTGGAAGGTGACGCCGCCGAAGGTGACCGGGACGTCGCGCTCCCCGGCGCCGGTCTTGGCGCTCTTGCGCGGGTTGGAGCCGAGCGCCTTGATGCCGAGGTCGAGCCTGCGCAGCGCGGCCACGTCGCGCACGGCGCCGTTGATCACCACGCCGGACCAGCCGTTCTCCACCGCCATGGTGGCGATGACGTCGCCCATGAGCGCGGTGTGCAGGGAGCCGCCGCCGTCGACGACCAGCACCCGGCCCTCGCCCGGCTCCGCCAGCACCGACCGGACCAGGGCGTTGTCCTGGAAGCAGCGGACCGTGACGATCCGGCCGCTGAACGCCGAACGCCCGCCGTACTGGCGCAGCTGCAGGTCACAGGAGTCGAGCTCGTCGCCGCGCTCGTCGTACAGGTCCGCCGTGGAAACGGTCATCTCCGGCCTCCCGTCGGCCTCGTCCGCGTCCCCCGCATGACGTACCCCGCATGATAGGTTCCGCGATCATCGGCGCCGTGTCCGGGGCCGCAGGGGCGGCCCGGCGGCCTCGCGGCACCGCCGGGCCGGGATGCGCGGTCAGCGGTAGCCGGTGACGTCGGCGGGCTTGCCGGCCTGCTCCACCTCCACGATGTACCGCCAGGCGTCGGGGCGGCTGCCGTCGAGGTCGGTGAAGCCGTACACCTGGGCGAGGCCGCCGCTCGAGAGCGACCTGCCGTTCCACCGGTGCACGTCGGGGTCGGCGGCGAGCGCGGCCACCGCGCGGCCGACGAAGCGGGGCGTCTCGGAGATGGCGAAGTGCGGCTCGCGCTCGAGGGCGTCGCGCCAGTTGTCCTCGGTGACGCCGAAGTGCTCGAGCATGATCTCCGAGCGCAGCCAGCCCGGGGTGAGGCTCACCGCGGTCGCCCCGTGCTCGGCGATCTCCTTCGACAGGGCGAACGCGATCCGGTTCACCGACACCTTCGCCAGGTCGTAGAAGAAGGAGTTCCGGTAGTTCTCCCGGTTGAACTCGGCCGTGCCGTCGGTGACCTCGACCACCAGCCCGCCCGGCCGCCGCAGCAGCAGCGGCAGCGCGAAGTGGTTGGTGATGATGTGGGTGTCGACCGCCAGCCGCAGGATGCGCAGGCCGTTCTCCAGCGAGTGCTCCCACAGCTTCGAGTGCCACTCGAACAGCAGCTCGCCGCCCCAGATGTCGTTGACGAGCACGTCGAGCCGCCCCCGCTCGCGCTCGATGCGCTCGACCAGCGCCCGCACCTGGTCCGGCTCGAGGTGGTCGACCCGGACCGGGATCGCCTCGCCGCCGGCCGCGGCGACCAGCTCGGCGGTCTCCTCGATCGTCTCGGGCCGGTTCATCTCCGAGCGCCCGCCGCGCCAGGAGCGGCCGGTGACGTAGACGGTCGCCCCCGCCGCCCCCAGCTCGATCGCGATGCCCCGCCCCGCGCCCCGGGTCGCCCCCGCGACCAGCGCGACCTTGTCCTCCAGCGGCCTGCCTGACGTCGTCATAAGGGCGATCCTGGCAGACGGCACCGACAGTTTCGGCCCCCGGTTTCCGGCCCGCGGTTTCCGGCCCGCGCCGCCCGCGCCCCGCCGTACGGTCGCCGGCTGGGCATCCTCCGTTAAGTTCGACTAAAATGCGACGGCCGTCATCAAACCGCACAAAAAGGGGGTCGGGTGAGCGAGCGGGGCAGCGGCGCGCCGCCGCGGGACGCCACCGGCACCGCCGCGAACGCCGCCGCGCCGGCCGCGGCGCCCACGCCGCGCCCGCAGGCGCTCATGCTCACCTTCTGCGCCGTCTACATGCTCGACCGCCGCCACGCCGTCTACTCCGGCAGCCTCGTCGAGGTGCTCGGCCGGGTGGGGGTGGGCGAGCACGCGGCCCGATCGACCCTGTCCCGGATGACCGCCCGCGGGCTGCTCGAACGGCACCGGTCGGGCAGGCGGGTCTACTTCGCGATCACCGACCAGGCCGCCGCCGTGCTGCAGGAGGGCGGCCGCCGGCTCGGCCGGGCGGTGAACCGGGAGTGGGACGGCACCTGGACGCTGCTCGGCTTCTCCCTGCCCGAGTCCCGCCGCGCCGACCGGCACCTGCTGCGCAGCCGCCTCGCCTGGGCGGGGTTCGGCCCGCTGCAGAACGGGCTGTGGATCGCCCCGCACCCGGTGGACGTCGCCGAGCTGCTCGCCGGGCTCGACGTGGTCGAGCACGTCAAGGCGTTCCGCGCGCACACCCTGCCGCCCACCCTCATCGACGAGATGATCAACGACGCCTGGGACCTCGACCGGATCGCGGCGGGGTACCGGGCGTTCCTCGACCGCTGGGGGATTGCCGGCCCGGAGGCGGACGGCGGGGACCCGCTGTCCCACCTGCTGCTGATGTCCGCCGAGTGGCTGCTGCTCATCCGCCAGGACCCCCGGCTCCCGCTGCGGCACCTGCCGCCGGACTGGCCCGCCGTACCGGCCGAGCGGCTGTTCCTCGCCCGCCGCGCGACCCTGCTGGAGCGGGCCCGCCCCGTCGTCGACGCGCTGCTCGACCGCATCCCGCTCGGCCGCTGACCGCCCCGGCGGCGGTACGGCGGAGCGGGCGCGGACGTGAATGGGCCCCGGCCGCGACCATCCTCCGGGAGACGGTCGCGACCGGGGCCCGGCCCAGGCGAAACGGCTCGGCGTACCGAGCCCCCGGCGGGCGCCCCGCAAGGCCGGGACGTCCGCGGGCCGCCGCTCAGAGGTAGTGCCGGACGATGATCGTGGCCACGCACGCCGGCTTCTCGCTGCCCTGCACCTCGAAGGTGAGGGTCAGCTTCATCTGCACGCCGCCGGCGATCTCGGTGACCTCGTCGACCTGGGCGCCGCAGCGCAGCTTGCTGCCCACCGGCACGGGGGAGGGGAACCGCACCCGGTCGGTGCCGTAGTTGACCCCCATGGAGAAGCCCTCGATCTTGAGGATCTGGGGCAGGAAGTAGGGGGTCAGCGACAGGGTGAGGTACCCATGCGCGATCGGCCCGCCGAACGGGCTCTGCTTGGCCCGCTCGGGGTCGACGTGGATCCACTGGTGGTCGCCGGTGGCGTCGGCGAAGAGGTTCACCCGCTCCTGGGTGATCTCCAGCCACTCGCTGTAGCCGACGTGCTTGCCGGCGAGCTGCTTCACGCCCTCAACGCCGACCGCGGTGGTGGCTGCCATTGAACGTTCCTTCCTTTCCAGAGGATCACCTGGGCGGCCGGGCCGTCAGGAGTTCTTGGCGCGGTACTCCTCGACGGCCTTGCGGGCCCAGGTCAGATCGGACTTGCCGGAGGGGCTGCGCCGGATCTCCGGCACGAACACCACCTCGCGGGGCTTCTTGTAGTCGGCCAGGTTCGCGCCGACGTGCGCGCGGATGTCCTCGGCGGTGAGCGTCGCGCCGGGCTTGAGCGCGACCACGGCGACGATGCGCTGCCCGAACCGCTCGTCGGGCATGCCCACCACGTTGGCGTCCGCGACGTCCGGGTGGGTGACGATGACGTTCTCCACCTCCTCGGCGAAGACCTTCTCGCCACCGGTGTTGATCACCCGGCCCTCGCGGCCGAGCAGGGTGAGCGTGCCGTCGGCCTCGAGGATCGCCATGTCGCCCGGCACGCAGTACCGTTTGCCGTCGATGTACTTGTAGACCTCGGAGGTCTTGTCCGGGTCACCGAGGTAGCCGGCGTCCTCCTGGGCCGGCGCGGCGAGGTAGCCGATCTCGCCGGAGCCGGGCACCACGTCCTTGCCGTCCTTGGTGACCACCCGCGCGCCCGGGAACAGCACGAACTTGGAGCTCATGTCCTCCTGGCCACGCCGGGTGAACCCGACGGCGAACGGGCCGCCCTCGGAGGCCGCGATCGTGTCCTGCAGCACGATGTCCATGTGGTGCAGCAGGCGCCGCTTCACCTCGGGGGTCCAGGCCACGCCCACGCTGAAGATGCGCAGCAGCGAGCTCATGTCGGCCGGCTTGCCCGAGGCGGCCGCCTCGTCGAGCGCGTCGGCCAGGGGGCGGGCGAACGCGTCGCCGACCAGGCAGATGTCGGTCACCCGGTGCTTGGGGACGAGCTCGAGGATGTGCTTGGGGTCGTAGGACCGGCTCGGCAGGAACACCACCGTGCCGGAGGCGAGCATCGCGCCGAACGCGCTGTACAGGCCGGCGGCGTGCATGAGCGGGGGAGCCACCAGCATGATCGGCCGGCGCGGGTGCTCGAGGTTCTCCCGGGCGAGCTGGGGCATGTCCGCCCGGATGTCCTCGGGGACCTCGCGGTCGAGCAGCTTGAGGCCGTTGTTCTCCACGACCCCGATCAGCCACTGGTGGTTGTTCCGCACGCCCTTGGGGCGCCCGGTGGTGCCACCGGTGTACAGCAGCCACTCGTCCTGCCCGGAGCGCTCGATGCGCGGCATCGGCTCCGCCGAGGCCACCGCCTCGTCGTAGTCGCGGACGTCGAGGCCCTCCCAGCGGGACGGGTCGTCGTCGGTCACCCCGGACTGGTCGGTGACGAGGCGGAGCAGGCGGAGCCCGGGCAGCTCCTTGGCGACCGCGCTCATCCGGTCGTCGAGGGCGGCGTCGAAGATCACACCGTCGGCCTTCGCGTCGGTGAGGATCTCCAGCAGCTCACGCTCGCGGTAGCGGTAGTTGAGGTTCACGGGGACGGCCCGCAGCTTCATCAGCGCGTAGACCGCCTCCATGTACTCGAACCCGTTGTAGAGCGCGATGCAGACGCGCGAACCCTGGCCGATGCCGCGATCGGCGAGATGCTGGGCGAGCCGGGCGGAGCGCTCGTCGTACTCCTTCCAGGTGAGCGTCCGGTCGCGGTGCGCGATCGCGGGCTTGTCGGCCATCACGTCGGCCACGATCTCGAGGAGCGTGGCGAGGTTCTCGTTGGGGGACGCCATCTCAGCCCTCTCCTGTCAGGCCGAACAGCCGGGCGGCGTTCTCCTTCAGGATGAGCGGCCGTACGTCGGGCCGAATGTCGATCTTCTCGAAGTCCGCCAACCAGCGGTCCGGCGTGATCACGGGGTAGTCCGAACCGAACAGTACCTTGCGCTTGAGCAAGGTGTTGGCGTATTGGACAAGCAGTGGCGAGAAGTACTTCGGCGACCAACCGGACAGGTCGATGTAGACCTGCGGCTTGTGCAGCGCCACCGACAGCGCCTCCTCCTGCCAGGGGAAG
The DNA here is from genome assembly GCA_003242605.1 of Actinomycetota bacterium. GTDB lineage: Bacteria > Actinomycetota > Actinomycetes > Streptosporangiales > Streptosporangiaceae > Thermopolyspora. The sequence continues at coordinate 5,854 of QGUZ01000241.1, forward strand.
GAGGGGTGCGCCATGATGATCGGCATGTCCGGGAAGTCGACCGCGACGTCGTCCAGGTACAGCGGGTTCGAGTACTTCAGGCGGATGCCGCCCCCACCCCGGGTGCCGGCGCCCACCCCGGTCTGGCCGGTGTGGAAGAGCGCGATGCACCCGTGCTCGGCGATCACCTCGTACAGCGGGTAGACCGCCCGGTCGTTGGGGTAGAACTCCTGCGCGTTCGGGTGGAACTTGAAGCCGCGCACCCCGTACTCGGTGATGAGCCGGCGGGCCCACTCCACGCCGGCCCGGCCGCGCGCGGGGTCGACGCTGGCGAACGGGATGAGCACGTCGGAGTGCTCGGCCGCGAGCTCGGCGATCTCCTCGTTGCTCGGCTGCCGGTCGTTGTTCGGGTCGCGGATGTTGTCGACCCCGAACACCACCGCGGCCATCTTCCGCTCGCGGTAGTACGCCGCCACCTCGTGGACCGTGGACGCGATGCTGTCCGTCTTGAAGTAGGCGGCCATGTCCTTGAGCCGCTCCTCGACCTCGCCCTTGTCGCGGCGGACCGAGGCGTGCACGTGGACGTGCACGTCGATCGCGGTGAGGCCGGCGGGGTCGATGCGGCCCGCGGGCTTCGCCTCGGCGCTCACTTGCCCGCCCCCGGCTTCTGCTGGCCCGGGATCTCCAGCGGCTCGGGGCGGTACTCCTGCAGCCGCGGCGCGAACACCGACGGGAAGATCTCGGCGATCGCCTCGGCGGTCCAGCCGCCCTCGCGGACGGCGCTGACCACCTCGGACGGGTGCGACCACAGCGCGATGCGGTCACCACCGATGCCGATCGCCTGGCCGGTGATGTGCGCGGCGGCGTCCGAGGCGAGGTACACGACGAGGCCGGCCGCGTCCTCCGGGGTGCCCAGGCCGCGGAGCCGGACGTCGCGCGGCACCGGGGCGCCCTTCTCGACCTCCTCCACCAGCTGGCCGAGGCCGGGGATGGTGGCGACCATCCGGGTCAGCGCGGTGGGGATGATCGCGTTGACCGTGACGTTGGCCTTGGCGCACTCGACCGCCCAGGTGCGCGCCATGCCGACGATCGCGGCCTTCGCCGCGGAGTACGCGGTCTGGCCGAAGCTGGCCCGCTGACCGGCCGGGGAGCCGACGAGGATGAGCCGGCCGCCCTCACCCTGCTCGCGGAAGCGCAGGAACGCCGCCCGGCCGCAGGTGAACGTGCCGCGCAGGTGGGTGCGCAGCACCAGGTCGAAGTCCTCGTCGGTGACGTTGCGCAGCGTGCGGTCGCGCAGCACGCCGGCGTTGGTGACCATCACGTCGAGGCGGCCGAACTCGTTCACCGCCCGGTCGACGAGGGCCTGCGCGGTCTCGGTCTCACCGACGGGGCCCACCTCGACGACGGCCTTGCCGCCGTTCTTGGTGATCTCGGAGACGGTCTCCTCGGCGACGTCCGCGTCGATGTCGTTCACCACCACGGCCGCGCCCGCGGCGGCGAGCGCCTTGGCGTACGCGCGCCCCAGGCCCCGTCCAGCCCCGGTGACGACCGCCACCTTGTTCTCGAGCATGCGTCCTACACCCTTCACTCTCTCGGCTGCCGGCAAAGTTAGCCACATTCATGACGGCCGTCAACATTTTGCTGCATTACTCGATTCGGGACGAGACCGGGTACGGCCGGCGCGTGACCGGCCGGAACGGCGCGTGGCGGAGGCGGATCGCGGGGAGCGGTACGGCTGGGCGGGGCCGATCCCGGGAAGGTGGCGGGGCCGGGGCGTGCGACGGCGGCGTGACGGTGGCGGGGCGGTGGCCGGGGGGTGAGGG
>QGUZ01000016.1 GCA_003242605.1 Actinomycetota bacterium
CTCTTGTGTTTTTCAAGCAGAAGACGGGAGAGGCAATTTGAGGAGGGCTCCGGGGGTCGGGGAGTGGGATAAGAGGCAGCCCCTCCGCGGCCGCGGGGGCCGGGGGGGCCGCCGCCGGGCGCGTGCCGTACGCGATGTCCTCGTGCGCGAAGCGGCGCAGCGCGCTGAACACGGTGTCGCCCACGGCCGTCCAGACCACCACGGTCTCCAGCAGGGCGTCGTGGTCCTGCTCGGTGAGGAGCTGCGCGACCTCGGCCTCGGCGACCTGGCGCGCGGCGCGGGCGTAGACGTCGAGGAGGCCGAGCTGGTCGGTCTGGCCGAGGCGGAACAGCACGGCGAGGGCCGAGGTGAGCATCTGGCGGGCGGGGTTGGTCTCCCGGACCCGCCAGCCGAGCCGCTCGATCAGCTTCTCGGTCTCCTCCTTCGCCCGCCGCCAGGCGTCGTCCTCCACCGGCGGGCGCGTCTGCGCGCCCATGGCGAACTGCGCCTTGCCCGCCGAGTCGAGCACGCTCATGCCCGGCGCGTACATCTTCTGCAGCACGTCCCGGGTGGCGGCCACGCTCAGCCCGCCGACCTCGATCAGCGCCCGGATCACCCGCAGCCGGCGGACGTGGGTCTCGGTGTAGCGGGCCTGGTTGTGGCTGGTGAGCTCGCCGGGAGGGAGCAGCCCCTCCCGCAGGTAGAACTTGATCGTCGGCACCGGCACGCCGGTGCGACGACTCAGCTCACCGATCCGCATGAATCCTCCCCACGCCTTGCGGGCCAAGTGTATCCCGTGGATAGTGGTAAGTACTTCTATCCATTCCCATGTGCAGGGGGCCTCATGGAATACCGGCCGCTGGGCCGTACCGGCATCAAGGTGAGCCCGCTCTGCCTCGGCGGCATGATGCTCGGCTGGTGGGGCGAGAACGACTACGCGGCGAGCGAGAAGCTGATCCTGCGGGCGGTCGACGCGGGGATCAATTTCATCGACACCGCGGACATGTACGCGGGCGGGCAGTCCGAGGAGTTCATCGGCGAGTGCCTCGCCCGGCACGGGCTGCGCGACCGGATCGTGCTCGCCACCAAGGTGCACTTTCCGATGGGCGACGACCCGAACCAGGGCGGCAACGGCCGCCGCTGGATCCTGCGCGCGGTGGACGACAGCCTGCGCCGGCTGCGCACCGACTGGATCGACGTCTACCAGCTGCACCGCCCCGACCCGGCGGTGGACATCGACGAGACCCTCGGCGCGCTCACCGACCTGGTGCGCGCGGGCAAGGTGCGCCACATCGGCACCTCGACCTTCCCCGCCCACCGGATCGCCGAGGCGCGGCGGGTGGCCGAGCAGCGCGGCCGGGAGCGGTTCGCCACCGAGCAGCCGCCGTACTCGCTGCTCGTCCGCGGCGTCGAGGCCGACGTGCTGCCGCTGTGCCAGGAGTACGGCATGGGCGTGCTCGCCTGGAGCCCGCTCGCGGGCGGCTGGCTCACCGGCCGGTACCGGGCGGGCCGGGAGCTGCCGGTCAGCCGGCGGGCGCCGCTGCTGCCGGAGCGGTACGACATGGCGCTCCCGGAGAACCGGCGCAAGCTGGAGCTGACCGAACGGCTCGCCGTGCTCGCCGAGGAGAGCGGGCTGACGCTGATCGAGATGGCCCTGGCGTTCGTGATCCGGCATCCGGGCGTCACCTCGGCGATCATCGGCCCGCGCACCATGGACCACCTGGAGAGCCAGCTCGGCGCCGCCGGCGTGCGGCTCTCCGACGACGTGCTCGACCGCATCGACGAGATCGTGCCGCCCGGGACCACGGTCAACCCGGCCGACGCCGGGTACCGCCCGCCCGAGCTGGACAACCCCGCGCTGCGCAGGCGGCCGTAGCCGAGCGCCGTCTTACGCCGATAGCGGATAGCGCCACTGCTCACTATCCATTCTCTGGCGTGTGAGCCGCCGGGCCGCGCCCCGGCGGCGCCCACGCGTCCACACGCACCTTTGGGGAGCCGAAGATGTTCGCGGCAATCGGAAGATTCGGCGTACGGCGGCGCCGCTGGGTGTTCGCCGGAGCGCTGTTGTTCGTCCTGCTCGGCGGGGTCTGGGGCTCGGGCGCCGGCGGGATCCTCGGCGGCGGCGCCGGCCTGGACAACCCGCACGGCGAGTCGGCCGAGGCCAACGCCCTGCTCGCCGGCACGCTCGGCCGGCACGTCGCCGACGTCGTGGTGATCTACGAGAGCGACACGATGACCGTGGACGACCCACGGTTCCGGCAGGCGGTCGAGCAGACCGTGGCGAAGGTGCCGAAGGCCGACTACGCCTGGCTGCAGACCTATTGGAGCACCGGTTCGGCGGACTTCGTGTCCGAGGACCGGCGCAAGACCTACGTCACCATGCAGCTCCCCGGCGCGGTCGAGGAGGAGCAGGTCGTGGTCTGGCAGCGCATCCGGCCGCTGCTCGACGCGCCCGGCCTCACCGAGCACTACGGCGGCCTCACCGCGATCGCCCACGAGTTCAACCAGATCGCCAACCGGGACCTGAGCCGGGCGGAGCTGATCTCGTTCCCGCTGCTCATGATCCTGCTGGTGATCGTGTTCCGCAGCGTGGTCGCGGCCACGCTGCCGCTGCTCATCGCGGTCGTGGTGGCCGTCGGCTCGCTCGGGGTGCTGCGGGTGGTCGGCGCCTTCACCGACCTCTCCACCACGGCGATCAACGTCGTGGCGATCCTCGGCCTCGGCCTCGCCACCGACTACGCCCTGCTCATGGTGGGCCGGTTCCGCGAGGAGCTCGCCGCCGGACGCGAGGTGGCGGACGCCGTGGTGCGCACCACCGCGACGGCCGGCCGTACCGTGGCGGTCTCCGGGGTCACGGTCGCGGTCACGCTCGCCGGGCTGCTGGTGTTCCCGTCGCGGTTCCTCACCTCGATCGCGATCTCGGGGGCGAGCGTGGTGATCTTCGCGGTGCTGAGCGCGCTGTTCCTGCTGCCCGCGCTGCTGGCGCAGGTGGGCCGGAACGTCGACCGGCTGCGCGTGCCGCTGCCGTGGGGGCGGGGCGCGGTCCAGGGCAGGCGCTGGTACCGCACCGCGCACGCGGTGATGCGCCGCCCGCTCGCCGTCACCCTCGGCCTGTCGGCGGCCCTGCTCGCGCTCGGCGCCCCGCTGCTCGGCGCGGTCTGGTCCCGCCCGGCCGAGTGGTCGCTGCCCGCGTCCAGCCACAGCGCGACCACCACCCGCATGCTCGCCGAGGAGTTCGCGTACGACCCGACCAAGATCATCACATCCGTGGTGCGCATGCCCGGCCCGGCCGGCACGCCGGAGGCGCGGGCCGCGCTGGACGAGTTCGCCGGGCGGCTCGCCCGGGTCGACGGCATCGACCGGGCCGAGGTGACCGGGGCCGCGGGGAACCTCGCCCGGATCACGCTCAACTACTCGATGAACCCATACGGCGAGGAGATGCGCGAGACCGTGGCCCGGCTGCGGGCCGAGCCGCCGCCCGCCGGGGCCACGGCGATGTTCACCAACCGGCCCGCGTCGATCGCCGACATGCTCGACATGCTGGCGAGCGGGCTGCCGTGGATGATGCTGATCATCGCGGTCGTCACGTTCGCGGTGCTGTTCCTCGCCTTCGGCTCGGTGACGCTGCCGATCAAGACCGTGCTCACGAACCTGCTGTCGCTGTCCGCGGCGTTCGGGGCGATCGTGCTGATCTTCCAGTACGGCTGGCTGTCCGGGCCGCTCGGCTTCGAGGCGCCCGGGTTCCTCGACGCGAACATGCCGCTGATGGTCGCGGCGATCGCGTTCGGGCTCGCCATGGACTACGAGGTGTTCATGCTCGCCCGGATCCGCGAGCACTACCTGCAGACCGGCGACACGACCGAGGCGGTCGCGGTCGGCGTACAGCACACCGCCCGCATCATCACCGCCGCGGCGCTGCTGCTCGGCGTGGTGATCGGGGCGTTCGTCACGATCAGCGTGACCGTGCTGAAGATGATCGGCGTCGGCGTCGTGGTCGCGCTGCTGGTGGACGTGACGATCGTGCGCGGGCTGCTCGTGCCCGCCACGATGCGGCTGCTCGGCGACCGGGCCTGGTGGGCGCCCGGGCCGCTCGCCCGGTGGTGGCGGCGGCACGGCCTGCCGGAGGAGGGCGGCTCGCCGCTGCCGGCGGCGGGGGTCGCGCCGGAGGGGGCGGGCGCCCCGCAGCGCGCCTGACCGGCCCGGCCCGCCGTACCGCGGCGCGGGCCGTCAGGGCGGGGACCCGTCCACGCGGATGCCGCGTGCCACCCGGTTCCGTTCCGGTTGGCACGCGGCCTCTCGCCGTCGGCCGGGTAGCTGCCGGTATCGGACACCCGCCCGCGTCTCCCAGGGGCTCGTGGTGATCCCGACCGACTCGGCCGACCGGGCGCAGCGGGCCAAGTACCGCGAGTACGTGGAGATGCGCACGCCCCGCACCAAGGCGCCGCAGGGCCCGGCGCGCATGGTGTTCTCGCCCGACCTGCTCGGCACCTCCGACGAGATCGCCGAGCGGCTGCTCGGCCACGCCGCGTACCGCGAGGTCGACGAGGTCGCGTTCGCGCTGCCGTTCACCTTCGAGTACGAGGACTACGAGCAGATCCTCACCGACATCGCCACCAAGCTCGGCCCGGCGCTCGGCTGGCGGCCCGCCACCTGAGCTTTTCGGCGCTCACCGCGGCGGGCCGTGCTCCGCGCGGTGGCCGGGACCGCGCCGCCACGGCCACCGGCCCTCCAGCTCCACCTGCAGCGACAGGCTGAGGAAGGTGCGGATCAGCACGATCACCGCGAGCACGCCGACGCCGCGGAACGTGGGCGAGACGGCCACCGTGCGGATGATGTCCCCGGCGACGAGGAACTCCAGGCCCAGCAGAATCGCCCGGCCCAGCCCTTGCCGGTACCGGCGGAAGGCGTCCTCGAACCGGTCGCGGTGCCGTACCCGGGGCAGGAACAGCACGGTCGCCGTGAGCGCCCCGAGCACGATCACCGCGACCCCGGCGAGGTCGAGCGCCTGCCCGGCCGCCTCAGCGATCTCGCCGAACTCCATGGCGGTCCGGTACCCGGCCGCCGGTCCCCCATGGTGCGGCTGGGGAACCCTTTCCGCCCCCCCGCCCGCCCGCCCCCCCCCGGGGGCCGCCGGCCCTGGCCCGGCTCGGCCCGCCGCCGCGCGTCCCGTCGGCCGTCAGGCGGCGGGGTCGCGGGCCACCCCTTCCGCCGTGCCGCGCGGCGGGCGGCGACCGGTGGCTCAGCAACCGCCCCCGCCGCCACCGCCGTCGCCGCACGAAACGCCGCTGTAGCCGCCGCCTCCCGTGCCGTAGTAGGGCAGGCCGCCCCCGCTGGAGGATCCGTAGCCGCCGCCGGAACCGTCGCCGCCTCGCCCGTCGAGCCAAACCACGATGACGACGAAGAGGACGAGCGCTGCGGTGATCGCTCCGATCACGAGGAGCCCGGAAAAGAGAGTGTTCTCCTTTTTCTCGAAATCGAGCACCGGCGCCGGGGATGCGTTGCCCGGGCACGGCTCCCGCCGGGTGTCGCCGCCGGCCGGGGTCGCGGGCGGCTCGGCGGCGGACGGGCAGGCGGGCGGCGGGGACACGGCGGCGTCAGCGGCTGGGGATGCCGCGGTCACCCCGGCTCCCTGCGGAGACGGGACCGCCGCCTCCGCCTTCGTGGGTGTGCTGAAGACCAGCCCGGCGAGTACGGCGATCGCGAGTGGCCACAACCGTTTCGAGCACATCGTTGCCCCCGGATGTGCGTTGTGCCTGCACGGTGATGGGTGGGCGATGTCCGTAACCGGCCGGGTTGGACGCCTCACTCAATCAGGACGGTACGCCGCCCGATCACACGGCGAACGGCGTCGCGTGGACATAAGGCCGATATCGTGACAGAATCGTCACTTTTCGGCTTGCGGAGCGAGTGGAACGGCGGTCTCGTCACCAGGCGCCGCCGCCGCCTCCGCTGTCGCCGCCACCGCCGGACCAGCCGCCGTCGCAGTGGCCGCCCGACGAGCCGCCCGAGAAGCCCGAGAGGGCGAACAACCGGCGGCGGCCGCGCCTGGAGGGCGCACCGCCGACGATGGCGCGCACCAGCGCCACGATGCCCATGGCGGCGAGCACCCCCAGGACCCCGAGGCCGATGAACAGCCCGACGCCCCCGCTGGAATCCTCCGCGGCGGCCGTGGCCGGACAGTCGGCACCCCGGTACGGCTCACGCTCGAACTCGCCCTTCCGCAGGGTCTCCAGCCGGTCCGCCCCGTCGCCCGGCATGGCGCGGACGTTCGCCGGATCGTCCTGGAGCTGCGCGGCGGGGAAGGCGACGTGGAGCGTGACGGTGCGGCCGCCGCGCACGTCCTCCGCGTAGGCCCGCGTGACCTGCGGCGTCGTCTCGGGGGCGAGCCGCAGCACCCCCTCCGGGTCGCCCTTGGCGAGGTAGACCTCGTTCTTCCGCTCGGCGCGCGGCAGCCGTACCGTGACGTCGAGCCGCTCCAGCGGCCTGCTCCAGTTCCTGCCCCAGACCGGAAGCTGCAGGAACGCGTGCTCGTCGTAGGCCGTGACCGCGCGGCGCATCGTGTACTGGATGCGGAAGGTGCGGGTGGTGCCCCGCTCCGCGGCGAAGTACCACACGATGCGGTGCGCGCCGTTCGCCGAGCAGGTCTTCTCGCCGAAGGTGCCGGGCGGCCGGTCGACGCCGACTTCCGCGTCCGGTCCCTTCCGGTACGGCCGGCCGTCCTCGCTCACCGTGATGTCGGTGAGCGTGGCCATCGCGGGCCGCGTCGAGGTAGGCGCCGTGCCCCTCCTGGTCGAGGAACGCGAAGGTGACATCCTGGGTCACCCTGACGCTGCCGTCGCTCCGGACCTCCGCGGCCACTTCGGCCCTCGGCAGCACATAGCCCGTCTGGTCGTCCGCCTTCGCCGGCGACGCGCACGCCAGCCCGGCGAGCAGCACGGCCACCGGTGCCCACAACCGTTTCCGGCCCATGCCCGTCCCCTCGCATGCTCGCACGTGCCTGAGGGGTGGGTGGGCGGACGCGGCCGCCCCGGCCGTGGCTGCCGGCCGGGGCGGACACCTCCTGCCTCGGACGCTACCTCACCGATACGCCCGGCGATCGGCCTTGAGCGGACGATCCAGCCGGATGGTGATGAACTCGTTGCCGTCCGGCTTGCCCGGCGTGCGGCCGGACGAGAACGGGAAGTTGTTGTCGTTCGCGACGATGAGGGTGCGGTCGTCGAGGATCGCCACGTCCTCGATCGTCTGGAACGGGAAGCGGAACACGGTGCCGAAGCCGCCGAGCCGCTTGGGGTTGGCGATGTTCAGCAGGTCGGCCACGAGGGTCTTGTCCATCGCCCCGTCGCGGTCGCGGTCCCGCACGTCGGCGAGGTAGATGCGCTTGGTCTTGGCCGCGGCGCCCTCGTTGTCGTCCCGCTCGATGATGAGGAAGCGGTGCCGGTCGACGGTGACGGCGTCGCCGATCGCGTTCTCCGGCGCGTCGAGCCGGTACGTCCACCGCTTGCCGGTGTACCGGCGCTTGCGCACGTCGAACTCGTACATGCGCAGCGTGCCGGCCGGGTCGCCGTCGACGGTGCCCTCGAGCAGCGGGTAGAGGTGGCGGCCGTCGAGTGAGCGGGCCATGCCCTCGAAGCCCTTGCTGCGGCCCAGGTTGGGCTTGGCCCCGCCCAGGTACGGGTTCTCCGGCGCGCGCACCCCGGGCAGCGGGATCGGCGGCTCGAGCAGCTTGCCGCGCGCCGACACGTGCAGCAGGAACGGCCCGAACTCGTCGCCGATCCAGAACGTGCCGTCGTCGGCGCGCACGATCGACTCGACGTCGAAGTCGGCGCCGGTGAGCAGCCGGTCGTCGCGGGTGAGCGGGAACGTGATGTGCCCGTCGGGGTCGCTGAGGTTGAACCCGCCGCGCACCCGCACCTTGCCGGTGCGCAGGTCCGGCTCGACCTCGTGCACCCGCAGCAGGAAGTCGGCGCTGTTCGCCTGCTGCCCGAAGCCGTTGTCGGACAGCATCAGGTACCGGCCGCGCCCGTTCGGCACGATGCCGCTGAAGCCCTGCACGGGCTGGCCCGGGAACGGCGGGGTGATCCCGTTGATCGGCTCGGTGCCGAGCTGGGAGCCGGAGGGCTCGCTGTCCGGCACGTACGTCTCGGCGGGCAGGGATGCGAATCCGGTCAGCGTCGCCCGACCGAATCCGGCGGGCTTGGGGTCGGCCGCGGCCGGCGCGGCAAGGCCGGCGACCAGCGCCGCGGCACCCATAACGATCAGGCCCAGTCTCATATCGGGCACGCTAAAAGCCCGGTGTGAACGGTTCCGGAACAGGCGGCGTCCCGTCGGTGGTCGCCGACGTGAACAGAGCCTTGCCCGCCGGGAACGCGGACACCGCCGCCGGTGGCCCGCCGTATACGCGGCGGCCGCACGGCCGGGCCACGGCGCCGAACGGTGGTGCGCGACCACGCGATGCGGCACCGGGTCAGGTTCCCGGCCGTGCCGACGCCGGGCCGGCCGGGGCGGCTCGCCGTACCGGCCGCGCGCGGGCGGGGACGGAAACGCCCGGGAGGCGCGGCGCACCTCCCGGGCGACGGGTGTCCCCGGCGCGTTCAGCAGGTCCCGCCCAGCTCGGCGAGCGCCTTGCCGAAGGACCGCGCCTGGCGCAGCTCGTCCTCGGCGATGTTCGCGAACAGCTCGGCCGCGACGCCGTCGCCGAGACGGTGGGCCCGCCAGGCGAACCGCGGGTACACCTGGGCGGCCTCGTAGGTCTCGCCGTTGATCGTCCGGCACACGTTCGCGTGGGTCTTCCGGACGAGCCCGGCGAGGCTCGCCTCCTTGGCGAAGTGCTCGGTCAGCTCGACGAGCGCGACGCGGGTGAACAGCCGGGCGAGCGCGGGGCGGCCGGTGGCCTTGGCGTGCTCGGCGAAGAGCACGTCGGTGAGGTAGGTGAGCGCCTCCCGCTCCATCGCGGTGCGCAGGTTGCTCAGGGTGCGGGCGGTCCGCACCTTGGGCCCGCCGGCCTTGACGGTCCGGCGCCTCACCGGCACGTCGACCTTGATCTTCAGGCCCCACGACGGTTTGGTGAGCGCCTTCAGCGCGTCGCGGAACCGGTCACGGTGGTCGGCCTCGTCGAGGGCGAGCTCGGCGAAGAGGCGGGCGGCCGGGTACTCCCCGTCCGCCTTCGCCTGGGCGGCGAACCGGCGGTACATCCGCGCCGTCGCCTCCGCGGTGGCGATCGCGTGGCGCAGGTTGGTGGCGTTGTCCCCGACCAGCGTGATCAGGTTCGCCAGGTCGCCGAAGTGCTGCCGCTCGGTCAGCGCGGCGCGGTCGTACAGATCGCGGAACCGCGGCAGGCCCTCCGCGTCCGCCTGCACGGCGTAGACCCGGTTGGTGGCGTAGGCGAGGGACTCCAGTGCCAGCGCCTTCCGCACGTTCGCCTGCGTCTCCCGGTGGAGATCCGTCCCCCGCCGCTCGTCCGCCGCGGCCCCCGCGGCCGGCGCGGCGAGCAGCGCGACCATGCCGATGACGGCGGCACCGATGCGGCCGAGACCTCGAATACCCATGTAGCCCCCGATTCACGTCCGTACGTCTGGCCGACCGGAATGCCGGGAATCGCGTGCGTCGCCGTCGCGAGCGGCGATATCCCCGAGCCCCGTACCGGTCGTGCCGATCCAGCACCCACTTATCTCACGATTCGCCCCGGGGGCGTGGTGGTTCATCACCTTCTCACCGTAAGATTCGGCTACAGGTTGGGCAGAACGAGCAGGTCATGACCTGCGGTGACGCGGTACGGCGGGCCCGTCGCCGCAACGCCCTTGTAATGCGTCTTCCACCCTGCGGCTCCGCTTCATCCGGCGTGCCACAAAACCGGCGATATGGGCTTTTTGGGATGGTGCATCGCCGTTTCTGGGGTATGGATCGCGGCTTGGCGAAAACGTCGCCGAATATAGTGGGGCAATCGCGGCCGAGGGTGTCGATCGCGATAAAAACCGGCGACTCGGCCGGCGGGTGGCCGGGGCTCCGCCGGGCCGGCGCGGGGCGGGGCACCGGGCGCGTCCCGGCGGCCGGGGCGGTGCCGGGACAGACGCGAGAGAGGAGGGCGGGCACGCCCACCCTCCTCTCGGCGGGACCGTCAGGCGGCCGGGCTCACGGGCCGGTGTAGACCAGCACGTTCGGGCTGCCCGTGCCCGCGCCCGTCACCACGCCCGTGGTCCCGTTCGCGACCAGCGCGTTCCGTACCTGGGTGGGGGAGGCGGAAGGGTTCGCCGACAGGTAGAGCGCGGCCGCGCCGGCCACGTGCGGGGTCGCCATCGAGGTGCCGCTGATCGTGTTGCGCGCCGTGGTCGAGGTGTGCCAGGCCGAGGTGATGCTCGACCCCGGCGCGAAGATGTCGAGGCAGGAGCCGTAGTTGGAGTAGCTCGCCCGGGCGTCGCCGCTCGTGGTCGCGCCGACGGTGATCGCGTTCGGCGTGCGGGCCGGGGAACGGGTGCAGGCGTTCGTGCTCTCGTTGCCCGCCGCGACCACGAAGGTGACGCCGGAGTTGATCGAGTTGTTCACCGCCGCGTCGAGCGCCGCGCTCGCCCCGCCGCCGAGGCTCATGTTCGCCACGGCCGGCTTGCGCGCGTTCCGGGTGACCCAGTCGATCCCGGCGATCACCCCCGAGGTGGTGCCGTTGCCGCTGCAGTTGAGCACCCGCACCGCGACGAGCCGCACCCCCTTGGCCACGCCGTACGAGGTGCCGCCCACGGTGCCGGCCACGTGGGTGCCGTGGCCGTTGCAGTCGGTGGCGTTGGCGTCGCCGTCGACGAAGTCGTAGCCGTGCGACGCGCGCCCGCCGAAGTCGCTGTGCGTGGTGAGGATGCCGGTGTCGATGATGTACGCGGTCACGTTCGACGCCGTGCCCGGGTAGCCGTACACGCCGTCGAGCGGCAGCCGCCGCTGGTCGATGCGGTCCAGGCCCCAGGACGGCGGGTTGACCTGCTGGGCGGTGAGCGAGATGACCCGGTCCTCCTCGACGAAGGCCACGTCCGGATCCGCGGCGACCTCCCGGGCCTGCTGCGCGTTCCCGCGGAACGTGAACCCCTTGAGCGCGTGCTGGTAGATCTTGCCGGCCCGGGCGCCCCTGCGCTCGGCGAGCTCCCGGGCGCGGTTCGGGACGCCCCTGCGGCGCACGTTCTCGGTGTCCTTCAACACGACGATGTACTCGCCGGTCGGTGCGCCCGCGGCCGGGGGTTCCGGCGAGGCGCCGGGCGAGCTCGCCGACGCGGGGGATGCGGTGACGAGACCGGCGGTGACCGGCGCGATCAGTGCCAGCGCCGCCAGCAGGCGGCGGGCGGCGCCGCTGCGCGATCGGTGCATTGCGCGTCGATCCTTTCCTTGGGGCGGGGAAACGGGGATCCGTCGCCGAACATCGTCGACGCGCCGTACCGCCGTGATCATCGGCGGACTCTGATAATTAACCCTTACTGCGGTTGAGTGAGATTGTTATAACCGATTTCCGTCAAGAACGGAATCGGGGCAGAAGTGAGGCGGAATCGGGGCGGAATTTGGGCGGTCCGGCCTCGCGCGGGACCCGTCCTTTCTTCCGTGGCGGCGCGTCACGCTGGGCAGACGCCCGGGGACGTGAGGTGACCCCGCGGCCTTCCGGGACGCGCCGAGTCGTCGGCGGAACATCCACGACCGGCGCCGGTGAAACGCCGGGAGCGGAACGCGTCGGCGCGAATACACGGCGCGCAAAACCGGGCGCGCGACGGCCGTACGGCCGCGTGCCGGCATAACCACGCCGCGCGATCGCTCGGTCCCGATGAACGGCGGGGAAATCGCCAAGATATGCGACCGGCCGTATCGGGAAACGCACCGTCCGACCCCGGGGGACCGGGCCACCGCTGGGCCGGGCCACGAGGCCGGGCGGGGCCGGGCCTCAGCCGCCGGACGGCCGGAGGCCGACGTGGTCGCCCGCGACCAGGGGCAGGAGCGGATCGCAGGCCACCGGCTCGCCGTTGAGCGTGACGGCGAGAGGGCGATCCGGGGGCAGGCCCGCCGCGGCCGCCGCCGCCCCGAGCGTGGCGGCCCGGACCGTGTGCCGCCGCTTCCCGCCCGGCCGCGCCGCGACGTCGCAGCGCTCGACCGTGACCTCCGGCGGCGGGCGGTCGCGTGCCGCGGCGTACTGCTCGGGGGTGTTGACGTTCGTCACCGACTCCAGGGACGGGTCGTGCGCGGCGAGGCCGGGGTCGGCGAGCAGGCGCTCCTCGTCGAGCCAGGCCACGGCGCAGTGCCGGTGGAGCATGCCGGGCCGCAGGTCGCCCGCGGCGAGCAGGTCGGCGACGAGGCCGGCGAGCCGGGTGCGGTACGCGGCGGCGAGCGGCTGGCGGTAGCCACCGACCACCGGCCAGGCCAGGTCGGCGGCGGAGCCGGTGAGCTCGGCCAGCACCCGCCGGACGAACGCCGGGTGGAGGAACGGCAGGTCGGTGGAGCAGACGAACGCGGCCTCGGCGGCATCCGCCACCGCGGCGAGCCCCACGGCGAGGCCCTGCATCGGCCCGCGGCCCTCCACCGGGTCCTCGGCCACGGCCACGCCCGAAGGCAGCGCGGGCAGGCGCTGCCCGGGCGCGGCCACCACGACGACGGGGCCGCCGACCGTACGGCGCAGCACGGCGGCCGTCCGGTAGGGCACCGACCGCCCGGCCCACCACATCGGGCCCTCCGCTGGCCCCCCCGCGCTCGAGGGCCCCCCCCAGACCACCACCCCCGCGGGGGTGATCTGCCCCGAGTGCTGGGCCTCCGCCGGCCCGGCCCCGCCGTACCGGGGAGGCGCGGGACCGGGCCGCCGCCGACCCCGAACAGGGCATCGCCCCGGCGGGCGTCAGCCCGGCCGCACCCCCTCGTCCCACGCCGCCGACGCGTCCACGGTGAAGTCCGCGCGCGGCCCGGTGACGAGCCGGCCGCCGCCGGTGAGGTCGATCACCACCGTCACGGCGGTGAGCGGGAGGATGCGGTGCCCGGCCGCCGCGTCCGCCCGCGACCGGAAGGCCGAGTAGCCGAGCACGTACGGCCGCAGCCGCGGGTCCGGCGCCCGGGAGACCGACTCGCACGGCGCCGCCGCCTCGGCGGCCGGGATCGCGTGAACGCTCACGCGCCCATCCTCGCCCGGGTCGGCCGTGCCGTACACCGCCGGGGCCGCGGCGGCCGTAATCGGGCCCCGGCGCGGCGAGAACTTGTCACCTTTCGCCAACCGGCCCCAGGGGTCTCGGTGGCCTCACCCGTCAGGCCGCGCCGGTGCCGGCCCGGCCGCCGCGCGGGCGCCGCGGCCGCCCGGCTCCCGGCCGCACGAGCGCCCGCGGCACGCCGTACGGCGGCACGCCCGCGAACCCGGGCCACCTTTACGGACACGGGTCAGCAGGGGTTGCGGACCGGAGTGCGGGGCGCGCGGCGTGCGGTGCCGGGCGGGGCGGCGGCGGGGCCGCGGCACACGGCCGCCCGGCCTCTCCGGCGGCCGCGGAGGCGGCCCTCGCGGCCGCGCCGCCCGGGCTTATCAGGTTTTGACGAGTTTGCGAATGCCTGAGCCGTACCTCCGAACCCTGCGTATCTCCGGGCAGCACAGCAGCCGCAAGCTGACCGGCCACGTCGCAATCCGGATGGACAGCCACGTCCCAGGAGGGTTCCGGCAGTGGTCGATGTCCAGGGGCGTGGACCGGTAGACGGAGGAGATTCTTGATGACACAGCACAGGCGGTCCTACTTGCGCGGAAAGATGGCCGCCGCCGTGACGGCAGTGGCGGTCACGACCGGCGGCATGGGCATTCTCACTCCGGCGAACGCCGCGACGGCCGGGGTCGGGCCGGGTGCGGGCGGGCAGACGATCGTGTGCCCGCCGGTGGCTGACAGGCTGGGTGCTGTGCCGGCCGCGGCCCAGGCCGAGGTGTCCCGTAACCTCGCCCAGCTCGAGCAGCAGATCGCGGATGCGAACCGCCGGCTTCGGAACTCCGTCGGCCAGGGCGGCCCCAACTTCGTCCGGAACGCGATCCTCGGGCCGCTGCGCGACAAGCGCGTCGCCACCCTCGAGCGCATCGCCATCGCGATCGCCCGTACCGGGTTCCCGCGGCCGCAGGGCCTGGAGGAGCTGGCCGAGTGCACGCTCACCGGCGGCAACGGTCAGGGCGGCAACGGCCAGAACAACGGTCAGGGCGGCAACGGCTTCGGCGGCGGCTTCGGGAAGGGCAACAAGGGCAACAAGGGGAACAACGGCAACAACAACGGAAACAACGGCAACAACGGCGACAACGGCCAGGGCAACGGTAACGGCGACAACGGCCTGGGGAACGGCGGTCAGGACAACGGCCAGGGGAACAACGGGAACAACGGCAACGCCCCGGGCAACGGTGACAACGGCCAGGGCAACGGCAACGACAACGGCCTGGGGAACGGCGGCCAGGACAACGGTCAGGGCAACAACGGCAACGGCGACAACGGCCAGGGCAACGGCGGCGACAACGGCAACAACGGGAACAACGGCAACAACAACGGTAACAACATCAACGGCAATCCGCCGTCCCGGGCCGACTTCGTCGACATCCGCACCGTGCGGCCGAACGTGGTCCGCCCGCGCTTCCAGCGCAACGGCTCCCGGGGTACCTTCACCTCGTTCTGCGGCCGGAACGAGCGGCGGCACTACAACTCCGACAACGTCATCGTGGCCCCGGGCGTGAGCAACGGCGCCCACCACGTGCACGACTACGTCGGCAACACCTCCACCAACGGCCAGTCCACGAACGAGAGCCTGGAGGCGGCCGGCACCACCTGCACCAACGGCGACAAGTCCGCGTACTTCTGGCCGGTGCTGCGGCTCGTCGGCACCCGGGAGTTCGACCACAACCAGCCGGGCGGCGGCCTCGACGGCAACGTCGGCCGGATCCTCCGCCCGACCTCGGTCACCCTGACCTTCCGCGGCAACCCCACCAGCAAGGTGGTGGCCCCGCCGAAGTTCCTCCGCATCATCACCGGTGACGCCAAGTCGTTCACGAACGGCACGGCGAACGCCAACAGCTTCTGGACCTGCACCGGCTTCGAGAACCGCAAACTCACCGACAAGTACCCGCTCTGCCCGCGCGGCAGCCAGGTGGTGCGCATCTTCGAGTTCCAGAGCTGCTGGGACGGCCAGAACATCGACAGCGCCAACCACCGCAGCCACGTGGCGTTCATGCGGCCCGACGGGACCTGCCCCGAGGGCTTCCAGCCGATCCCGCAGCTGGTCCAGCGGATCACCTACGCGGTGCCGCCCGGCCCGTCGTACGCCGTGGACAGCTTCCCTGAGCAGCTGCACAAGCCCATCACGGACCACAGCGACTTCATCAACGTGATGCCGGAGCGGCTCATGCAGCGCGCCGTCGACTGCATCAACAGCGGCCGCCGCTGCCGCTGACACCTCCGGCGGGGGCGGGTTTCACCCTGACGGGCGCGGAGCCGGTACGGCTGCCGCGCCCGTCACGCATGCCCGGCGATCGCCGGTTCCGGCCCGGTCCGCGGGCGGCCACGCCTACAGGTATGCGCCGGTCGGCGGATTGTCGAGGTTCGGGTTCCGCTGCTGCGGCTGCTCCGGCTGCGGCCGGCCCGGCCGCGGGATGCCGCTCGGATCCGCGTGGCGCACGGCGTGGAGCTGCCGCGCGAGGTCGATCCGGTGCAGGGTGAGCGTGACCTGGACACCCTGGAAGAGGCCGTCCAGCCAGCCGAGGAGCTGGGCGTGGGCGACGCGCAGCTCGGCCTGGCTCGGCGACTCGCCGAGGTCCGGCCGCAGCCGCTCGAGCTCCTGGCGCAGCTCGGGCGGCAGGCTGTCGGACAGCTCGGTGCTGATCCGGTCGTAGGTGTCGGCGAGCCGCTGCCGGGCGTTCTGGTCGAGCGGCAGCTCGCGCATCTCCTCGCAGAGGTGCCGGATCGTGACGGCGAGGCGGATGAGCTTGTCCTGCTTCGCCATCGCGGCCAGATCCGGCATGGCCCGCTCCTGCCGCTCCCCGGCCTCGCCGGACGGCCGGGCCTCCTCCTGCCGGGTGTCCTGTCCCTGCGAGACGACGAGCAGGCCGGACGGCGATCGCGTGATCCGGGGCTCTTGCGCATAGCCGCTCACGTGGGCAGTCCTCCTTCCGCTCCACCGGCCCCGGCATGACCCGGCACGCCCGGAACTCGCCTCCCGGCCCACGAGCGCGATCGAGCCCGCCCGGACGCGATGGCTGTCACCCTTTCTGACTACTCGTCATCGTTGGACAGGCTTGTGAACAACGTACCCCGCCGCGATCGCGATCGTCCGCCCGGCCCGGCGGCTCTCGCCGCCGGTCGGCGTCGCGGCGCGGGTTCCCGGTGCGTCCGGGGGTGCGGCGGTTCCGGTGGCGCGGTCAGCCGGTGCGCCAGCCGTACTTGATCAGCAGGTTCTTGGCGTCCTCGGCGACGTCGGGCGTGACGACGATGTCGTACCGGTCGGCGACGAGCGTGCTGCGGGACAGCACGTCGCGGCGGCCCGGGGCGAGGCGGCCGAAGGCGTGGGCGGCGAGCCCGAACGCGGCGCCGAAGACCGCGCCGAAGGCGAGGCCGCCGAGCGCGGCCGCCATCGGGGCGGCACCCGGGGCGACCAGGCTCGCCAGCAGCCCGGCGAGCAGGCCGAACCAGGCGCCGGTGGCGGCGCCGCCGCCCGCCGAATGCCACCAGGCCAGCCGGCCCAGCACCTGCTCGACCAGGCGCAGGCCGGTGCCGACGATCGCGGTCTTGGCGACCGGGAAGCGCTGCTCGGCGAGATGGCTCATCGCCCGCTGCGCCTGCTCATAGGTGGGGTAGGAGCCCGCCACGACGTAGGAGTCGAGGCTCGGCGGCCCGGCGCTCGCGGGCGTCCCGATCAGGGTCTGCGGCATCGAGGGCTCTCCTTTCCGATCGCGCGGACTCGGGAAGACGGGTCACGGGGCGGTCCGCCCGCGGGGCCACAGGCGACGGTCCAGGGGGCACGTCCGCATCCGCGCCGCCCTGGACCGCCTGCTCCGGCCGCGGGCCGGGCCCGGCCGCGTGACCGGGTCACGCGGCGAGGGCCTTGACGTCGCCCTTGGCGATCTTGATCTTGCGGGGCTTCGCCTTCTCCAGCACCGGGATCCGCACCGTCAGCACGCCGTTGTGGTACGCGGCCTCGATCCGGTCGGCGTCGAGGTGCTCGCTCAGGTACACGCGCCGGGTGAACGAGCCCGTCGGCCGCTCCCGGACGAACACCCGGACGTCGTCGCCGTAGTCCTCCTCACGGCTCGCCGACACCGTCAGCACACCGCGGTCGACCGAGACCTCGATGCTGTCGGGGTCGATGCCCGGGACGTCGAACCTCAGCAGAACGTCGTCCTCGCGGCGCACTCCGTCCATTGGCACGACCGGGTAGGTCAGGCCGGTGGTCATGGAGCGCAGCCGGTCGAACTGCCGCTCGAACTCCTCGAACAGCGTGTCAAGCGTGGTCAGCATCTGCATCACCCCTTCGTCGGCTCCGCTGGCCTGATCCCCAATCTCTCTATACCCACTTATATGATACCTCAAACTCGAGTTTCAGGTTTCTTCCAACTTCTGTGTGGGATAGACGGATGTGACCGGGCTGAGCTGCGCGGATGACGAGGGGCGAGGTACGGCGGGGCGTCGGCCGCCGGACGGCCGCCCGTGGCGCGAGCGCGCGGGCACGCCGACGACCCGCTCCGGGGCCGGTGTCGCACGGGGGAGCGGCCGGGGCGGATGCCGGGATCACCGTCGGTATGGGTGGGCGAGCGGGTGCCGCGGCCGGGCAAGTGATGCGGGGCGTGTGCCGGAGCCGCCGGGCCGGGCCGGGGTGTCAGGTCCGTTCGTTCCTCTTCCTGATAGATTCTGGTCAGGTGTGCCGGGAAGCCTGGTCGGCATTGGTCGTACGCCGATTCAGTGGAGAGGCACACGCCATGCGAGCTCGGGACGTACTCGCCGCATTTCCCCCGATCACCTCCGACACCCCCGCCATCGAGGCCGCAAGGCTGCTGTGCGAGCACAAGGCGCCCGGACTGATCGTCGTCGATGAGAACGGCCGGCCGTACGGCGTCCTGCCCGCCATCCACGTGCTGCGGCTCGCCGTACCCGGCTACTGCCAGGAGGATCCGACGCTCGCCCGGGTGATCGACGAGCCGCACGCCGACCACTTCCTCGATCCCCTCGAAGGCCGGACGGTGGCGGAGGCCCTACGGCATGTGTCCCGGGATCTGCCGGTCGCCGACTCGGAGGCGACCGTGCTGGAAGTGGCCGCGCTGATGGCGCGCACCGGCAGCCCGCTGGTCGCGGTGGTGTCCGAGGGACGCCTCATCGGAGCGGTGACGCTGCAGACTCTCCTCGACCGGGTGATCCCCCAGTGACGATTACCGCGTGGGTGGCGACGGCCACGTTCCTGATCGTGTACGCCCTGATCGCCACCGAGAAGATCCACCGTGTCGCGGCCGCGCTCGGCGGGGCCGGCGTGATGCTGCTCATCCACGCCACCGACGCCGAGACCGCGTTCTTCAGCGAGGCGACCGGCATCGACTGGAACGTCATCTTCCTGCTGTTCGGGATGATGGTGATCGTCGGTGTGCTGAAGCAGACCGGCGTCTTCGAATACCTGGCGATCTGGGCGGCCAAACGCGCCAGAGGGCGGCCGTACCCGCTCATGGTGCTGCTGGTGGTGATCACCGCGATCGCCTCGGCGCTGCTCGACAACGTCACCACCGTGCTGCTGGTGGCGCCGGTGACGTTCCTCGTCTGCGAGCGGCTCGCGCTGCCGGCCGCGCCCTACCTGATCGCGGAGGCCCTCGCCTCGAACATCGGCGGCGCCGCCACGCTCGTCGGCGACCCGCCGAACATCATCATCGCCAGCCGGGCGGGCCTGAGCTTCAACGACTTCTTGGTGCACATGGCGCCGATGGTCGTCGTGCTCATGATCGCGTTCATCGTGCTGTGCCGGGTGATGTTCCGGCGGCACTTCCGGTACGACCCGGAACGGGTGGCCGAGATCATGAGCCTCGACGAGCGCGAGGCGATCACGAACCGGCGGCTGCTCGTGCAGAGCCTGGTGGTGCTCGCGGTGGTGATGGCCGCGTTCGTGCTCCACCCCGTGCTGCACTACGAGCCGTCGGTGGTGGCGCTGCTCGGCGCGGGCGTGCTCGTCGCGATCACCAGGATCGCCACCTCCGAGGCGCTGGAGGAGGTGGAGTGGCCGACGCTGACGTTCTTCGCCGGGCTGTTCGTCATGGTCGGCGCGCTCGTGCACACCGGCGTCATCGGCCTGGTCTCCGAGGCCGCGGCCGACGCCTTCGCCGGCCGGCTCGGCGTCGCCACCATGGGCCTGCTCGGCGGCTCGGCGGTGATCTCCGCGATCGTCGACAACATCCCGTACGTGGCCACGATGGCCCCGATCGTGGGCGAGCTCGTCGAGGCGGCCGGTGACGGGTCGGCCCAGGTGCTGTGGTGGGCGCTCGCGTTCGGCGCCGACCTCGGCGGCAACGCCACCGCCGTCGGCGCCGCGGCCAACGTCGTCGTCCTCGGCATCGCCGCCCGCAACGGCACCCCGATCAGCTTCTGGCAGTTCACCAAGTACGGCCTGGTCACCACGGTGCTCACCGTCGGGCTGTGCGTGCCGTACCTGTGGCTGCGCTACCTGGCGGGCGCCTAGCCCAGGGGGTACGGCCGGCCGGGGTCGCCCGCGCGGCCGGCCGTACGCGCTCCTCGCCGCCGCCGCCGGTCAGTGCGGCGTGTAGCCGAGCGCCGCGGACAGCTCCTGGGCGATCGCGAGGGTGCGTTCCCCGGCGTCGTCCAGGTGCGGGCCGAGCCGTGCCTTGGGGGCGGTGACGTGGATCGCCGCGATGATCAGGCCGCGGTAGTCGCGCACCGGGGCGGACACGCCCACCAGCCCGACCTCGAACTCCTCGTCCACGGCGGCGTACCCCCGGCTGCGGACGTCGGCGATCTGGGCGAGCAGGTGGTCGAGCAGGTCGGCGGGGCGGTTCGTCTCCCGCAGCCACCCGGCGGTCCACGACCGGACGGTGTCCGGCGTCCAGTCGGCCATCAGCACCCATC
The DNA here is from genome assembly GCA_003242605.1 of Actinomycetota bacterium. GTDB lineage: Bacteria > Actinomycetota > Actinomycetes > Streptosporangiales > Streptosporangiaceae > Thermopolyspora. The sequence continues at coordinate 20,037 of QGUZ01000016.1, forward strand.
CGGCCGAGGTGAGCGGGGCGGGCACGGTCATCCCCTCCCACCCCAGGGCGCGGTAGGCGTTCGACGGGGTGATCGACAGCAGCGTCAGCACTCCGGTGCCGCGTAACACGCACAGGTGCGCGGTCTCGTTGAGCGCGGCCACGAGCCGCCGCAGGTAGTGGGAGGCTAAGTGCGCCAGCCGGGCCTCCACGGTGCGCGCCGCCATGGCGTACAGGCGCCACCCGAGCCGGTAGGCGAGCGACTCGCGGTCCCGCTCCACCATGCCCTCGGCCTCCAGGTTGCGCAGCGCGCGGGACACCTGGCTCTTCTCCCGGCCGAGCAGCTCGGCGATCCGGGTCACCCCGAGCCCGCGGCTGGTGTGCTCGGGTCGCGCGAGCAGGTCGATGATCTCCAAGTCACGGCGTAGGCCCGCCGGCGTCTGCGTGAGAGTCATACACACTCCAGGTCTGTTGCGATTAGGGCAACTCCTATTGCACTGGTGGGAACCCACTATTAACGTGCTCTACCTCGCTTTGCAACGATTCGGAGGCAGTTCGTGACTCTCTTTGAGTACATCGAGTCGCGCCGGGACGAGCTGCTCCTGGCCGCGGCCGAACACGCCTTCGTCGTGGCCCTGTGCATCCTGATCGCGACGATCATCGGCGTGGGCGTCGGCATCGCGGCCTACCGCAGGCCGCGGCTCGCCGCCTTCGCGATCGGCACGTCCGGAGTGTTCCTGACGATCCCGTCGTTCGCGCTGCTCGGCCTGCTGATCCCGCTGCTCGGCCTCGGCTGGGGGCCGACGGTGGTCGCCCTGGTGCTGTACTCGCTCCTGCCCATCGTGCGGAACACGATCGTCGGCCTGAACGGCGTCGACGGCGCGGTCGTCGAGGCCGGGCGCGGCATGGGCATGAGCGCGCGCCGGGTGATGGCGCGGGTCCAGCTCCCGCTCGCCTGGCCGGTCATCCTGACCGGGATCCGGGTCTCCACCCAGATGATCATCGGCATCGCCGCGATCGCCGCCTACGTCGCCGGCCCGGGGCTGGGCAACCAGATCTTCGACGGGCTCGCCCGCCTCGGCTCGGTGAACTCGCTCAACGCCGCACTGGCCGGAACGCTGGGCGTGATCCTGCTCGCGCTCGCCTTCGACCTGCTCTACCTGGTCATCCGGCTGGTCACGACCCCGGGAGGACTTCGTGCTTGAGCACATGACGGGCGGAGCCCGCATCGAGCTCGACAACCTCACAAAGCGCTATCCGGGTCAGGACGCCCCCGCCGTGGACAACATCACCATGGAGATCCCCGCGGGCGAGCTGGTCGTCCTCGTCGGCCCCTCGGGGTGCGGCAAGACCACCACGATGAAGATGATCAACAGGCTGATCGAGCCGACCTCCGGCAGCATCCGGATCGGCGGCGAGGACGTGCTCGCCATGCAGCCGGACACGCTGCGCCGCCACATCGGCTACGTGATCCAGCAGATCGGCCTGTTCCCGCACCTGACCATCGCCGAGAACATCGCCCTCGTGCCGAACCTGCTGCGCTGGCCCAAGGACAGGATCAAGGCTCGGGTGGAGGAGCTGCTCGAGCTCATCGGGCTCGACCCGGGCACCTACTGGGACCGCTACCCGCGGCAGCTGTCCGGCGGGCAGCAGCAGCGCGTCGGCGTGGCCCGGGCGCTCGCCGCCGACCCGCCCGTCATGCTCATGGACGAGCCGTTCGGCGCCACCGACCCGATCACCCGGGAGCGGCTGCAGAACGAGTTCCTCCGCCTGCAGCGCGAGCTGCGCAAGACGATCATCTTCGTCACGCACGACTTCGAGGAGGCGGTGAAGCTCGGCGACCGCATCGCGGTGCTGCGCGAGCGGTCGCGCATCGCCCAGTACGACACCCCCGCGCGCATCCTGGCGCACCCGGCCGACGAGTACGTGGCGAGCTTCGTCGGCAGCGACGCCACGCTGAAGCGGCTCGCGCTCATCACGGTGGCCGACCTGAAGTCCGACCTCGCCTCCGGGGCGGCGGCCGCGCCCGCACCGGGCGAGACCACCGCCGACGGGCTGCCCCGCGTCGCGGCCACGGCCACGCTGCGGGAGGTGCTCGACGTGATGGTGGCGAACGCCGTACAGGAGGTCGCGTACGACGGCGGGACGCTCACCTTCCAGGAGGTCTGCGCCGCGGCCGGGCGGGTGGTGGCCGGTGTCGGCTGAGCGCATCCGTCGCCTGGTGGCGATGCCCGCCGGGCTCGCCGTCGTGCTGGGGCTGCTGTACCTGTGGGTGAGCGGGCAGGAGCTCGACTCCATCGAGCGGCGCACGCTCAACGCCGACTACCTCGTCACCCGGGTCACCGACCACCTGTGGCTCACCGTGCTCGCCACCGTGCTGGTCGTCGCCATCGCCATCCCGCTCGGCGTGCTGCTGTCCCGCCCCGCGGCCCGGTGGCTCAGCCCGGTGGTGCTCGCGCTCGCCAACCTGGGGCAGGCCACGCCCGCGATCGGGCTGCTCGTGCTGCTCACCATGCTGTTCGGGGTCGGCTTCGGCATCGCGCTGGCCGGGCTCGTCCTGTACGCGGTGCTGCCCGTGCTCCGCAACACGATCGTCGGCATCCAGCAGGTGGACCCCGCGCTGAAGGAGGCGGCGCGGGGCATGGGCATGACCCGCGCCCAGGTGCTGTGGCGGGTCGAGCTCAAGCTCGCGATCCCGGTCATCCTCGCCGGGCTGCGCACCGCGCTCGTGCTCGCGGTCGGCGTGGCCACCCTCGCGACGTTCGTCAACGCCGGCGGGCTCGGCGACCTCATCGTCAACGGCATCAAGCTCAACCGCACGCCCGTGCTCGTCACCGGCGGTGTGCTCACCGCCTGCATCGCCCTTCTCGTCGACTGGGTCGGCGGCGTGGCCGAGGAGTTCCTCCGCCCGAAGGGCATCTGAGATATCCCCGATCTGGAGAACTGCATCATGCTCAAACCACGCCATTTCGTCGCTGCCATGCTCGCTCTCGCGCTGACCGCCTGCGGTTCCGGCGCCAACGAGGTCGAGCAGGGCAGCCTCGGGCAGGAGCTGCAGGGCGCGACGTTCACGGTCGGCTCCAAGGACTTCTCCGAGTCGATCATCCTCGGGTACATCACCATCGAGATGCTGCGGGCGCACGGGGCCACGGTGAACGACAAGACCAACATCAAGGGCTCCACCAACACCCGCAACGCCCTGCTCTCGGGCGAGATCGACATGTACTGGGACTACACCGGCACCGGCTGGATCACGTACCTCAACAAGACCGAGCCGCTGCCCGACCCGCAGCAGCAGTACGAGGCGGTCGCCAAGGAGGACCTGGAGGCCAACAACGTCGTCTGGGGTCAGCCGGCGCCGCTGAACAACACCTACGCCTTCGCCATCCGCAAGGAGAAGGGCGACGAGCTCGGCGTGCGCACGCTCTCCGACCTCGCCGAGCTCGCCAAGAACAAGCCGGAGGAGGCCACGTTCTGCATCGAGAGCGAGTTCTCCACCCGGGACGACGGCTGGCCCGGCGTCACCGAGGCGTACGGGATGAACATCCCGAAGGAGAACGTGAAGCTGGTCGACCTCGGCGTCGTCTACACCGAGACGAAGAAGGGGGAGACCTGCAACTTCGGTGAGGTGTTCACCACCGACGGCCGCATCGCCTCGCTCAACCTCACCGTGCTCGAGGACGACAAGCGCTTCTTCCCCAACTACAACGCCGCGCTCACGCTGCGCAAGGAGACCGCGGACAAGCACCCGCAGGTGCTGCAGTTCCTGAATCCGGTCGCGGCGAAGCTCACCAACGAGGTGATGCAGGAGCTGAACGCGAAGGTGGACGCCGAGGGGCACCAGCCGAAGAAGGTCGCCCACGACTGGCTGGTCCAGGAGGGCTTCCTCAAGTGAGGACCCCCGGCGGGGGATGACCTCGCCGGCGAGCGGGCGGTGCCCGGGCACGGCGACGCCGTGCTCGGCGCCGGTCAGCGGGCAGGGCCGGGGCGGCGCGCCCCGGCCCTACCGCTTTTCACCGGGCGGACACCGCTTCTTCATTTGGCCGAACCCCGCCCGGCGGCGGCCCGCCGGCCGCGGGCCCGCCGTACGGCACGCGCCGGGGCCGACGCACCGGGCGCGGCGGCACGCCCGGGTACGGCACGGCCATCTGATCGCCGCAGCCCCCGGCCGCCCGCGGCGGCGCGGGTCTCGCCGCCGTACGGGCGATCGCGAGCGGTCCCGCTCGGCCGGGGCCGCCGCGGGGGAAACCGCCGCCGCCAGCCTCCCGGATCCTCCTCAAGATGGGGTCATGAACCGGCGCGGCCCGTGGTCACCGATCCTGGTGACGATCTGTGCGGTGGTCGTGTGCGCCGTTCCGGTGTGGGTCGTGTACCGGGCGCTGTCCCCCGAGGAGCGGCCCAACGTGGCCGATCTGATGGCGGTCGCGATCGCGGCGCTCACCGTGGGCGGGCAGGTCGTGGCGTGGCTGTGGCGGCGCCTGGGCCGGCGGCGGTCCGCGGACCCGGAGGCGGTGGAGAGGGCGAAGCGGGAGCTGGCCGAGCGGGTCACGGTGCAGTGGAGCGGTGCAGTGGAGCACCGAGGCGGCCCGCTGGTCGCTCGACCGGCCCGGCCCGATCCCGGTCCGCTGGGCCGTCACCGGCGACCCCACGCTCATGGACCACCCGGACAACCTCGGCGGGACGCCGCCGCGGGGGCGCGCGGTCGGCCCGGTCTACCGGTTCCGCCACGCCGACCTGCACGACCACCTCGCCCAGGTGTACGAGCGCGAGTACCGCGCGGCGCGGTAGCCGCGAGTCACGCCAGGCGGCGTGATCGATCTCACCGGTGGCGCCGCGTCCGCTCGGTGGCCGTTAGGTACGTTGTGGGCGTGGCCAATCGATCCAGGCGGAATGTGGCAGGCGCCGCAGGACGGGATGCCGTGCCCGCGGGTGCGCGGAGGAACCGGTGCCGTCGGCTCCCGGCGAAGGCATGCTGATCGCGGGCTCCGGGCCGGCCGCGGTCCGCCGGGCAGCGCACGACCGCGCCACCGCCGGTGGGCGGGGTCGGGCCGGCACCGGCGTCACGCGAGCGGGCGGCGGAGCATGAACCGCGCATCCGGCTCGCCGTCGCGATTCTTCGCGCTGGTCTTCGCGCTGTCCGTGCCGTTCTGGCTGGCGGGCTGGCTGGCCAATGCGGCCGGGGCGGCCCGGCCGTACGACCTGCCGGTGAGCTCGCTCATGGCGTTCTGCCCGCTGATCGCCGCGCTGGTGCTGCTGCCCCGCGGGCAACGGCTGCCGCTGCTGCGGCGGTCGGTGGCGCGGTTCCGGCCGCTCCGCTGGTACGTCCCGGCCGTCCTGCTCATGCCGGGGGTGTTCGCCGCGTCGTACGTGGTGCTGCGGCTGGCCGGGCGCCCGCTGCCGGAGCCGCAGATCGCCTGGGCGACGGTCCCGGTCCTGGTCGTGATGTTCCTCGTCGCCGCGGTGGGCGAGGAGGCGGGCTGGATGGGGTACGCCGCCGATCGCCTGCTGACGCGGTACGGCGCGCTCACCGTCGGCCTGCTCATCGGCCTGGTGTGGGCGGTCTGGCACATCGTGCCGTGGCTGCAGGCCGGCCGCGACGCGGGCTGGATCGCCTGGCAGTGCCTGTTCACCGTGGCGAGCCGGGTGATCATCCTGTGGCTCTACCGGAACACCGGGGCGAGCGTGGCCGCCACCGTGCTTCTCCACGCCTCCTCCAACGTCGGCTACGCGCTGTTCCCGGTGAACGGCTCGCACTACGACCCGATGACCACGGGCCTGCTCACCGCGGCGGTCGCGGTGATCGTCGTGGCCGTGCAGGGGCGGCGGATCGCGGCGGACCGGACACGGCGCGGACCGGCCGCCTCCACCACGGCCACGCAAGGATGATCTTTCCGTCACCTCGCGGAGGCCCCCGGCGACCGGGCAGGCGGCCGGCCATCCCGTTGCCCGCGTGGGACGGCCGGGCGATCAGCGCCGGTGGGCGACCGCTCCCGCTCGCGCGGCCTCCCGGGCGCGCCCGCCGAGTGGGTGGCACGCCACCGGGGAGCGCGGCCGCGGGGCGGCCACCCGGCGAGGGCCGGAGGACGCCCGGTCCCGCGGCGTTGGATAAGGTCGCGGCATGACCGTTCACCGGGTACGGGGCGTGGTGGCCTTCCACGAAACCGACGCGTCCGGGCGATACCACTACACGAACGCCTTCAAGTGGGTCGAGAACGCGGAACACGCGCTCTACCGGTCGATCGGCGTGCCGGCCGCCCGGTTCCCGCGGCGGGCCGTCCAGGCCGTCTTCGACCGGCCGCTCATGGAGGGTGACGAGTACGCGGTCGAGCTCGAGGTCGAGAAGCTGGGGACCACCTCGATCACCTACGCGTGGCGGATCCTCAAGGGCGCGGACGTCGCGGTGCGCGGCTCGCACACCGTGGTCCACACCGACGGCTCCGGGACGCCCAGCCCGGTGCCCGACGCCTTGCGTGCCGCGCTGACGGGTCCCGGCAACGCGGCTCCCTGACCCGGTCGCGTCGCGGCCGCCGTCGCCGTCGTGGCCGGAGCCGCCTCTCATGTCGTTCTCCGGGCGCGCATTGCCCCTCGGTGGAAGGCCGGAGAGCATTGAGGACCTACGCCATCGGTCCACCGGCACCGCCGGGGCGGGCGGCCGCCGGCGCGGTGGGCGGGAGCGGCCCCTGACGGCGTGAGCGTCGGCCTACGCGTTCTCGTGACCGGAAAGGCGGTGCCCTTGGGCGTCAACCGGCTCGTGCTCTGGGACATCGATCACACGCTGATCGAGACGGGAGGCGTGGGACGGGAGGTGTTCGCCGCGGCGTTCGCGGCGGTGACCGGAACGCCGATGGCGCGCACGCCGGCCGTCAGCGGCAAGACCGAGTCGGCGCTCTTCCGCGAGACGCTGGAGTTGCACGGGATCCCGCCGTCACGGTTCTCCTTCGCGCGGTTCGCACGGCTCATGGCGCGCGGCTACCACGAGCGGTCGCAGGAGCTGCGGGCGCGTGGCCGGATCCTGCCGGGTGCGGCCGACGCGCTTCGGGCGCTGGCCCGAGCGCCGGGGATCGCCCAGTCCGTGCTGACCGGCAACGCCAGGCCCACGGCCGAGGCGAAGCTGAAGATCTTCGGGCTCGCGCGCTACGTGGACCTCGACATCGGAGGCTACGGGGACGACGACGCCGTCCGGGCGGCCCTGGTTCCGATCGCGCAGCGCCGAGCGAGCCGGAAATTCGGCCACGCCTTCTCCCGGAGCTCGACGCTGCTGATCGGTGACACCCCGGCGGATGTGCTCGCCGCACGGCGCGGGGGAGCGATGGTGATCGCCGTTGCGACCGGCGAGAGCGACCTCGCCGACCTCGAACGGCTCGGCCCCGACGTCGTCCTGCCCGACCTCACCGGCCGCGATGCGCTGCTCCGCGCGATCGAGGAGCTGCTGCCCGGCCCACTCGAGCCGCGCGAGGCCTGACCACACCGGTACGCGCGCCGCAGACCTTCCGGCGAGATCCGCCGGAGCCGAACGCCGCCGAAGCGGCGGCCTCCCGCCCGCTTCCGGAACCGCCGTGCTCCCGCCCGCGGGCGCGTTTTCCCAGCGCCGGGCTACTTGACAGTCAGGCGCAAGTAGCCGAGGCTGGTGCCCGATCCAGGGAGGGCGGGGATGAGCGACGTCACGACGCGGCGGCCGCGGCCGGCGGGCAAGGTCACCACGGCCGGCCACACCGCCCTCGTGCGCCAGCTCGAGCAGGAGCTCGAGCGCAGGCTGCTCGCGCCGCTCGGCCTGCTCTTCGATGAGGGCGACGCGGCCGGGTGGGCCGCGGCGCTGCGGCGGCAGGCGGCCGCGGACGTGCAGATGTGGGCGGCGCAGCTGCTCGGCCCCGACGAGGAGCTCGCCGTGGCCGTCGCCCGGCGGCTGCTCGCCGCGCTCTACCCGGACGGTTTCGCGGTGCCGCCGGCCTGGTGGGGCACGCCGCTGGGACAGGTGGTGGCGCGCCGGCTCGGGCACCCCCACGCGGCCTCCGTCACCCGGACCGTCGCCGGGGCGATGCTCGGCATCACCCGCCAGGCCGTACAGGATCTGATCAACAGGGGCAAGCTCGACCGCCACCCGGACGGGGGAGTGTCGGTCGCCTCGGTGCGCGAACGGCTCAACGACCGGTCCGACCCGCCTGACCTTTCCCCGAACCGACGCTGAAACCGTGCGCAGGAGAGAGCAGAGACTGCGCCTCCTCGACGAGGAGGCCGCCGAGCGCCGCCGCGACCCCGTGCGGCTGCACGGCTACCCGCTGCCGGAGGACTGGGGCATCGCGCTGTACCTGCTGGATGAGTCGGCCAACCCCACGGGCAGCCTGAAGCACCGCGTGGCGCGGGCGCTGTTCCGGCACGCGATCCGGCAGGGCCGCATCGACGGCGACACCCCGGTGATCGAGGCGACCGGCGGCAACGCCGCGGTCTCCCAGGCGTACTTCGCCCGGCTCCTCGGGCTGCCGTTCGTCGCGGTCATGCCGCGCAAGTCGAGCCCCGAGAAGGTCGAGCGCATCGAGCGCCTCGGCGGCGCCGTCCACCTCGTCCACCCGCCCCTGGCGATCTACCGCGAGGCGGAGCGGCTCGCCGCCGAGGAGGGCGGCCACTACATGGACTACCTCGGCAACGGGGCCGGCGCCGTGGCCGCCGGCACCGCCGACGACGACATCGCCGAGGTGCTCTTCGAACGGCTCGCCCGGCAGGGCGTGCCCACGCCCCGGTGGGTCGTCGTGGGCGCGGGCAGTGGCACTACCGCGACCACGATCGGCCGCTACATCCGCCGCCACGGCCTGCCCACCGGGCTCGCCGTGGTGGACCCGGAGAACTCGGCCTACTTCCCCGGATGGGTGCTCGACGCCGCCGACTACAGCACCGGGATGCCGTCCCGCATCGAGGGCATCGGCCGGCCGCGGATGGAGCCCGGCTTCACCCCCGAGCTGGTCGACGTGGTGATCCCGGTCCCCGACGCGGCGAGCCTCGCCGCCATGCGCTTCCTGCACGACACGACCGGCCTGCGCGGCGGCGGCTCGACCGGGACGAACCTGTTCGGCGCGTTTCAGCTGATCGCCAAGATGCGCCGCGAGGGCCGGCAGGGCGTCGTCGTCACCCTCCTGTGCGACGACGGCGACCTGTACCGCGACACCTACTACAGCGACACCTGGCTCGCGGCGAAGGGCTTCGACCTCGCCCCGCACCTGAAGCGGCTGCACCACTTCCTCGCGACCGGCGAGCTCGCCACCTGACCGCGGCCCGCCCGCGGGGGACCGCGCCGCGGGCGGGGCGTCGTCGATCCGCCGCCTTACCCGCCCGCGGCCCGTGACCGTTCCCGTTCCCTGCGGCGTATCCCGGTTTTATCGGAATATCGGGCCGACCGGATTCCAGCGCCCTGGGTCACGGCGACGCACGCTTTCGGTTCGCGTTTCCGCCCGCCCGGGACGGGAATTCCCGGCGTCGGCCGCGCGATTCCCCTGGTCGGCCCGGCCGTGCTCCGTTCATCCCCGGAAGACGATCGGTGGGCGCGAATTTGCGCAGGGCCGCCATTGGAACCACCGGCGCGGGTGCGTCGTTTTCCCGAATGTGGGGACGACGTCGTGCCCAGCCACCCGCCGGGACCGTGCCCGCCCAATTGCGCAGCCGGCCCGCATGCCGCCTGTGCTGCGCCTTCCCGTCCTCACGGAAGGCGCTGCGCGCGCCGCCTCCCGAACGCGTTCAGGGTGCGCCCGGCCGATTCGCGCGTGCCGCAGTGCCGTTTCCCCGGCGGCCGTACGGCCCCGCCGCCGAGGTCAGGATGGCCACCCGCCCGCCTTCCGAACCGGACGCGAACGGTGGCCGACACGTGTCGCGGTGAAAGGTGTTGCCGGATGTCGGAAAACGCGATAGAGGTCGCGAATCTGGTGTGCCGGTACGGCGATTTCGAAGCCGTTTCCGGCATCTCCTTCCAGGTGCGGCCCGGTGAGCTGTTCTCCCTGCTCGGCACCAACGGCGCGGGCAAGACGACCACCATCGAGACGCTCGAGGGGTTCCAGCGGCCCAGCGCCGGAACCGTGTCCGTGCTCGGCCTCGACCCGTACGGCCGGCCGCCGCTGCTACGCGCCCAGACCAACGCCGTGCTCCAGCACAGCGGCACCTTCCCCGAGCTCAGGGTCGGCGAGACCGTCGACCTGGCCCGGACGCTGTGCGCCGACCCGCGCGGGCGGGACGAGGTGCTCAAGCAGGTCGGCCTGGCCCACCGCGAGGACGTCCAGGTGCGCGGCCTGTCCGGCGGGGAGCGGCGGCGGCTCGACCTGGCGCTCGCCCTCGTCACCCGGCCCCACGTGCTGTTCCTCGACGAGCCGACCACGGGCATGGACGCCGAGGGCAGGCAGCACGTCTGGCAGGTGCTCGCCGACGTCGTGGCGGAGGGCACGACCATCCTGCTCACCACCCACTACCTGGAGGAGGCCGGGCGGCTCTCCGACCGCCTGGCGATCATGCACCGGGGCCGGATCCGGGTCGGCGGCACCGTGGAGGAGGTCCTGTCCCGGTGGGGCGACCGCATCGAGTTCGTGCTGCCCGGCGGCGTCGGCCCCGGCGACCTGCCCGCGGTCCCGGGCGCCTCGCACGAGGTGGTGGACCACCGCGGCGAGGCCACCGTGGTGTACACGGTCGGCGGCGGCGCGGGCGAGATCGCGGCCCCGCGGCGGGAGTGGGCCCACGTGGTGGCGAGGCGGCTGCTCGACTGGGCGGAGGAGCGGGGCACGCGGCTGCCGAACCTCCGCGTGCGCAGCGCCTCGCTCGAGGACGTGTTCCTGCGGATCGCATCGGAGGGGGACGACCGGTGACCGGTGACCGGACCCGCACCGGCGCCGGCCGGGTGCGCGAGAAAGCGTGGTGGCGGCAGGCCCTGCACCTGTCCCGGGCCGAGTTCGTCCAGCTCCGCCGCGCCCGCATCACCCTGCTCTACCTGGCCGGGCTGCCCGTGCTGCTCGCCCTCATCGCCTACGGCTCCCAGGGCGCGTTCACGAACGCGGGCGAGCACGTGGACGCCGGGGCGGCGGCCCTGCTCAGCAGCGTCCCCATGCTCGCGGCGACCATGGGGCTGCTGCACATCGCCCAGGTGTTCACGGTCCGCCGGGAACAGCACATCCTCAACCGGCTGCGGGTCGGCGGCGTCGCCACCGCGGCCGTGCTCGCGGCCGTGTGCGCCCCCACGCTCGCCTTCGTCCTCACCGTGACCGGCGTGCTGTGCGCCCTCGGCATCGCGCTCGCCGGCACCTACCCCGCGGCGCCGGAGCTGCTCCTGATCGCCGGGGTCCTGGCCTCGGTCTCATGTCCCTGCTCGGCGTGTGGATCACGCGCTTCGCCAGGACCGCCGAGAGCATCCAGCTCATCGGCTTCATCCCGCTGTTCCTCCTGGTCTTCGCCGGCGGCGCGATGATCCCCCTGGAGTTCCTGGCGGAACGGTTCGCCCAGGTGGCCCGGTTCACCCCGCTCGCGCCGCTGGTCGACCTGTACCGGGCCGCGTACTTCGGCGCCGACTTCTTCGGCGGCCGGGTGATCCAGGCGCCGCCGCTCGACCGGCTGGAGCTCTGGGCGGCCGCCCTCCCGTCCCTCGGCGTCTCCCTGGCCTGGGTGCTCGTCCTGTGCCACCTGGTCCGCTCCGTGCCCTGGACGGCCCGCCGTACCTGACCGCCTGCCCGCCGGCCGGTACGGCCCGCCGTACCGGCCCGCGTGCGCCGGGCGGCCGCACCGGCCGGACGCGGCGGGAATTCGGTCGCGTGCCCGGAAAATCGCCTGTTATGGTCGCGTTCGGTCGGCCGCGGGACTCCGGCGCGACTTCCGGATGACGTCTTGGAGCGACGGCTTCGCAGTTCGCGCCCCCACTCCCCGGTCGGCCGCCTCCCCTCGGAAGGGACCGATGGACCGGCGCGTCGACCTGATCGAAGCCGAGGACGTGCTGCTGTTCGCCAACGCGGCGATCACGTCCACCGGGCAGCGCGAGTTCCGCGACTCCGCGGAGCGGCAGCGGCTGTCGCTGGAGTTCCTCCACGCCTACGTCCACGGCAACTACCCGGACGTGTACGCCGCGATGCTCGCGCTCGACGTCAACGAACACAACGCGGCGCTCATCATCTTCAACCTGCTCAGGGAGCGCACCCCGGCCGACGGGGAGCTGATCGCCCGGCGGCTCGCCCGGATGAGCCCGGCCCGCGTCTACCGGCTGTTCCGGCGGCTGCGCGACGCCGGGGTCAACAACCGGCGCACCCGGGCGATCATCCGCGACTGGCTGGCCGCCCGTCCCGACCTCGCCCATGACGCGGTCAAGTACCGCTCCGGGCTCAAGGCCGCGGTACGGCACGCCCACCTGCGCCTCGGCGGCGAGCTCGCCGACTTCCTGTTCGCCCCGCACCGCCGGCGCCGGTACGCGCACCCGCTGCTCGAGGCGTGGCGGCGGGCCCACTACGACAAGACGGCCGTGTACGAGCTGCCGTACACGGTCGCCGAGGGGTTCGCCGCCCGGCACGGCATCCCGCGGGCGGAGTTCCTCGAGCGCATCGCCCCCAGGCTGACCGCGCTGGAGAGCCTGCGGCTGCGCGAGTCGGCCGCGGCGCACGGCGTGGACACCGCGGCCGACCTGGCCCGGATGCCGCTCGTCCGCCTCGCCGCGTACGCGCTGTCCCGCCCCGTGGGGGAGCGCCGCGCACTCGAGCCGGCGCTGCGCGCCGCGGCGGCCCGGGTGGCGGGGTCCGGCGCGGGCCGGTGGGGACACGTCGTCGCCGTGCTCGACGACAGCTTCTCCTCGTACGGCTCGCCGACCAAGCGGCGCCGCCCGCTCGCGGTCGCGCTCGCCTGCCACTACCTGCTCGAGGCGCTCGCCTCCGCGTACGCGGGCCTGTGGCTGTCCGGCGCCACCGACCCGATCGCGGTGCGCCCGGTCGGCCCGACCCCGCTCGGCCGCCGCATCCTCGACGCCCTGGCGCTGCGCCCGGACCGGCTGCTCATCGTCTCCGACGGCTGGGACAACGCCCCGCCCGGCCTCGCCGCCGAGGTGCTGCGGGTGTGGCGGAGCCGGTTCGACCCGGCGGCGGAGGTCGAGATCGTGCACCTCAACCCGGTGTACGACGCCGAGGAGTTCGAGGTGCGCCGCCTGTCCCCGGTCGTGCCCACGGTCGGCATCCGCGACCCGGAGGACCTGCCCGCCCTGGTGGAGCTCGCCCAGTTCGCCCAGGGCCGTACCGGGCTGTCCACGCTGCGGGCCTACCTGCGGGAGAGGGCGGCGGCACGATGATCGACCTCACCGGGCTGATCACCCGGCCCGCGCAGACCTGGGGCGCGCTGCGGCTCGTGCCGCTGGTCCGCCCCGAGCCCATCCGCGACCTGCGGCTCAGCCCGATCGTCTACGGCGACGAGCCGTCCGTGGTGACCCTGCCGGACAAGAGCGTGTACATCGCCTACATCCCGCACGCGTTCGTCGCGTCCTGGACCGGCGACGGCGCCCCCGCCGCCGCGTACGGCACCCAGTTCGAGCGGCGGCCCGCGCAGGCCATCACCGTCCGGGTCCACCGCCGCATGGCCCGGCGCGTCGACACCAACCGCGTCCGCTTCCTCCCGCTCCACCTGGCCCTGGAGGGCTACCTCGCCCTCCACTTCGGCGGCCCCGCCATCGCCTGGGCGGAGTGGACCAGGCGCGCGGTGAGCCGCGGCCTGTCCCCGCGCGTCGAGGCGGCGTACCGCGGCGAGGCGATCCCCGACCTGGAGGAGGCGCTGCGGGTCTTCGAGATCCACCCCGGCCAGTGCGGCCTGCTGCTCTACGCGGGCGACGCCCTCGCCGCCGCCTTCGTCGTCCCCCACCCGGAGGACTACCGCGTCCTCCACCCGACCCTCATCCACGACCTGTACGGCGAGCTCGTCTATCACTACGCCCGCCTCTACCCGGCCCGGGACCGGCCGGTGGCCATCGACGAGACCCGGATCGGGTCGCTCGGCCACCTGCGCGACGAGGTGGCCCGCCTCGAACGCGAATGGGCCGAGTTCCACGACACGGTGATGGCCGCGGACCTGCTCCGCTCCCCGCACCACGAGCAGGTCGTCTACCGCATGGGCCGCTACACGCTGCGCCGCTTCCTCCCGTCCTTCGACCGGCACCGGGAGAACCACATCGGCGAGTACATCACCGACGAGTCCGGCCGCCTCGCCTACCTGAAGACCTTCCGCCTCTCCGAGTCCCAGGTCCGCCGCGGCCGCCTGCTCACCCGGCTCGCCGCGCACGACTGGCACCTCCCGGCCACCGCCGCCGCCCTCGGCGTCACCGTGGACGAGCTCGCCCGCCGCCTCGACCGCGCCGGCTTCGGTCACCTGCTCCGCCCCGAGATCCTCAGCGCCTACCGAGCGAACCCCTCGCCCTCGGTCTGAGGCCGGGTCGCGCGCCGGTCCCCGGCACCCGGGCGGGGCGGAACGGGCGGCGGGCGCCGCGGCCGGGCACCGGCGCCGGGGCCGCCTCGGGGCCGGACATGCCAAGACCCCGAGCCGCCTCGCGCGAACTCGGGGTCTTCCGTGGTGTCCGAGGGGGGACTTGAACCCCCATGCCCTTTAACGGGCACTAGCACCTCAAGCTAGCGCGTCTGCCTATTCCGCCACCCGGACATGTGTGCCGCTCGAAGCCGTTCGCTCCGTGCGCCGGATACAGGCTAGCACTTCTCGGCGGGTGCTTCATACCGCTAATCGGGGTCAAGCCCCGAGGGGTGGGAGCGAGCGGCGGAAACGGGCAGGATGGAGGCTCCCAGGGTGTCTCTCAGGGAGGGAGGATCATGGTCGCGGTCGGGAACATGGAGGAGGAGGTCGTCGGCCTGTGCCGCGACCTGATTCGCATCGACACCTCCAACCCCGG
>QGUZ01000242.1 GCA_003242605.1 Actinomycetota bacterium
CGTCCCCCGGGCAGCGGCGATATCCTCCGCATGCCTACCAGGGGCGGGACCAGCGCCGTTGGCGGCAACTGTGTTGTCCTCCCCCCCGCCGAAACTCCCGAAACATCGGGGAGGGCGCGTTTCCCCCGCCCCCGCCGGACGACGATCAGAAAGTCTTCGCCGGTTCCGTGACCCGCGCCCGCGTCAGCCGGCCGGGAGCGCGGCCAGCTGGGCCTCGAGGCGGGCGATGTCCGCCTCGGCCTGGGCGGCCCGGGCGCGGACCTTGGCGATCACGTGTTCCGGAGCCTTCGCCAGGAACTGCTCGTTGCTGAGCTTCGCGGCGGCCTGCTGCGCCTCCTTGCGCGCGGCGGCGAGGTCCTTCTCCAGCCGCCGGCGCTCCGCGGCGACGTCGATCGCACCAGCGGTGTCGATCTCGACCGTGGCCCCGCCGACCACCAGGCGGGCCGTGGCGGAGAACGACTCGGTCGGCTCGTCGAGCCGCAGCAGGGCGCGGATCGCCTTCTCGTGCACGGCGAGCCGCGTGCCCGACAGGTCGAGCCGCGACGCCACCCGCTGGCCCGGCTTGAGTCCCTGGTCGGAGCGGAACCGCCGCACCTCCGTCACCAGGTGGCGGAACTCGGCGAGCTCTGCGTCCGCCTCCGGGTCCTCCTGCAGCCCCTTGGTCGTCGGCCACGGGGCGACCACGATCGACGGCTTGCCGGTGAGCGCCCGCCACAGCTCCTCGGTCACGAACGGCACGAGCGGGTGCAGCAGCCGCAGCAGGTTGTCGAACACGTAGCCCAGCACGAGCCGCGTGCGCTCGGCGCGCTCCCCGCCCTCCGCGAGCTGGATCTTGGCGATCTCGACGTACCAGTCGCAGACCTCGTCCCACGCGAAGTGGTAGAGCGCGTCGCAGATCTTGGCGAACTCGTAGTCCTCGTACGCCTCGTCGACCGCGGTGATGACCGAGCGGAGCCGGCCGAGGATCCACCGGTCGGCCGCGGTGAGCTCGGCGAACGCGGGCGGCTCCTCGGGAACCGTGGCGCCGTTGATCAGCGCGAAGCGCGTCGCGTTCCAGATCTTGTTGCAGAAGTTGCGCGAGCCGGCGGCCCACTCCTCGCTGATCGCGACGTCGGCGCCCGGGTTCGCGCCGCGCAGCAGCGTGAACCGGGTGGCGTCCGCGCCGTAGCGCTCGATCCAGTCCAGCGGGTCCACGACGTTGCCGAACGACTTGGACATCTTCTTGCCGAACTGGTCGCGCACCATGCCGTGCAGCGCCACCTCGCGGAACGGCGGCTTGCCGTTCATCGCGTACAGGCCGAACATCATCATCCGGGCGACCCAGAAGAACAGGATGTCGTACCCGGTGACGAGCACGGTCGTCGGGTAGAAGCGCTCCAGGTCCGGCGTGGTGTCCGGCCAGCCGAGCGTGGAGAACGGCCACAGGCCCGAGGAGAACCAGGTGTCGAGGACGTCCGGGTCCTGCTCGTAACCGGGCGGCGGCTCCTCGTCCGGGCCGACGCAGACCACCTCGCCGTTCGGGCCGTACCAGACCGGGATGCGGTGACCCCACCACAGCTGGCGCGAGATGCACCAGTCGTGCATGTTGTCCACCCAGTCGAAGTAGCGCTTCGCCATCTCCGGCGGGTGGATGCGGGTACGGCCGTCGCGGACCGCGTCACCGGCGGCCCTGGCCAGCGGCTCGACCTTGACGAACCACTGCAGGGACAGCCGAGGCTCCACAACGGTCTTGCACCGCGAGCAGTGGCCGACCGCGTGCACGTACGGCCGCTTCTCGGCGACGACACGGCCCTGCTCGCGCAGCGCGGCGACGACCGCGGCCCGGGCCGCGAAGCGGTCGAGGCCCTCGAACGGGCCGGGCACGGTGACCACGCCGCGCTCGTCCATCATCGTGATGGACGGCAGCGAGTGGCGGCGGCCGATCTCGAAGTCGTTCGGGTCGTGGGCCGGGGTGACCTTCACCGCGCCGGTGCCGAACTCGGGGTCGACGTGCTCGTCGGCGACGATCGGGATCCGCCGGCCGGTGAGCGGCAGCTCCACCTCGGTGCCGACCAGGTGGCGGTACCGCTCGTCCTCCGGGTGCACCGCGACCGCGGTGTCGCCGAGCATCGTCTCGGCACGGGTGGTGGCGACCACGATGGAGTTGTCGCCGTCGCCGTACCGGATCGAGACGAGCTCGCCCTCGTCGTCGCTGTGCTCCACCTCGATGTCGGAGAGCGCGGTGAGGCAGCGCGGGCACCAGTTGATGATGCGCTCGGCCCGGTAGATCAGCCCGTCGTCGAAGAGCCGCTTGAAGATCGTCTGGACCGCCCGGGAGAGGCCGGGGTCCATGGTGAACCGCTCGCGGCTCCAGTCGACGGAGTCACCGAGCTTGCGCATCTGGCTGAGGATGCGCCCGCCGGACTCCTCCTTCCACTGCCACACCCGCCGTACGAACTCCTCGCGCCCCAAGTCGTGGCGGGTCAGACCCTCCTTGGCGAGCTCGCGCTCGACGACGTTCTGGGTGGCGATGCCGGCATGGTCGGTGCCCGGAAGCCAGAGCGTCTCGAAGCCGCGCATGCGCGCACGCCTGATCAACGCGTCCTGGATCGAGTGATCGAGGGCGTGCCCGACATGCAGCGAGCCCGTGACGTTGGGCGGCGGCAGGACGATGCAGTACGGCTCCCGCCCGCTCGCCGGGTCGGCGCGGAAGTAGCCCTCGGCTACCCAGCGCTCGTAGCTCCGGGTCTCCACTTCAGCGGGCGCGTACTGGGTGGGCAGGTCAGGCTTGGTCACGGTCCTCAATTCTAGGGATGTCGGGGTCGGCTCCTGTACACGATGAGAAATCGGGACGCAACACCACGGGCATCGGCAACCGCGCCGGTCCCTCGCCGTATTCCTCCGCGATTCCTCTCGCAAAGCACGATCCCCTCCCGGTACCGCAGGCGCGGCCGTCCAGGGAGGGGACCGTGAATGCGTCGATGGAGTACCGCGGGAGCGAGCGCTCAGGCGCTCTTCTCCCGTGGGGTGCGTGACTGCTTGACGTTGATCTGATCACGAGGCACCAGGGTCGGGTTGACGTGTTCCAGCACGGCCTCCCGGGTGATGACGACGCGCGCGACGTCATCACGGCTGGGTACCTCGTACATCACCGAGAGCAGGACCTCCTCCATGATCGCCCGGAGCCCTCGGGCGCCCGTGCCGCGCAGGATCGCCTGGTCGGCGATGGCCTCCAGCGCGTCCGGGGTGAACTCCAGCTCCACGTTGTCGAGCTCGAACAGCCGCTTGTACTGCTTGACCAGCGCGTTCTTCGGCTCGGTGAGGATCGCGATCAGCGCGTCGCGATCGAGGTTGTGGACGCTGGTGATCACCGGCAGGCGGCCGATGAACTCGGGGATCATGCCGTACTTGAGCAGGTCCTCCGGCATGACCTCGGCGAAGATGTCGGAGTTGTCCAGCTCCTTCTTCGACGGGATGACCGCGTTGAAGCCGATGCCCTTCTTGCCGATCCGGGCCTCGATGATCTTCTCCAGGCCGGCGAAGGCGCCACCGCAGATGAACAACACGTTGGTCGTATCGATCTGGATGAACTCCTGATGGGGATGCTTGCGGCCGCCCTGCGGCGGGACGGACGCGGTCGTCCCCTCGAGGATCTTCAGCAGCGCCTGCTGAACGCCTTCGCCCGACACGTCGCGAGTGATCGACGGGTTCTCGCTCTTGCGAGCGATCTTGTCGACCTCGTCGATGTAGATGATGCCGGTCTCGGCCTTCTTCACGTCGTAGTCGGCGGCCTGGATCAGCTTGAGCAGGATGTTCTCGACGTCCTCGCCGACGTACCCCGCCTCGGTGAGCGCCGTCGCGTCCGCGATCGCGAACGGCACGTTGAGCATCTTGGCCAGAGTCTGGGCGAGCAGGGTCTTGCCCGAGCCGGTGGGTCCCAGGAGCAGGATGTTGGACTTGGCCAGTTCCACGCCGTCGTCCCTGGCGCGGTCACCCGACTGCACCCGCTTGTAGTGGTTGTAGACCGCCACCGACAGGGCCTTCTTGGCCTTCTCCTGTCCGATGACGTAGGAGTCGAGGAACTCGTAGATCTCCCGGGGCTTCGGCAGGTTGTCCAGCTTCAGCTCGGAGGACTCGGAGAGCTCCTCCTCGATGATCTCGTTGCAGAGATCGATGCACTCATCGCAGATGTAGACGCCGGGTCCGGCGATGAGCTTCTTGACCTGCTTCTGGCTCTTGCCGCAGAACGAGCATTTCAGCAGGTCTCCGCCGTCGCCGATGCGTGCCACCCCAGATACTCCTTTGCGTGGAACCGCGTCGCGTCCGCGATCCGTACTCTGCGGACCCGGTCCGGAAGGTCATCCCGCTCAAGTCTCGACGTTACCGTCTCCGGGGCCCTGAGTGAGCCCTCTATCGGCGAGTCGCACCAGAACGTGCCGTTTTGGGCATCGTTCCGGTGCTCTCGACCATCTTAGGAAGCGATCGCGGCCGGACGCTTCTTCCTGCTCGGAATGATGTCGTCGATCAGGCCGTATTCCTTGGCCTCTTCGGCGGTGAGGATCTTGTCACGCTCGACGTCCTTGCGCACCTGGGCGACCGGGCGCCCGGTGTGCTTGGCGATGATCTCCTCCATCAGGGTCCGCATGCGGAGGATCTCGCGCGCCTGGATCTCGATGTCACTACCCTGACCACCACCCTCGGTCGACGGCTGGTGGATGAGCATCCGGGCGTTCGGCAGCGCGAAGCGCTTGCCGGGGGTGCCGCCGGCGAGAAGGATCGCAGCCGCCGACGCCGCCTGCCCCAGACAGATCGTCTGGATGTCGGGCCGGACGTACTGCATCGTGTCGTAGATCGCCGTCATCGCGGTGAACGAGCCGCCCGGCGAGTTGATGTACATGCTGATGTCGCGGTCGGGATCGAGCGACTCCAGCGTGAGCAACTGCGCCATGACGTCGTTCGCCGAGGCGTCGTCGATCTGAACCCCTAGGAAGATGATGCGGTCTTCGAACAGCTTGTTGTAGGGGTTCATCTCCTTCACGCCGTACGTCGTGCGTTCGACGAACGAAGGGATGATGTAGCGGCCGCTGATGTCCCCAGGCCTGTACAGGTAACTCACCTCTTACCCCCTCAGGAGACGGCGCCCTGCGAGGGCACCTGCCGAGCACTCCGCACGACGTGGTCGATGAAGCCGTAGGCCTTGGCCTCCTCGGCCGTGAACCAGCGGTCGCGGTCCGAGTCCCGCTCGATCTGCTCGACCGACTGGCCCGTGTGGTAGGCGATGCGCTCCGCCAGAGTCTTCTTCACGTACAGCATCTGCTCGGCCTGAATCGCGACGTCGGCCGCGGTACCGCCGATGCCACCGGAGGGCTGGTGCATCATGATCCGGGCGTGCGGCAGCGCGTAGCGCTTGCCCTTGGCGCCCGCGCACAACAGGAACTGGCCCATCGAGGCGGCCAACCCCATGGCGACCGTGCACACGTCGTTCGGCACGTATTCCATCATGTCGTAGATGGCCATGCCGGCCGTGACCGAACCACCCGGTGAGTTGATGTAGAGGTAGATGTCCCGCTCCGGGTCGTCGGCGGCGAGGAGCAGCAGCTCGGCGCAGATGCGGTTCGCCGTCGCGTCGTCGACCTGGCTGCCCAGGACGATGATGCGCTCCTCGAGCAGGCGCCGGTAGAGCTGGTCTTCCAGCCGGAATACGCCGTTCTCACGGAATCGTGACTCCGGCCCCGTTCCGAAGGGCGAGTAGAAGGTCGGCGGGCTGGTCACAGCGTCACCTTCCGATGCGTCGTAATCGATTGGCTTTCCTTGGACCTTAACGCGCCCGGCCGACCGGTCAGGCCCTCATCACGCGCTGTTCGCTGAAGGCGCAGGTGCCCTGCTGCGGCGAAACCCCGCCGCGCCAGAGCACGGCGGGGTTTCCGACGTTTCGCGGCGGTGGCGGGGGTTCCGCGCCGGTCGGCCGGCCCGCACCGGCCCACCGGCGGCGTCGCCCGGCCGGTCGGCTCGCGCTCGCGGGCCGTGCGGCGCCGTACCCGGTTCGCCGTCCGGCGGCCGCTCCCGCGGGCCCGGGCGTGCCGGGCCCGGAGGCGTCCGTGCCGGCGCGGGCGCGCATCCCGAGCCGGTACGGCACCGCGGCGGCGGGAGCGTTACTCGCCGGAGCCCTCCGGCCGCTCGCCGCCCTCGGCCTCGGCCTCGGCCTGCGCGGCCTCGGGGTTGAGCTCGGCGTAGATCGCCTTCAGGTCGACCTCGTTGCCGTTCTCGTCGACGACCTTCGCGGCGTCGCCCAGGATCGTCTTGGCCTTGTCCCGGACGATCTCCACCATCGCCATGTTGATCTGGTCGTTCTCGGCGAGGTGCTTGGCGAGCGTGTTCGGCGCGACCCCGAGCTCCATCGCGCGGCGCACCACGAAGCTGGTGAGCTCCTCCTCCGCGACGCCGAGCTCCTCCTTCTTCACGATCTTGTCGAGCACGAAGCTGGCCTTGATCGCCTTCTTCGCGCTCTCCTCGATCTCCTTGAGGCGCTCCTCCTCGGTGGTCTGGTAGAGGCGGAAGAACGCGTCACGGCTGAGGCCGCTCTGCGCGATCTGGTGGTCGAGGTTGTGCTTGCGCGCCTCGATCTCGGCCTTGACGGCGCTCTCCGGCAGCGGGATGTCGATCTTGTCCATCACCGCCTCGAGCGCCTTCTCCCGGGCCTGGTTGACCTGGTCGATGAGCTTGTTGCGCCGCACCTGGGCCCGGATGCTCTCGCGGAGCTCCTCGAGCGTGTCGAACTCGCTGGTGAGCTGGGCGAACTCGTCGTTCAGCTCGGGGAGGACCTTCTCCTTGACGCTCTTGACCTTGATCTTCACCTGGGCCTCCTGGTCGGCGTGCTCGCCGCCGACCAGCCGGGTGGTGAAGACCTTCTCGTCCCCCGCGGCCATGCCGACCAGGTTCTCGTCGAGCCCCTGGAGGATCGAGCCGGCGCCGACCTCGTAGGAGACGTCGTTCGCCGCCTGCTCCTCGAGCTCCACGCCGTCGATCGACGCCGACAGGTCCATGACCACGAAGTCGCGGTTCTGCGCCGGCCGGTCCACGCCGGTGAGGGTGGCGAAGCGCTCGCGCAGCGCGTTGAGCTGCGCGTCGATGTCCTCGTCGGTGACCTCCGCGGACGGCACGGTCACCTCGATGCCCTCGTAGTCGGGCAGGTCGAAGGCCGGGCGGACGTCCACCTCGGCGGTGAACTCCACGTGCTTGCCGTCCTCGAGCTTGGTGACCTCGATCTCCGGCCGGCTCACCGGGAAGACGTCGGTCTCGTCGACGGCCTTGCCGTACAACTTGGGAAGAGCGTCGTTGAGGGTCTCCTCAAGCACCACCGCGCGGCCGAACCGCTGCTCGATGATTCGAGCGGGAACCTTGCCCGGCCGGAAGCCGGGCACGCGCACCTGCTGCGCGACCTTCTTATACGCCGCCTTCAGGCTCGGCTCGAGCTCCTCGAACGGCACCTCGACGGTGAGCTTCACCCGAGTCGGGCTGAGCTCCTCGACAGCGGTCTTCACGGATGTCTCCTAGATCAAGCCTTGAATGATCGTGGGCGCGTCGGTGCCGTGCATCTCGATCGAATCCGCCATCCCGGGCATGATCGACTGTGGCGGGTGTCCAGCGCCG
>QGUZ01000243.1 GCA_003242605.1 Actinomycetota bacterium
CCACCCCGCCCGGCGGCCACCCGCGTCGCTTCGGGCCGGAACGCCGGGTCGGTGGTCGCGCGGGGTGCGGCCGATGCGTTCCCGGGACGCGGCGTGGAACGCGGAGAGCGAAGAGCGGCCGAGCGCGACGCCGTCACGTCGGCGAGGAGGCGGTCCCACCGCGGGCCGATCTCGGCCAGGCCGTAGGCCTCCGCGGTGCGCAGCGCGTTGCGGCCGAGCCTGCGGCGCAGCGGCTCGTCCTCGATGAGGCGGCAGATCGCCCCGGCGAGGGCCGCCGGGGTGCCGGGCCGTACCAGCAGGCCGTCGTGCTCGTGGGTGATGATCTCGCGGGGGCCGTGCGGGCAGTCGAAGCTCACCACCGGCACGCCCTTGCTCATCGCCTCCAGGATCGTCATGCCGAAGCCCTCGTAGCGGGAGCTCACCACGTAGATCGACGCCTTGGCGAGCTCGACGCCGACCTCGGGCGTGCTGCCCAGGAACAGCACCCTGCCCTCCAGGCCGGCCTCGGCGATCTGCGCCCGCAGCCGCGCCTCGTTCTCCGGCGTGCCCGCGCCGAAGATCCGCAGCGTCCAGTCCGGGTGCGCGGCGGCGACGTGCCGCCAGGCCTGCACCAGCCGGTCGAAGCCCTTGGCGCGGACCACGCGCCCGATCGCGAGCACGGTCTTCTCCTCCAGCCGGGACACGTCCCCGGCGAGCGGCGGGATCGCGTTCGGGATGCGCACCAGGCGGCGCGGCCGTGCCCCCTTCAGCTCGCGCCGGTAGTGCCGCAGGTCGGCGCGGGTGAGCGTGACCAGCGCGTCGAGCCGCCGGTACCGGCGCCGGATCCGGCGCACCAGGTCGGCGTGGTGCGACTTGAGCGTGACGTGCTCCTGGCCGATGCGGATCACGCCGGGCCGGGTGAAGGCGGCGGCGGCGAGGTTGAAGCCCGGGCGGGTGGTGATGAGCACCCCGGACCGCAGCGAGCGCAGGTAGCGCACGAGCAGCAGGTCGCTCCACAGCGTGCAGCGGTGGCGGGCCTTCTCGTGCTTGGGCATGAGCAGGCTGGGCAGCCGCGACAGCAGCCGGGCGAGCGGGCCGCGCGGGGCGAGGCGGTCGTCGAGCGCGGTGACGCGCACGCCCGGCGGGATCGGGAAGAACGGCTCGGGCCGCTCGCGGATGAGGCTCACCACCTCCACCTCGCGGTCGCGGGCGAGGTAGCCGGCGAGGTTGAGCACCGTGCGGATCGTGCCGCCCATGCCGTAGGCGTGCAGGAGCAGCAGGCGCACGGTGCCGGCGTGCGGTGGCGGCGTGCGCCGCTCGCGTAGCCGGTGCAGTGGCCGCAGCAGCGCCGACCGGACCGGCCGGATCGCCCGGGCCGCCGCGCGGGTCACCGTTGTACGCCCCCGATTCCCCATCGTGCGGAGCCCCCTTTTCCGCTCGTCCGCGGCCGCGGCCGGCCGCGGCGCCCCCGTCCGGCCCGCGCGCCCCTCGTCCGTGGCAGGATGTCCGTAACGTCCAGTCACGGAGAGTAGTTACCCGTATGCGGTCTGATATCCCTAGATATGGATGATCGCGTCTCTCGCTGTATGTTCTCCCGGTTAGACGCAGCCCGTTCCCTTTGTGTTTCGGACGTGAGGAACACCTGGCGGCCGGGGTACGGCCGGCCCGGCCGGCCGGCGTGGTCACCGGCACTCCGCGGCGGCCGTAGGGTGTTATCCGGACAAGGTCGGTCCGGATAAAAGGAGCGGTGCATGCAACACCCGGTGTC
Organism: Actinomycetota bacterium; assembly: GCA_003242605.1. Classification (GTDB taxonomy): domain Bacteria; phylum Actinomycetota; class Actinomycetes; order Streptosporangiales; family Streptosporangiaceae; genus Thermopolyspora. The sequence goes on from QGUZ01000243.1 coordinate 1,748, forward strand.
CCGGGTCTTGGCGATGCTGGAGCTCCTCCAGGCACACCCCGGGATGACCGGTCCCGAGCTCGCCGTCCACCTGCGCGTGGACGAGCGCACCGTGCGCCGGTACGCGACACGGCTCGTCCAGATGGGCGTGCCGGTGGTGGCGGAGCGGGGCCGGCACGGCGGGTACCGGCTGGTGCCCGGGCACCGGCCACCCCCGCTCATGCTCACCGGGGACGAGATCACGGCCGTGGTGCTCGGCCTGATCGCCGCGCGGCGGGCCGGCCTGCCGCTGGGCGAGGCGGCCGCGCACCGCGCGCTCACCAAGATCGAGCGGCTGCTCCCGGCCGAGCTGCGGGACCGCATCCACGCCGCGGCGGGCCCCGGGGAGCTCGGTACGGCCGGGCCGGGCACGCCGTACCGGGTGCGCGTGGTGCTCGGCGCGAGCCTGGAGGCGGCGCGGCGCCGCATCCCGCCGTCGGCGGGCACCCTCGCGGCCACGCCGGGCGGCGAGGGCGTGCTGTTCACCACGCACGCCACGCGCCTGGACGAGGTGGCGCGGCTGCTCGCCGGGCTCGGCTGGCCGTTCCGGATCCTCGAGCCGGAGGCGCTGCGGGCCGAGGTGCGGGCCCTCGCCGACCGGCTGCACGGCTACGCCTACCGGTGACGCCGCCGCCCGTGCCGACGGCGCGCCGGTCACGGCAGGCGCCAGACGGTGACCGGGACCGTGTCGGCGGCCTCGAGCAGCCCGCAGCCGGGCACCCGGTGCGCCGCGACCCGGACGAACCGGTCCCGCGGCAGGTAGGCGCGGCCGGGATCGCCGACGAGCACCTCGGCTCCGCGCCGCCGCGCGTGCTCGAGGTAGCCCAGCACCCGGCCGGCCAGCGGGCGCTCATAGAACACGTCGCCGGCGAGCACCACCTCGGCCGCCTCCGCCTCGGCCGGGCCCGCGGCCGGGGCGTCGAGCAGGTCCGCCAGCAGCACCGACACCGCCACGCCGTTCGCCGCCGCGTTCGCCGCGATCGCCGCCCCGGCGAGCGGGTCGACGTCGACCGCGAGCACCGAGGCGGCCCCGGCCCGGGCGGCGGCGATCCCCACCAGCCAGGACCCGGCGGCCAGGTCGAGCACCCGGCGGCCCGCCACCACGGCGGGGTGGTCGAGGACGTGTCGGGCGAGCGCCAGCCCTCCCGGCCACGCGAACGCCCAGTACGGCAGCTCCCCGGTGCGCCCCCACAGCCCGAACACCTCGTCGGCGAGACGCAGCCGCACCTCCGGCACGTACGGCGGGGCGGCGAGCCGCGTCCCGGCCGCCACCGGATCCGGCGGCGCCGCACGGCCGGGCGGCGGGTGGTCGCTCATCGCCGCGGCGGCAGCTTGGGGATCTGCAGCCGGGGCCGGTCGGCCGGGTTGGGGGTGTGCGGCGGGGTCTGCGCGAGCCGCTCCAGCGCGACGTCGATCGCCCGGTCGAGCTGGGTGTCGATGCCCCGCGCGTAGTCCTGCGGCGTGATGTCCACCTCGATGTCGGGGTCGGTGCCGTAGTTCTCCACCCGATAGCCCACGTCGTCGAACGCGAACGAGAACTCCGGCTGGGTGGTGACGGTGCCGTCGGCGAGCCGGTGCCGCGGCCAGATGCCGATCACGCCGCCCCAGGTGCGCTTGCCGACCAGCGGGCCGAGCTTGAGCAGCTTAAAGGTGTGGCTGAAGATGTCGCCGTCGGAGCCCGCCCACTCGTTGGTGATCGCCACCATCGGGCCGCGCGGCGACTCCGGCGGGTACGGCTCGGGCACGCCCCAGCGGGGGTAGTCGTAGCCGAGCCGGCGCCGGGCGAGCTTCTGCAGCAGCAGCGCCGAGACGTGGCCGCCGCCGTTGAACCGCACGTCCACGATGAGGCCCTCGCGGTCGAACTCGGCGAGGAAGCCGCGGTGGAACTCGGCGAAGCCCTCCGGCCCCATGTCCGGGATGTGGATGTAGCCGACGCGGCCGCCGGTGCGCTCGTGGGTGTGGGCGCGGTTCGCCTCCACCCAGTCCCGGTACCGGGCGGGCTGCTCGTCGGAGATCGCCCGCACGGTGACGGTGCGCGCCGGGCCGTCGCCGCGCCGTACCGTGAGCTGCACCTCCTGCCCGGCGAGGTTGACCAGGCGCTTGCCGGGGCTGTTGCCGGGCCCGACCGGCTGGCCGTTGATGGCGAGCACCGCGTCGCCGGGGCGGACGTCCACGCCGAGCCGGTTGAGCGGCGAGGTGCACTCGGGGTCCCAGTGGTCGCCGCCGACGATGCGGCCGATGTAGTAGACGCCGTCGCGGTACTCCCAGTCGACCCCGAGCTTGCCCTGCCAGTAGTGCGGGCGGGGCCGGTACTCGCCGCCCATCTCATAGGCGTGTGAGGTGCCGAGCTCGCCGTGCAGCTCCCACAGCAGGTCGGAGAACTCGCTGCGGGTGCTCACCCGGTCCACCAGCGGCAGGTAGCGGTCGTAGACGGCGTCCCAGTCGATGCCGGCCATGTCCTCGGTCCAGAAGTGCTCCTTCTGCAGCCGCCAGGCCTCGCGGAACATCTGCCGCCACTCCAGGTCCGGGCGGACCGACACCTTCACCCGGCTGAGGTCGATCCAGCCGCTCGACCGGCTCGGGGTGTCCTCGTCGGCCGGGGTCTCCCCGGCCTTGATCACCCGCAGCCTGCGGTCGGACCGGTACAGCAGGGTGGAGAAGTCCGGGCCGAGGGTGAAGTCGGTGACGCCGCCGAGGTAGTGGTCGTGCTTCTGCTTCTCGAAGTCGTAGATGCGCAGGCTGCCCGACGGGCCGTCGGAGTCGGAGAAGTAGCTGTCGCCGAGCGAGCCCTGCACCGGGTAGATCGAGTAGATCGCCTTGCCCTTGATGCCGACGATGCGGCCGTAGCGGCCCTCGGGCACGGGGAACGCGGCGACGCGGCGCTCGATGCCCTCGATCTCGATCTCCAGCGGCTTGTCGCCGTCGCCGCTCTCGGTCGAGGCCTCGCCCGCGGCGGCCGCGTCCTTGTCCTGCCGCCCGTCGCCGCCGGCCGCGCCCGCGGCGCCGTCGCCACCGGTGCCCTCGCCGCCCTCGGCGCTCTCGTCCTGGGCGGGGCCGCCCGGCTCCTTGCCCTTGTCGTCCTGCTCGGACTCCTTCAGCGGCCGCGGCTGCGGCACGAACGGGTCGGGCACGTCCGAGCGGAGCGTGATCACGTACGGCCGGGTGCCGAGCGGGAAGCCGAGGTCGAACTGGAGCGAGTCGTAGACCGGGTTGAACACGCGCTCGCCGATGAAGTAGAGGTAGTCGCCGCCCGGGTCGAAGGCGGGGCGGCGGTCGCGCAGCACCGGCCGGGTGGCGTTGAACGTCTCGCCCGTGGCGACCTGGTACAGCCGGATCGCGGTCATCTGGGCCGAGGTCGGGTAGGTGTAGGCGAGCCACGAGCCGTCCGGGGCCCAGGCCGGGTCGTCGATGCGGCCGTAGCGGCTGGAGTCGACGACCTTCATCGTCGCCTGGGCGGGGTCCTCGCCGGTGAGGTCGATCAGCAGCAGCTCGTTGCGGTGGTTGGTGACCGCGATGCGGTCGGCCTTCGGGGAGACGGCGAGGTTGGTGGCCCGGCCGGTGTCGAGGTGGGCGAGCTTGACCGGCTCGGCGGTGCCGTCGGCGGTGAGCACCACGAGCGTCTCGCGGTCGGACTCGTCGGCCGCGGCGGCGATCAGCCGCTTGCGGTCGTTGAGCCAGGTGAGCAGCCGGTAGCGCACCCCGTCGGGCTCGCCGTGCTGGAGCACCGGCCCCTCCCAGTTGGCGAACGAGTACGCCTTGCCGCGGGTGGTGATGGCCAGGCCGCTGCCGTCGTGGTTGAGCGCGGCGCTGTCGAGGAACCGGTCGGCGGGCACGAACCGGCGCTGCCGCTGGGTGCGGGAGCTGCCGAGCCGTACCGGGACGTGGCGGGCCTCGCCCTCCTCCGGGTCGAGCACGTACAGGTCGGCCCCGCAGTGGTAGACCAGCCGGCGGCCGTCGCTGGACAGGTTGCGGGCGTAGTAGTCGGCGTGGTCGGTGTGCCGGCGCACGTCCGTGCCCTCGGGGGTGCACGAGTAGACGTTGCCGATCCCCTCGTGGTCGGAGAGGAAGTAGATGCGGTCGCCGACCCAGCAGGGGGAGGCGAGGTTGCCCTCGAGGGAGATCAGCCGGGTGAACTCGCCGGTGCCGTCGCGGTCGATCCACAGGTCGCCGACGGTGCCGCCGCGGTACCGCTTCCACCGGGCCGGGTCGGCGGTGTTGCGGCCCAGCACGATGCCGCCGCCGGGGCCGTAGGAGATCGAGTTCGCCGGGCCGTACGGCAGGCGGTGGGGGACGTCCTCGGGGTCGTTCGGGTTGATCCGGTACAGCCACCTGCGGTTGGCGAACGGCTGGCCGTCGTCGCTGGCGTAGATCACCGATCCCTCGGCGTCCCAGGTGGTGACGGTGCACCGGGCGCCCTGGTAGGTGACGCGGCGTGCGGGGCCGCCGTCGGCGGGCATCACGTAGACCTCGTCGGGGCCCTCCTCGCGGCCGACGAAGGCGAGGTGCCGTCCGTCGGGGGAGAACCGAGGGTAGCCCGCCTCCGCGACCCCCGCGGTGAGCCGCCATGCCCGGCCGCCCTCCACGGGCACCATCCACAGATCATCCTCGGACACGAACACGACGAGGTCCCGGAAGATCGTCGGGAAGCGCACGTAGGCGGGCATCGGCTCCCTCGCGATAGTGATCAGGCGGTCACCGGCACACTATAGACGCGCGTTCGGGTAACGCGAATCGGTGCCGGGCGCCGGATTTCGCGTCAGTCCACTTTGATATCGGGCTCAGGTGCCATCTCCCCGCGTTTCGCCATCTTCTTCGCCTGCTTCGCCTGGCGGGCCGCCTTGATCGCGGCCTTCTTCGCCTTACCCGACAATTTCGCCTTCTTGCGCTGGTCGCCCATGATGTCCCCCTTGTCGGTGCTAACCGGGGCACGGTGGGTCCCCGTACGGCGCAGCGAGAGGTACCCGCAAAGGCGACCAATTACCGCATTTCAGGATGAATCAGGCATTTACCGACATTTCCCTGACTTAGAGCAGGGTGAGCTGCTCGGCCGCCGGCCCCGCGGACGGCGCGGGCGCGCGGGCGGGCGCCCGGGCGGCGGCGCGCACCCCGTCACGGGCCGGGGCGGCGCCGATGCCGTACCGCTCGGCGAGCCGCCGCACCTGGTCGGCGATGCGCTCCTGGTACGCCCGGGGCGCGTAGGCGCCCCGGCCGTACAGCTCCAGGTACCGGGGGACGAGCCGCGGGTGCTCCCGGGACAGCCAGGCCATGAACCATTCACGCGCCCCCGGCCGCAGGTGCAGCACGATCGGCACGATCCGGGTGGCCCCGGCCTCGGCGATCGCCCGGACCGCGGCCTCCAGGGCGCGCGGGCTGTCGGTGAGGTAGGGGAGGATCGGCGCCATCAGCACGCCGCAGCCGATGCCGCGGTCGTTGAGCGTGGCGCAGGCCTCCAGGCGGGCGCGCGGCGAGGGGGTGCCGGGCTCGACCGGCCGCCAGGCCCGCTCGTCGGTGAACCCGACCGACACGTCCACCCCGACCTGGGTGACCTCGGCGGCCTCGGCGAGCAGGTCGATGTCGCGCAGGATCAGCGTGCCCTTGGTGAGGATCGAGAACGGCTGGGCCGCGTCGATCAGCGCCCGCAGGATGCCGGGCATAAGCCGGTAACGCCCCTCGGCCCGCTGGTAGCAGTCGGCGTTCGGCCCGATCGCGATGACCGGCCGGGGGCGGGCGGCGCGCAGCCGCGGCGCGGCGAGCTCCCGGCGGGCGAGCTCGGCCGCGTTCACCTTGACGATGATCTTGGAGTCGAAGTCGCGGCCGGTGCCGAGGTCGAGGTAGGAGTGGGAGTTGCGGGCGAAGCAGTA
>QGUZ01000244.1 GCA_003242605.1 Actinomycetota bacterium
CCGCTCGTCCTGGGCCGCCTCCGGCGGCTACGACTTCGTGGCCGAGGCGCTGTTCAACGAGCTCAACGTCGACGGCTTCTTCCTCGAGTACGACGACGAGCGCTCCGGCGGCTTCGAGCCGCTGCGGTTCGTGCCCAAGGGCAAGACGGTCGTGCTCGGCCTGGTCACCACCAAGCGCGGCGAGCCGGAGTCGAAGGACACGCTCAAGCGCCGGATCGAGGAGGCGAGCAAGTACATCGACGTCGACCAGCTCGCGCTCTCCGGCCAGTGCGGCTTCTCCTCCACGGTCGAGGGCAACGCCCTCACCCACGAGCAGCAGGTCGCCAAGCTCCGCCTCATCGTGGAGACCGCCGAGGAGGTCTGGGGCTGATCCGGCGACGGTGACCGCGCCGGGCGCGGGCCGGAGAGCGCGGCGGGCCCGCGCCCGGACGGAGGGGCGCTCGACGACGGAAGGGACACGGACCGTGCTCGCGTTCTATGCGGTCGGACTGGGCGTCATCGTCCTCGGCGTCGTGATCATGGTCAACGCCCGGCGCTTCCGGCGGCGCGCGGTGCGGGTGCCCGGGCGGATCGTGGCGATGCGGGTGCGGGGGTCCATGTATTACCCGGTTGTGGCGTTCACCACGCTCGACGGGCGGTACGTGGAGACCGGCACGAACTTCGGCAGCAGCCCGCCGCCCGGCAGGGTCGGCGACGCGGTGTACGTGCTCTACGACCCGGCCGACCCCGCCCGGGCGCGCGTCGACAGCCTGTCGGGCAGGGGAACCCTGTTCGGGGCGCTGTTCGTCGCCTTCGGCGTCGTGTTCACCGCGATGGCGACCCTGCTCAGCCTCCCGGCGTGACGCCGCCGGACCCGGGCACATCGGCGGCGGGCGCGCGGGTAGTACGTTGCGCATATGAGACTTGGCGTACTCGACGTGGGCTCGAACACGGTCCACATGCTGGTGGTCGACGCCCACCCCGGCGCGCGCCCGCTGGCGGCGTACTCCCACAAGGCCGAGCTGTGCCTCGCCGAGCACCTGGCGGACGGCGAGCGGCTGACGGCGGAGGGCCAGCGGCGGCTGCGCGAGGCGATCGAGGAGGGGCTGCGCATCGCCGAGGACAAGGGCGTGGAGGACCTGCTCGCCTTCGCCACCTCGGCGGTACGGGACGCCGCGAACGGGCCGGAGGTGCTCGCGCGGATCGCGGCCGACACCGGGCTGGAGATCCCGGTGCTCCCCGGCGAGGCCGAGGCCCGGCTCACCTTCCTCGCCGTGCGCCGGTGGTTCGGCTGGTCCTCCGGGCGGCTGCTCGTGGTGGACATCGGGGGCGGCTCGCTCGAGATCGCCACCGGCATCGACGAGGACCCGGACGCCGCCGTCTCGCTGCCGCTCGGCGCCGGCCGGCTCACCCGCGCCCACTTCACCGCCGACCCGCCGCCCGAGGAGGAGGTGCGGCGGCTGCGCCGGCACGTCCGCACCGAGATCGGGCGCGTCGCCGGCGGCATCCTGCGGTACGGCCGGCCCGACCACGCGGTCGCCACCTCCAAGACCTTCCGCCAGCTCGCCCGGATCGCCGGGGCCGCGCCCTCGGCCGAGGGACCCTACGTCAAGCGGGTGCTGCGCCGGGACGACCTGCGCGAGTGGACGGTGCGGCTGGCGGGCATGCCCGCGGCCGAGCGCGCCAGGCTGCCCGGCGTGTCGCCGACCCGCGCCCCGCAGCTGCTCGCCGGGGCGATCGTCGCCGACGCCGCCATGGACCTGTTCGACCTGCCCGAGCTGGAGCTGTGCCCGTGGGCGCTCCGGGAGGGCGTGATCCTGCGCCGCCTCGACACCATGCCGCATCCGGCGGCGAACGGGGCCGTGGCCACGGTGCCCCTGCCCGCCTGACCGGCCCGCCCGGACGGGCCGTGCCGGTGGCCGAGACCCGGCGCGTGCGCGACGGCGCGGCGCGCGCCGGTTCGTGCTCCCTCCCGGGTGCCGTACGGCGCTTCCCGGCGGCCGTGCGGCCCCATTTTCCGGGGGTCACATCCGGCACCGGTTCCGGTGTTCTCCCGCGGTGCCGGCCGCGTTCTCCGGCCGGCGCGCGGTCACCGTGCCAGGTGCCCGTTCACACCATTCGCGGATACCAAGTGCAGTCTTTCCCCGAGTGCGTCGGGGGCGAAGTGCAGGACCTTTTCCAGATGGACGCTCAGCCCTTTTTCCGGGAAATTCGCGACGAGCATCGCGTCCGCCAGGTCCTCCATGATCTTCAGGCCGCGCCCGCTCTCGGCGAGGCCCGCGACCTCGGGGACCGCCTCGTCGATGAGGCCGCCGCCCTCGTCGGTCACCTTGAGCACGCACAGGTCCTCGCAGACCCGGGCCGTCACCGCGTACTCGTCGGCGGCCCGCGCGTGCAACACGACGTTGGTGCAGGCCTCGGCGAGCATGACCTGAATGTCGTCCCGGACCTCCGGGTCGACCCCGATCACGCCGAGCGCCGCGTTGAGGATCCCCCTGATCACCGGGACGCTCGCGGCGTCCCGGGGAAGCCGCACTGTGATCACCACCTCCATGCCACCTCCCAGAAGGCATATCTCTCGACATGCCCTCAAGGGGCGGACGAAACGTGAATACGCCGGTATTTCCGGCGGGATGGCGGATCCGCGGCGCTACGCCGTGCCGCCGGGCACGCCGTGGAGGCCCTCGCCCAGCGCGTAGGCGGCCGCGTCGGACAGCTCGAGCCGCCTGCCCTCCGCCACCGCGGCCTCGTAGGCGGCGTCGCCGAGGGCCCGCCGGGCGATCCGCACGCACTCGTGGTGCTGCGGCAGGTCGGCGACGTGCCCGGCATGGGACAGGCCGTACAGGCTCCAGTTCTCCTCCGCGGCCCCGAGCAGGCGGGCGGCGCGCACGGCGTCGCCTCGCTTCGCCGACACCCAGGCGAGCAGCTCCAGGCTCAGCGCGATGCCGGGCACGTCGTCGAAGAGCCGCCGGGTGCGCAGCGCGTCGCGGGCGTGCGCCCAGGCCGCGTCGAGGTCCCCGGCCCCGTGCTCCACCATGCCGAGCACGTGCACCGCGATGCTCCGCGCCCACAGCTCCCCGGCCTCGTTGCAGGTGGCGATCGCCTCCTCCAGCAGCGACCGGGCCTGCTGCCAATCGCCCATGCGGTCATAGACGACCGCGAGCTGCGACAGGCCGACGAGCACGCCGGGGGTGAGCTGGCCGGTGGCGCGGTGCCGCCCGATCGCCTCGGTGAGCCGGTTGACCGCGGTCTGGTCCTCGTGCTCGAGCATGGCGACGGTGCCGAGCACGTGCGTGCCGTACCCGGCGGCGGCCTGGTCGTGCTCGTGCTCGGCCCGGGCCACGCAGGTGTGGGCCATCCGGCGCGCCGCGTCCAGGTCGCCCTGGAGCGCGGCGAGGGCCGCGCACACCCACAGCGCCTTGGTGCGGTCCGGCGACGGGGCGGTCGCCACCTTCAGGAACCGCTCGAGGTAGTGGCGGCCCTCCCGGAGCAGCCCGGCGGCGAGCCACAGGTACCACAGCGAGCAGGCCATCTTCAGGCCCGGCTCGTGCTCGGCCGGGCGGCGCAGGCAGTAGTGGAGCGCCACGCGGAGGTTGGGCAGGTCGTGGGTGAGCCTGCGGTACCAGTCGATTTGCGAGCGGCCCGCCCAGGCCCGCTCGCCCTCGAGGACGCGCTGCAGGTAGAAGTCCCGGTGCCGCTCCCGGGCGATCGACTCCTCGCCGCGCTCGCGCAGCCGCTCCCGGCCGTGCTCGGCGACCGCGCCGGGGAGGCGGTAGCGCCGCCCGCCGGTCGGGGTCTCCTGGGGGACCACGATCCCGGCCCGGATCAGCCCGGGCAGCGGCGCCGGGTCCGCGGCGGGCGGCCCGCCGCGCCGGTGCACGAACTCGGCGGCCCACTGATCGAAGCCCCCGGTGAACACCGACAGATCCGCCCACAGCCGCCGCTCGGCCGGCTCGCACAGCTCGTAGGTCCAGTCGATCACGGCGCGCAGCCGCCGCTCCGGGGTGATCGCGCCGGGCGACCCCTCGTGCCGCGCGAGCCGCTTGCCGAGCCCGGCGGCGACGACCCCCGCGGGCAGGTGGGCGAGCCGGGCGGCGGCGAGCTCGATCGCGAGCGGGATGCCGCCGAGCATGCGGCACAGCTCGGCGAGCTCGTCCACATCCCGGCGGTCCGCGGGGCCGGCGGCCTCGCCGGCGCGGTCCGGGCCGGTGGTGTCCGGGCCGGCGGAGTCCGGGCCGGCGGCGCGGGCGAGCAGCAGCCGCATCGCCGGGGCCTCGGCGGGATCCGCGCCGGGCGCGGGCAGGTCCAGCGGCGGCACCGGCCGGACCCGCTCGCCGGGCACGCCGAGCGGCGCCTGGGCGGTGACGAGCACGTGCAGCCCGGGGGCCGCCTCCAGCAGGTCCCGCACCAGCGCGGCGCAGGCGCCGGTGACCGCGCCGCCCCCGTCGAGCAGGTCGAGCAGGATGAGCAGCCGTTTGTCGGCGAGGTAGTCGGCGAGCGCCGCGGCGGCGGGCCGGGCCGTCTGGTCCTGGGCCCGCAGCGGGTGCAGCACCACGTGGGGCAGCAGCTCCGGGTCGGTCTGGCCGCAGATCTCGACGAACCAGACGCCGTGCGGGAACCCGTGGCGCGCCCGGTCCGCGGCGGCGCGGGCGAGGCGCGTTTTTCCGATTCCGCGCATTCCGGTCAGCGTCACGAGCCGGGCATCGGCCAGCAGCCGGGCTATTTCGGTCAGCTCGCCGTCGCGTCCGATAAAGTCGGACGTGTCAGGAGGCAGGTTTCCCGCCCATCGCTGAATATCCGGCCCGGTCACCTCGTCCCCAGTGCGCCTCGGAAAACACGGAGGGCACCAATCCTAATCCACCCAAGAAGGTAAAAGGTAAGCCCATCCGATGAATCGCTCGAATGTCGCCGGTCAGGGCGGATCTCCGAGTTTGCATCACAAACCGGCCTGGCCGGGCGTCGGGACGCGGAGTGAAACCTTCCCCGGCCCGCCCCGGGCGGCCGGGGCTAGCGCGGCACCACGGGCAGGATGACCGCCGAGGGCCGGCGCGGGTCGTGGAAGACCTCCAGCTCGGTGGGGACCATCGTCCCGCCGCCGCCCAGCAGCGGCTCGCCGGTCCCGGTGTTGCGGGCGATCCGCGGGTAGGCGCCGCCCGCCACGTGCACCCGGATCCGGTGCCCCCGGCGGAACCGGTGCCCGATCGGCCACAGCTCCACCGGCACCCGGCGCACCCCGTCCGCATCCGGCGGGGCCACCCCCGGCGCGAGCCGGCGCACCCCCTCGCACACGTTGAGCGACCGCCCGTCGGGGTGCACGTCGCACACCCGCACCACCACGTCGGCGTGCTCCCGGCTGGGCCGTACGAAGATCTCGGCGGTGACCGGGCCGATCGCCTCCACGTCCGCGGCGAGCGCCGGGGAGGTGTAGACGAGCACGTCGTCCCGGGCCTCGAGCGGGCGGTTGTCCCGCGGCTCGGAGTTGCCCACGAGCACCGGGCCGCCGATCACCGGGGTGGGCGAGCGCGGGTCGTACCGGAACCGGTCCGGCCCCGAGCCGGCCGGGCCGGCCCGGTCGAGGGCGAACCCCGGCTGCAGGTGCCAGCGCTCGGGGCGCATGCCCGGCACCGGCCAGTCCGGGTGGTCCTGCCACTCGTCCGCCCCCGTGACGTACAGCCGCACCGGGTTGGCGCGCAGGCCGGAGGCGTCGCCGAGCAGGTGCGCGCGGAACCAGGCGACGGCCTCGGCGTGCGCCACCGGCCAGTGCCGCACGTCCAGGTGGTACCAGGGCCCGATCGTCAGGTACGGCCGGCGGCCGGCCGCCCGCAGCGCGAGGTAGTCCTTCACCTGCCACGGCAGGAACACGTCGTACCACCCGCCGAGCAGGGTCACGGCCGCCTCGACCTCGCCCACGCGGTCGGAGAAGTCCCGTTTGCGCCAGTAAGGGGCGGACGGGTCGGCGTGGTGGGTGAGCAGCTCGCGGAAGAACGGCAGCGGCCGCCCCGCGGACAGCAGGTCGAGCTCGTGCGGCGGCCGCCCGGTGCGCACCGCCCGCCGGGTCAGGCGCGGCGCGAGCAGCGCCCGCGCCCGGCCCAGCGGCCCGTCGAGGCGCGCGGCGAGCGTGGTCCAGATCAGCGAGGACTCCAGGGCGAACGACCCGCCGATGTAGGCGGCGTCGCGGAACTGCGAGGCGGCCACCTGGACGGACATGGCGGCGAGGTCGCGGGCGTACGGCGCGACCGCCCACTGGGTGTAGCCGAGGTAGCTCGGCCCGTGCATCGCGAACCGCCCGCCGTACCACGGCCGGGAGCGCAGCCACTCCACCGTGGCCATGCCGTCCTCGTGCTCGTCGAGCGGGTCGGGCTCGCCGCCGGAGCCGAACGTGCCCCGGCAGCTCTGCAGCACCACCTGGAAGCCGCGCCGGGCGAACGCCCAGCCGTAGGCGAGGCCGATCGCGCCGCGCCTGCCGTACGGCGAGCGGATGAGGATCGTGGGCGGCCGGACCATCCCGGCCGGGATGTAGCGGTCGGCGAGCAGCGTCACGCCGTCCCGCATGGGCACCGGCAGGTCGCGCCTGACGATGACCCGGTGCGCCGCCCCTGGCATGACCCTCCCGTCGGCGACCCGCTCGTGCCACTCGCTGATGTACCCGTTGGTAACAGAAGGCGGCCGCGCCGCCAAGGCCGCCCCCGTGCCACGGCCTCGGCGGCCGGCCCCGCCCGCCGGGCCCGTCCGCGGCGCGCGGCCCGGGCCGGCCGGCACCGACGTTCTTCCCCGGCGCGGGTCAGCGGCCGGTCCGCGAAGGGTCAGCGGCCGATCAGCGGTCGGTCGGCGCTCGCGCGTATTCCGGCGGTTACGGCACGACAGGAAAACGCGGTGAGAACGTACAAAATGGCTTAAAGCCCCTAAAAGGGTTTTTGGCGGTGTTTGGCGCATGAGCGCCGATCCCGTGCCAGGCCAGGGAGTTCGTGCCGCCGGATGCCGGTGTGGCGGCGGTGTGTCCGTGTTGCCGCATGCGCCCCCGCTCGCTAGCATGCAGGCCATGCGAAACCATCCGTACCGGCAGTGGTGGCGCCGCTTCTAGGCGGCGCGTTGGTTTCGCATCCGCTGAGCCACACGGCCGCCTGGACGGGCGGCCTTTTTCGTGTCCGCCATCCAGGCGTCCGATCACGACACGACGCAGGGGTGACGGAATGGAGACGAGCGGATATACCACCGCGGGTGGAGTCGGCGTCGAGGTTGAGGTCCGCGACGTGCCGGAGACGGCCCTCGAGGAGATCGTCGACGCGGTGGGGGAGCGGCGCGGCGGCGTGCTCTCCTCCGGCATGGAGTACCCCGGCCGGTACAGCCGGTGGCACCTCGCCTACGTCGATCCCTGCCTGGAGATCGTCGCGCGGGGCCGCCGCATCGGCGCGCGGGCGCTCAACGAACGCGGCCGCGTGCTGCTCCCGGTGGTGACCACCTGCCTGCTCAACGCGGGCAAGCCCACCGGCGAGCCGACCGCGGACCACGTCGAGGTGTTCATCCCGGAGAGCGAGGACATCCTCCCCGAGGAGATGCGCAGCCGCCGCCCGACGGTGTTCACCGCGATCCGCGAGGTGATCGCGGCGTTCGCCGGCCCGGACGCCCACCTCGGCCTGTACGGCGCG
>QGUZ01000533.1 GCA_003242605.1 Actinomycetota bacterium
CCGGCGGGTCACCTCGGTGTGCACCGGCGCCTTCGTGCTCGCCGAGGCCGGGCTGCTCGACGGCAGACGGGCCACCACCCACTGGCTGGCCGCCGACGAGCTGCGCGCCCGCTACCCGGCGGTCGAGGTCGACCCGGACCCGATCTACATCAGGGACGGCCACGTGTGGACCTCGGCCGGGGTGACCGCGGCCATGGACCTGGCGATGGCGCTCGTCGCCGAGGACCACGGCCACGCCGTCGCCCGCGACGTGGCCCGTGCGCTCGTCGTCTACCTGCACCGCTCCGGCGGGCAGAGCCAGTTCAGCGTGCCGCTGCGCGGCGCCCCGCCGCGCGACGAGGCGCTGCGCGAGCTGCAGGAGTGGATCGACGCCAACCCCGACGCCGACCTGAGCGTGCCCGCGCTCGCCCGCCGGATGAACATGAGCGAACGCCACTTCTCCCGCGTGTTCCGCGCCCAGGTCGGCATCCCGCCGGGCCGGTACGTCGAGCTGAGCCGGGCCGCGGCGGCCCAGCGGCTGCTGGAGACCACCGACGACCCCCTCGACCGGGTCGCCCGGCGGTCGGGCCTCGGCATGCGGGAGACCCTCTACCGGGTGTTCCGGCGCCACCTGCGCGTGTCCCCCGGCGACTACCGCCGCCGGTTCCGAGCCGCGAACGCCAAGGAGAACGTCCGATGAGGGTTGCCATCCCGCTCTATCCGGGGTTCACCGCGCTCGACGCCGTCGGGCCGTACACCGTGCTCTCCGCCACCCCCGGCGTGGCCGTCACCTTCGTCGCCGCCGAGCCCGGCCCGGTCCGCGACGAGCAGGGCACCCTGGCGCTGACCGCCACCGCGTCCTTCGCCGAACCGCCGGGCTATGACGTCATCGTCGTGCCCGGCGGCACCGGAACCCTGCCCGCGCTGTCCGACCGCCGCCTGCTCGGCTGGATCGCCCGCGCCGACGCCGCCACCCGGTGGACGACGTCGGTGTGCAGTGGATCGTTCCTGCTCGGTGCGGCCGGGCTGCTGCGGGGCAGGCGCGCCACGACCCACTGGGGGTTCACCGGGCGGCTCGCCGAGTTCGGGGCGGTGCCGGTCGAGGAACGCGTCGTCGTCGACGGCAAGATCGTCACCGCGGCCGGGGTGTCCGCGGGCATCGACATGGCGCTGTGGCTGCTCGCCGAGCTGAGCGACGCCGAGACCGCCAGGACGGTGCAGCTCGCCATCGAGTACGACCCCGCCCCGCCGTTCGACGCGGGCTCGGCGCGGACCGCGCCCCGGGAGCGCGCCGAGCGCGCGCTCTCCTGGATCCTCCGGCAGGCGGACGCCGCCTGACCGGTACGGCCCGCCGTACCGGGTGCGCGCCGAGGGCTGTGCCGCGGCCTCCGGCACGACCACCTCGCAGCGCACGCCGAGCTCGCGGTCGAGCCGGTAGGTGTGGTGGTCGACCTGGTTGGTGTCGGCGAGCTCGAGGTTGCAGAACGACATCCGCTCGCGGGTGAAGAACGGCCCGGAGTGCCAGGTGCCGCGGCGCGGCAGCACCGCCACGTCCCCCGGGATCCGGAAGGCCACGATGTCGCGAGCCGCGGCGCCGCGTCCGGCACGTCGACGTCGTACGGCGGGGCGACCGCGAGCGGCCAGGGCCTGCCGCCCACCGCGGCGAGCGTCTGGGTGACCGCGCGGTGCCGGGTGATCCCGGTGAACACGGGCGGCTTGTCGACCAGGGACATCACGTAGAACCGCGGGGTGCCGCGGGACAGGTCGAGCAGCGCTCCCGCTCGCTGAAACGGCGCGCCGTCCGGCGTCGTGCGCAGCACCGTGCCACGCGGCTCGAACGCCTCGTCGGTCAGGGGGCCGGGCGGTGATCCGGTGGGTGGTGAGCCCGCCGGGCGTCGGCCGCGCGGTGCCGTACCGGCCCCCCGGGCTCAGCGGCGGACCGAGCGGACCATGGCGTAGCGGAACGCGTCGCGCACGTGCGCCTCGGCCGCCCAGTACGCGATCGAGCCGTCTCGGGCCACGCCGGTGAGGCGCAACGTGAGCGCGGGCTCGCCCACGGGACGGCGCAGCAGCCGGGCGCG
>QGUZ01000245.1 GCA_003242605.1 Actinomycetota bacterium
GTGCGGAGACGCGGCACCGGTCACGCGCGCCGGACACGGCGGCCGGAGCCTTCCCGGCCCTCCCGCCGGGACCCTCCGGCGTCTCGCGGCCACCCCGTCGAGCGTCACCCGATGCCGCCCGCCGCGCCTGCGCGCGCCGGGCGCACGCCCGCGAGGCCGGGCCGCGGGTCACGCCCGGGCGGAACCGCCTTTGGGCGCGTCGCCGCCGGGAACGCGGACGTGCCGGTCAGCGGCCCACCCGGGTGAGCACCCGGTCGGCGCGCTCGGCGCCGGCCGTCCCGCGCGAGGCGGGGACGCGGCGGCGCGGCCGGATGTTCTCCAGCAGGTCGAAGGCGTCGAGGACGCGCTCGCCGGCGCCGCGCAGCCGCCGCAGGGTCGAGGGCGGGGCGAGGACCGCGCGCAGCCGCCGCCACCGCGACACCGTGGCGGCGAGGGCGCGCCGTACCCGGCGGATGTCGTCCCGGCGCGGCGTCTCGCGGCCCGGATCGCGGGCGTAGCGCAGCCGCTCCTCGGCGAACGCGATCCGGTGCACCGCGGCCGCGGTATCCGGATCGAGGTCGTACTCCTCGGTGAGCCGCCGGGCGAGCGCCCGCGGGCTCTCGCTCGCCCGCCGCGGCAGGCCGTAGTCGTACAGCACGTCGCACAGCTCGGCCCACGCCGCGTGCACCGCCGCGCGGCCGCCGCCCCCGCGGCGCCCGGCCCGCTCGCCCGCCACGTGCGCCCGGGCCTCGCCGGCGGCCGTGCCCTCGGGCGCCGGGGGTGGCGTGGTCCAGGCGCGGCGGCGGCGCAGCCGGGTGAGCAGGCGCCAGGCCGCCGGGAGCAGCGCGATCAGCAGCAGCACGCCGGCCCCGATGCCGATCTTGGCGGCGAGCGGCATGCCCTCGTCCACCTCGATCGGCACGCCGCCGATTCCCGGGTCGAGCTCGCGCGGGTTGCGCATGGTCTGCCCGGCCTCGTCGGACCCCTCGCTCTCCTCCGGCGTCGGGGTCGCCTCGTCGTCCGGCGTGCTGCTCTGCTCGCCCTCGCCGGTCGGCGTGGCCTGCTCGGAGTAGTCGGGCGCCCGGGCGGTGCCCTGCCCGAACGGGCCGCTCGGCGTGGGCTCGAAGCGCAGCCAGCCGACCCCCTCGAAGTACAGCTCCGGCCAGGCGTGCGCGTCGTGCGTGCCGACCCGCCAGCCATCGGCCACCCGGTTGCCGCCGGTGTAGCCGATCGCCACCCGCGAGGGGATGCCGAGCACCCGGGCCATCACCGCCATCGCGGCGGCGAACTGCTCGCAGTACCCGGTGCGGTTGCGGATGAGGAAGTCGACCAGCGCGGAGTTGCTCTGCCCCCGGGTCGTGAGGCTGTAGGTGAAGTCGCCGTCCCCGGTGAACCACTGCTGCAGCCGGACCGCCTTCGCGTACGGCGTGGGCGCGTTCCGGGTCACCCGGCGGGCCAGCCGGGCGATCTCGGGGGGCAGATCGGGCGGCAGCTCCAGGTACCGGTCGACGACGTCGGCGGGCGGCAGCCCGGCCCGGTCCAGCTGCTCGGGGGTCGGCCGCGGCTCGTCGCTCACCACCCGGTAGCCGAGCCCGCGCGCCTCCTGGCGGGTGGAGAAGACCATGAGCGTGGTCTGGTCGGCCCGCCAGTCGCCCTCCACGTCCACCTGCGTCGGCGGGTACGGCAGCGGCAGGAAGTGCAGCCGCGAGATGTCGTCGCTCATCCGGATCCGCAGCTCCACCCGCTCGGTGCGCACCGCCGGGCCGAGGCCGGGCGGCCGGGGCAGCGGGCCCTCCGAGACCCGGTCCTCGGGGCGCCCGCGCGGGCTCGACATGCCCCACTCCTCGCCGTCGAACCGGTCGAGCGACCACAGCCGCAGGTAGCGGGGCGCGCCGTCGGAGCTGGTGTAGGTGAGGACGGTGGCGTTCTCGGTCTGGGTGAGCTGGCCCCGCATGCCCGCCACCGGGTTGGGGATGGTGATCGTGTTGCCGCGCCCGCCGGGGCCGCCGCCGGGCCCGAACCCGAACAGCGGCTCGGGCTCGAGCGTGGGCACGAGCGCGGGCACCAGGATCGCGAGCGCGATCGCCGCGTACCCGATGCGCTTGCCGGAGAGCCGGAACGACGCGCCGCCCGCCGCGGGCGAGCCGGGCGGGGCCGACGCGGCCGGCCGGTGCGCGCGGCGCAGCAGCACCGCGCGCCCCCACTGCCCGATGCGCTCGCGGCCGTCCGACAGCAGCAGGCCGATGTAGCCGAACGCGGCGATCACCACGACCGGCCAGGCGATCGGGTCGCTGATCACCGCGGCGGGCACGCTGAACAGCGCGAGCAGCGGCAGCCCGGCGAGCGCCGCCCGGCGCAGCCGTACCGCGAACAGGTCGACGAGGATCGCGATCACCCCGATGCCGCCCGCGGCGATCAGGGTGATGCCCGTCGAGTCGGGGACCGGCGCCGCGTACCGCTGGATGTCCTCGAACCCCCCGACGAGCAGCAGCCATAGCACGTACGCCGAGTCGCGGGTCGGCACGATCCCGGCCCACGCGTACTCCCCGGCGAAGATCCAGGTGACCACGAGGCCGAGCACGACCAGCTGCACGATCGGCACCAGCCGCCGGTCGACGGTGAAGCGGGAGCCGAGCACGCCCACCGCGGTCACCGCGATCAGCACCGCCAGCCCGGACCAGAACCAGGTTCCGTGCTGGAACAGCGGGTACAGCGTGAGCGCCACCGCTCCGGTGGCGAGACCGGACGCGAGGGGAAGCCTCATGCGGCACCTCCGGTGATCGGGCCCGGCGCCGTCACCTGGGACCGTCCGGCCTGCGGCCACACCGCGGCGAGCGGCACCCCCGCGGGCAGCCGGACCACCCGCCAGCCCGCCGCGGCGAGCACGGCCTCCGCGTTCCGCACGGTCTCCTCGTCGCCGTCGAGGGCGCCCGGACGCCAGGTGGCGACGTCGAGCAGCACGGCCACGGCGGTCACCCCGCCGTGCCGCAGCCGGGCGAGGGCGCGGGCGTCGGTCTCGTCGAGCGCGCCGAGCACGGCCACGATCAGCCCGTCGCCGCCGCCCTGCCGCAGCGCCCCGACGCCCATCTCCAGCGACCGCGCCGCGCTCTCCCGCACCACCGCGAGCGCGTCGAGCAGCGCGCCCCCGTCGTCGGGGAGGTGCTGCGGGCCGAGGTCGGTCACCAGGCGCAGCCCGAGCCCCTCGCGGGCGAGGTGCACGCCGATCGACGCCGCGGCCGACACCGCCGTCTCGAACGAGGATCGCGGCCCCTCGCCGCGGTGCGCGTACCTGCGGGTGTCGAGCAGCAGCGCGCCGCGGCTCTGCCACTGCTGCTCCTCGCGGCGCACCATGAGCTCGCCGTACCGGGCGGTGGACCGCCAGTGCACCCGGCGCAGGTCGTCGCCGTGCCGGTACTCGCGCGGCGCCACGTCGTCGTCACCGGCCACCGCCACGCTGCGGGTACGGCTCTCGCCGCCGCCGGCCCACTCGCCCGACAGCGGCACCCGCGGCAGCGCCTCCACCACGGGGGTCACCACGAGGGTGTCGGTGATCGTGAACGACCGGGTGAGCTCGACCAGCCCGAACGGGTCGGTGATGCGCACCGACAGCGGGCCGATGGCGAACCGGCCCCGCAGATCGGAGCGCACCTTGTAGTCGATCTCGCGCACGCCGCGCGGCTCCACCCGGTCGAGCACGAAGCGGGGGCGCGCGCCGAGCGCGTACTGCAGGGCGTCCTCGATGAGCAGCAGCCCGGTGGGCAGCCGGGTGACGTTCTCCAGCCGCAGCGTCACCGTGGCCTCGTTGCCCACCGCGACCCGGGTGGGGGAGAGCCGCCGGGCGCAGCCGAGCCGGTACCGGGTGCGCGCCACGACCATGGCCGCGAGCAGCGGCAGCGCGATGATGAGCACGCCCACCCGGAGCAGGTCGTGCTCGCCGAAGAAGAAGGCGCACAGCAGCGCGGCGACACCGGAGGCGAGGAACGACCTGCCTCGCGGCGTGAGTGCCCGCAGCCCCGCGGTCACCGCCGGGATCCCGATTGCGTCTCCGGGACCGGAACCACGCGCAGCAGGTCGGCGAGCACCTGCTCGGGCATCCGGCGCTGGCCCTGGGCCTCGACGCTGGGCAGCAGCCGGTGGGCGAGCACCGGCACGGCGAGGTCCTGCAGGTCGTCGGGGATGACGTAGTCGCGCCCGGACAGCGCCGCGTGGGCCCGCGCCGCCCGCACCAGGTGGAGGGTGGCCCGCGGCGAGGCGCCCAGGCGCAGCTCCGGGGTGGTGCGGGTGGCGGTGACCAGGTCGATCGCGTACCGCTTGATCGCGGGCGAGACGTACACCATGCGCACGATCTCGATCAGCTCGCGCACCTCGGTGGTGGTGGCGACCGGCTGCAGCTTGTCGAGCGGCGAGGTGCCGCCGTGCACGTCGAGCATCTCCAGCTCGGCGGCGGGCTCCGGGTAGCCCATGGCGATCCGGGCGGTGAACCGGTCGCGCTGCGCCTCGGGGAGCGGGTAGGTGCCCTCCATCTCGATCGGGTTCTGGGTCGCGATCACCATGAACGGCGGCTCGAGGTGGTAGGTGCTGCCGTCCACGGTCACCTGCCGCTCCTCCATGCACTCCAGCAGCGCGGACTGGGTCTTGGGGGAGGCGCGGTTGATCTCGTCACCGACCACGATGTTCGCGAACACCGGGCCCGGCTTGAACTCGAACTCCCGGGTCTGCTGGTTGTAGGCGCTCACCCCGGTGATGTCGCTGGGCAGCAGGTCGGGGGTGAACTGCACCCGCCGCACCGAGCAGTCGATCGAGCGGGCGAGCGCCTTGGCGAGCATCGTCTTGCCGACGCCGGGCACGTCCTCGATGAGCAGGTGGCCTTCGGCGAGCAGGACGGTGAGGGTGAGCCGGACGGCGGCGCTCTTGCCCTCGATCACCGACTCGATCGCCTCGCGGATCCGGTTCGCGGTGGAAGCGAGCTCCTCCAGCCGGTCACCCACGTCGTGAGTAATCGCCACCGGGCCTCCCCGTGAGATCCCGCAAGACGGCGATACGGCGCCTTGCGAATCCTTTTCCTTTACATGTACCGACCCTACGTCCCGCCGGGTCCGCAGACGACTTTATGGATGCTTCATCCAAATTTACGACCGTTTGCGGATGAAAGCGGGAGGTCCGCAACCGCGGCGCACCCGCGCCCGCGCGCGCCAGGCGGCCATGTCCGCAGGTCGGCCGCCGCGTTCCGGCCGGCCGGACGGCGCCGGTCCGGCGGGCGGCGCAGATGAATGGATCAACGTATCGGTACCGAATGGATCGCCGCCCGGGCGGCACGCGGCGCGTTCGCGGTACGGCGGGCCGGGGCGGCGGCGTGACCGCGGTACGGCGCGGAACCCGGCGCCCGCGGCGGCGGCCCGGCCGGGGAGCCCGTGCCGTATACGGAGAATCCGTCAGATTGTCAAATCGGACGTTACGTCGAGATTGGCGGTAAAGGTGCGACACGCCGTGCGCGCGGCGGGCGCCGCTCGCCCCCTCCACTCCGCACCACCCCTCCTGACCTGCGAAAACGCGACGGAAAATGCGCGAGTGAAGCGTGTGAAACAGTTGACCGTGGGGAGATGTGGAGTAAGGTGGTGCGCAGTGGAGGGCCGGTGCGACAGCGCTGAGTGCTCCACCGGACACGGGAGGTGGCGCCGATGTTCCTCGGCACTCACCATCCGCGTCTCGACGACAAGGGACGGCTGTTTCTGCCGGCGAAGTACCGCGAGGAGCTGGCGGAGGGTCTGGTGATCACCAAGGGCCAGGAGCGCTGCCTCTATGTGTTTCCCATGGAGGAGTTCCGGCGCATTACCGAGGCGTTGCGCACCGCGCCCGTGACCGCCAAGGCCGTCCGCGACTACAGCCGGGTGTTCTTCGCCGGGGCGTCGGACGAGGTGCCCGACAAGCAGGGGCGGATCACGATCCCGCAGCATCTGCGCGAGTACGCCGGCCTGCGCCGGGACTGCGCGGTCATCGGCGCCAACACCCGCCTCGAGATCTGGGACGCCGAGGCCTGGGAGGCGTACCTCGCCGACCGGGAGCAGGCGTTCGCCGAGCTGTCGGAGGAGGTGCTGCCCGGAGTCCTGTAGATCACGGTCGCCCGTCGGTGAGAACGTCGTTCGGCGAGGTCTCCACCCGCTCCTTCGCGGGCTTCCGGGGCCGCACCGGAGCAGCGAGCCGGACCCGTCAGCTGATGCACCTTCCCCGGTGTCAGGTGGCGGGGGCGAGCGCGAGGACGCGGATGGGGACCTGGCCGGACGATTCAGGGCGCGCACGCCGCGCCCGGCGAGGGAGGCCGCGCCGCCGGCCGCCTCGCGGCGGCCGCCCGGGCGTGGCCCGCCCGGCGCCGGCTGAACGACGTTTTCAGGTGGGGGCCGACGGGGGGACCGAGTCACGGATACGCGAAAAGGGGGGCTACGGCATGCGTTCCGGACACATCGAGCAGAGCGGGCACGTCCCGGTCATGCTCGATCGTGTGCTCGAGCTGCTCGCGCCCGTGGCCTCCGCCCCGGATGCCGTGATCGTCGACGCCAACCTCGGCCTCGGCGGGCACGCCGCCGCGCTGCTCGCCGCCCACCCCCGGCTCCGCCTCATCGGCATCGACCGCGATCCGGACGCCGTCGCCCGCGCGAGCGAGCGCCTCGCCCCGTACCGGGACCGCGTCACGATCGTGCGGGCGGTCTCCGACGAGCTTCCCGACGTGCTCCGCCGTACCGGCCACGAGCGGATCCACGGGGCGCTGTTCGACCTCGGCGTGTCGAGCCCGCAGCTCGACGAGCCCGAGCGCGGCTTCGCCTACTCCTACGACGCCCCGCTTGACATGCGCATGGACCCCGAGCAGGAGCTCACCGCCGAGCACGTCGTCAACACCTACTCCGTCGCCGAGCTCACCCGGGTGCTGCGCGACTACGGCGAGGAGCGGTTCGCCGCGCGCATCGCCCAGGCGATCGCCCGGGAACGCGCCCGGCGCCCCATCACCTCCACCTCTCGCCTCGCCGAGATCGTGCGCGGGGCCATCCCTGCGGCGACCCGGCGAACCGGTGGCCACCCGGCCAAGAGGACCTTCCAGGCGTTGCGCATCGAGGTGAACGGGGAGCTCGCCGCGCTGGAGCGCGCGCTCCCCGCCGCCCTCGACGCGCTGGCCGTGGGCGGGCGCGTGGTCGTGCTCGCCTACCACTCACTCGAGGACCGGCTCGTCAAGCAGATCCTCGCGGCGCGGACCAAGGACACCAGCCCCGAAGGGCTGCCGGTCCCCCTCCCGGCACACCAGCCGAGGTTCCGCCTCCTGACCAGGGGGGCCGAGCTCCCCACCGACGAAGAGGTGACCCGCAACCCGCGGTCCGCCTCGGCCCGGTTGCGGGCGGCAGAAAGGATCCGCCAAGGATGAAGACGGACAGCGAGGTCAGGCGCGGCACCGCCGCCCGGCGGACGCCCCTGCTCGAGCGCGGCGCGTACGCGGGCGAGGCGGCCCGGGAACGGCGCGCCGCGGCCGGAGCGGCGGCGCGGCGCGCGCGCCAGGCACGGGCGACGGCCACGGCGGCGCGGGGGCGCGCCGGCGACGCGCGGGAGCGCGCCGTCCGGGAGGCCCCGGCGCGGCCGCGCCCGGATCGGGCC
>QGUZ01000246.1 GCA_003242605.1 Actinomycetota bacterium
GAGCGCATCTGCTTGAGGAAGAGCGGGAAGATGCACAGGCGCATGAGCACCGTGAGCGTGATGATGGTCAGCGCCCAGTTCAGGCCGCCATCCGGGGGAAGGAAGGTGCTGTAGCCCCGGTGGATCCATGTGATCACAAAGGCGACAGCCTCATAGAGCCAATTCAGCCAGGACAGCTCCACTGAGCTAGCTCCCTTGCGTCTCGTCGTGGGTCCGCACCGGGCGGGGTGGCACCGGGTCGTACCCTCCGGGGTGGAAGGGGTGGCATCGTCCAATCCGGCGGATTGTCAGCCAGAGCCCGCGCAGCGCGCCGTGCACGGTGATCGCCTCGAGTCCATAGGCGCTGCACGACGGTGTGAACCGGCAGCGGGGACCGAGCAACGGACTGATGAAGGCCCGATAGAACCTGATCAACGCGGTCAGGATCCGGGCGGCCGGGCTGACCCCGGTGGTCTGTTGCGCCGTCATGCCTGTCCATCCGTCCGGGCCTGCGGGTCGGGCCCACGCCGCCCGAGTACACGATTCAGCGCGATGTCGAGTTCGGCGGCGAGTCGCTCACTTCGCGCGGACGCGGCCGGTGGATTGGCGCGTACCACAAGCAGGCTACCTCGCGGGAGGCGGTGCAGGCGGTCGCGCACCAGGTGTCGGAGACGCCGCTTCACCCGGTTCCTGGTGACCGCTCTGCCCACGGCCTTACTCACGACAAAGCCGACCAGCGGCGGTGCCTGCTGGTCGCCGTCGTCACGAATATGCAGATGGACCACGAGAGTCGGGCGCCCGGCTCGGCGGCCCCGTCGGATCGCGGCCTCGAAGTCCCGACTTCGCCGCATTCGGGAGGCGGACGGCAGCACGACTGACCTCCTGGGCGAGAGGTGCCACCCGGTGCCGACGAGGGTACTCCGGAGCGGATGCGCTCGGCCGGGGCAGGCGGATCCTCTCTCGGCTTATTCCCCCGGTGCCGTCGCCGCCCGTCGCATGCGCCGACGGGCGGCCCGGTCACTCCGGAGGACTCGGCCGCCCGTCAGACGGTCAGGCGCTTGCGGCCCTTGCGGCGCCGGGCGGCCAGGATCGCCCGACCGGCGCGCGTACGCATGCGCAGCCGGAAGCCGTGGGTCTTCGCGCGGCGGCGGTTGTTCGGCTGGTAAGTACGCTTGCTCACGGGTGGGCTCCATGCTTGAGACGCGTCCGCAGGCCCTGCGAACGCTGACGTCGGTTCGGATTGCCGTTGGCCGTCAGAGGGCATGCAGAAGCGTCACCTGACGAGCCGACCTTCGTACGTTACGGGCTGCGCCGCATCGTGGTCAAACCGGCCGTCGGTGGGTCTTTCACCACTCCCGGGTGGTCCTCGGTGACGCCTTGCCTCCGCACCCCCTCCGCTCGCGGCCCCCGGCACCAGGGCCGGGATGTGCAGTGATTATCCACTATTCCACAGGAGGGTTTTCCACCGGCGCCACCGTCATCCACAGAGTCGGCCCCGCAGCCCCCCGCGCTGCCAGTAGGCTGTGGACAACGTCTTGAACAGGGATGTGCACAACGCTACTGTCGGCCCTCCAGAACCTTCCCTCCCGTGCGTGGATGTACTGGATATGACGCGCGCCGACTGTGCACACCATGTGGATTCGGTGTGGATTCCATGTGGATCACGGAGGGGTTCCTGCGGGAAGCGCGAGCGCGGGTGATGCGGACGCCGGGGCGAAGGCGGCGCCCACACGTGGGCGACCTGTGGACAACTGATCGCGGCAGGCGACCGGGGGCCGCGTAGGGAAGGAGGGATGAATCGTGGAGAGCATCGACCTCGGGGCGGTATGGGCGCGCGCGCTGGAGAACACCCTCGACGGGAGCGTGCCGTCGCAGCAGCGGGCCTGGCTCGCCATGACTCGTCCCTTCGGCCTGGTCAACGACACCGTCGTGCTCGCGGCCCCGAACGAGTTCGCCAAGGACGTCCTGGAGAGCAAGCTGCGGCCGCTGATCGCGCACGCCCTGTCCCAGGAGTTCGGGCGGCCGATGCGGGTCGCGGTCATGGTCGACCAGGCCGCGGCCGGTGACGGCGAGGAGCCGCAGCGGCCCCGGCCCCAGGGGGTGGGCAAGCCCGGCATGCCCGGCCCGTCGGCCGGCTATCCCCACTCTCCCCAGGCCGCGCCGGCGCATTATCCACAGGGTGGACAAGCGGGCCACTCCCTGGAAGCCCAGTTCAGGCCGGGTTCGGCGAGCCCGCACCGGCCGGGCGAGGGAGCGTCGTCCACTGACTATCCACAGCTTCATCCACAGTCCGCACAGTACTCCTATTCCTATGGGCCGGGCGCGCCCGGATACCCGGGACCCGGCCCGGGCGGGCCGGGTGGCACGCCGTACCCGGGCGCGATGGGCGGGCCGTCCGGCGGCCGCGCCGACACCCCTGTGGACGGCCCTGTGGATAACTCCGGGCGCGGCGGCGAGCACACCGGCGAGGGCGGCACCGGGCATTCCGCCGGGAACGCCCCGGATCGTCCGGCGGGGCAGGACGAGGGCGCCGCCGGCGGCGCGGAGGACGAATCGGCGGACGGCGCCCAGGGCCGGTCCGGCGACAAGTTCGGGCCCCCGGTGCCGAGCCCGCTGCCGAACCGGTGGGAGAGCCGCACCGGGCGGACGAGCGAGACCGCCCGGCTCAACCCGAAGTACACGTTCGAGACCTTCGTCATCGGGTCGAGCAACCGGTTCGCGCACGCGGCCGCGGTCGCCGTGGCCGAGGCGCCGGCCAAGGCGTACAACCCCCTGTTCATCTACGGGGACTCCGGCCTGGGCAAGACCCACCTGCTGCACGCGATCGGCCACTACGCGCAGAGCCTCTACGACGGCGCGCGGGTCCGGTACGTGAGCTCCGAGGAGTTCACCAACGACTTCATCAACTCGATCCGCGACCACAAGGCCGACGCGTTCCGCGCGCGCTACCGGGCCGTGGACATCCTGCTCGTCGACGACATCCAGTTCCTCGAGGGCAAGGAGCAGACCCAGGAGGAGTTCTTCCACACCTTCAACACGCTGCACAACGCCAACAAGCAGATCGTGATCTCCAGCGACCGGGCGCCCAAGCAGCTGGTCACGCTCGAGGACCGGCTGCGCAACCGGTTCGAGTGGGGCCTGATCACCGATGTGCAGCCGCCCGAGCTGGAGACCCGGATCGCGATCCTGCGCAAGAAGGCCCGGCAGGAGGGGCTCGCCGCGCCGGACGAGGTGCTGGAGTACATCGCCAGCCGGATCTCCACGAACATCCGCGAGCTCGAGGGCGCGCTGATCCGGGTGACCGCGTTCGCCAGCCTCAACCGGCAGCCGGTCGACCTCCAGCTCGCCGAGATCGTGCTGAAGGACCTCATCACCGAGGACTCCGGCGGCGAGATCACGATCGCGCAGATCATGGCGCAGACCGCCGACTACTTCGGCCTGTCGGTCGAGGACCTGTGCGGCAGCTCGCGCTCCCGGGTGCTGGTGATCGCCCGCCAGATCGCCATGTACCTGTGCCGCGAGCTCACCGACCTGTCCCTCCCCAAGATCGGGCAGCAGTTCGGCGGGCGCGACCACACCACGGTGATCCACGCCGACCGCAAGATCCGGCGGCTCATGGCGGAGCGGCGCTCGGTCTACATCCAGGTGACCGAACTCACCAACCGCATCAAACAGCAGGCGCGCAACGGCTGAAAAGCAACGCTGACCTCCACTGATACACAGCCTGTGGATAACGCTGTGGATCATCCTGTGGACCGCAGTGGATGACGCGGCGCCCCGGGCGGCCCGGGCTCCGGGCGCCGCGGTACGGCCGGCCGTACCGGGCGTCGCGCCGCCCGGGTGTGCACAAGTGGCCGGATCCTGGGGACAGAGCTGCGGAAAACCTGGGGATAACCTGAGGAAAACCGGGGTTGACCTGGGGATGCCGTGTGCACGGCGGCCGGGCCGATCGACAAAAGGGACATATACCCGGTGGATAACCGGTGGAAACCCAGTGGATAACCCGGGGGATCCGGTGGACAAGGCGGCCCGAGCCTGGGGACGGGGTGTGTGGATCGCCGCGTCATCCCCAGCCGCCCGGCGGCCATCCACCGCCCGCCCACAGCGCCCGTGGATAAAAGTACGGCCCTGACCTGCGGAAACGCTGGTTCTCCACAGTATCCACGGCCCCTAAGATGAAGACCCGTGTTTTCTCTCTAGGGAGAAATCAAACCTCATAGGAGGGCTCTGGCCGCGCGCGCTTCGCGACCTTGGAGAGTTGTCCACACCGAGGGCCGTGAGGCGCTAGCGTCTGTGGGGCACTCTGTGGGGACACCAGGACCCGTTGGCGGGGTCAGGGCCGAAGGGCGAGACACAGGAGGCGGATTCACGTGATGTTCCGGGTCGACCGAGACGTACTCGCGGAGGCCGTCGCATGGACGGCCCGCAGGCTGCCGACCCGACCGTCCCAGCCGGTGCTCGCCGGCATGCGACTGGAGGTCACCGAGGACCAGCAGCTCAAGCTGTCGAGCTTCGACTACGAGGTCTCGGCCGAGGTGACGCTGGAGCCGCAGGTCGGCGAACCCGGGGTGGTCCTCGTCTCCGGCAGGCTGCTCGCCGAGATCACCAAGGCGCTCCCCGCCCACCCCGTGGACTTCTCGGTGGACGGCACCAAGGCGGTGGTCACCTGCGGCAACTCCCGGTTCACGCTGCAGACGATGCCGGTGGACGAGTACCCGTCCCTGCCGGTCATGCCCCCGGCCGCGGGCCGGGTCGGCAGCGACGTGTTCGCCTCGGCCGTCGCGCAGGTCGCGGTCGCCGTGGGCAAGGACGACACGCTGCCGATGCTCACCGGCGTGCGCATGGAGATCGAGGGCGACACCATCACCCTCGCCGCCACCGACCGCTACCGGCTCGCCGTACGCGAGCTGAAGTGGCAGCCGAACTCCGACGACATCTCCGCGGTCGCGATGATCCCCGGCCGCACCCTCGCCGACATGGCGAAGACCCTCACCACGGGCGCCGAGGTGGAGATCGCGCTCAGCTCCACCGGCGGCGCCGGCGAGGGCATGATCGGGTTCTCCAGCGGCGGCCGCCGCACCACCACCCGGCTGCTCGACCCCGAGTTCCCCAAGTACCGTTCGCTGCTGCCCACCGAGTTCTCCGCCCGGGCCGACCTCGCCACCGGCCCGTTCGTGGAGGCGGTCAAGCGGGTCGCGCTCGTGGCCGAGCGCAACACCCCGGTACGGCTCGCCTTCACCCAGGGCGAGGTGGTCCTGGAGGCCGCGAGCGGCGACGAGGCCCAGGCCGTGGAGGTGCTCCCCGCCGAGTTCGAGGGCGAGGACATCAACATCGCGTTCAACCACCAGTTCCTGCTGGAGGGCCTGCAGGCGATCGACTCCGACGTGGCCCGCATGCAGTTCACCACCGCGACCAAGCCCGCCATCCTCACCGGCGGCAAGAACACCGAGGACGAGGAGGTGCCGGACTACCGGTACCTGATCATGCCGATCCGGCTGTCCGGCTAGGCTCGCCCACGTGGCGGGACAGGGCCCGGCACGCGAAGGCGACCCACAGGGAGTGAGGGACCGATGCAGATCGGCATGGTCGGGCTCGGCAGGATGGGCGGCAACATGGCCGAACGGCTGCGCCGCGGCGGCCACGAGGTGATCGGCTACGACCGCAATCCCGGGGTGAGCGACGTCGGCAGCCTGGCGGAGCTGGTCGACCGGCTCACGACGCCGCGCACGGTGTGGGTGATGGTGCCCTCCGGCGAGCCCACCCGGGCGACCGTGGCCGAGCTCGCCGAGCTCCTCTCCCCCGGCGACCTCGTCGTCGACGGCGGCAACTCGCACTACGCCGACGACCGCGGGCACGCCGAGCGGCTCGGCGCGAAGGGCATCGGCTTCGTCGACGTCGGGGTGAGCGGCGGCGTGTGGGGGCTGGACCACGGGTACGCGCTCATGGTCGGCGGCACCGCCGAGGACGTCCGGCGGCTGATGCCGATCTTCGAGACGCTCAAGCCGGCAGGCGAGGACGGCTTCGTGCACGCCGGCGGCCACGGCGCGGGCCACTTCGCGAAGATGGTCCACAACGGCATCGAGTACGGCATGATGCAGGCCCTCGCCGAGGGCTGGGAGCTGCTCGAGGCCTCCGAACTCGTGACCGACGTCGCGGGCTGCTTCCGCAGCTGGCGCAGCGGCACGGTGATCCGGTCCTGGCTGCTCGACCTGCTCGTGCGGGCGCTGGAGGACGACGCGGAGCTGTCGCGGCTGCGCGGGTACGCCGAGGACTCCGGCGAGGGCCGCTGGGCCGTGCAGGCCGCCGTGGAGCATGCGGTGCCGCTGCCGGTCATCACCGCGGCCCTGTACGCGCGGTTCGCGTCCCGGCAGCCGGACTCCCCGGCGATGAAGGTGGTGGCGGCGCTGCGCAACCAGTTCGGCGGCCATGCCCTGACGAGCGCGACGAGCGCCGCTCCGGGCACCGCCGACCGGTCCGCGACGGGCGACGCCGCCGGCGCGGAGACGGATCCGCCGATTGAGACCGAAAAGTAATCCACAGGCTCCGCGAGATATCCACAGGTGGCCGTGTACACCGTCTGACCAGGTATGACAGGCGTTTCCGGGTCGCGAGCCGGAGGGTTATCCACAGCCTGCGGACGGTAATTGCCCCAGCTGTGGACAACCGTGCGGCCCCGGCGCACACCCCGGTCCCCGATTTGACGAACGCCCGCTGGCCGTTCTCACGCCCGGCGCCGGCCGCCGCCCGCGGCCCGGGCACGCCCGGGCGGCCGCTCGTCCGGCTACGCTCGGGGGAGTGCACGTCGCCCACCTGTCGCTGACCGACTTCCGCTCGTACCCGGCGGCCGAGCTCGAGCTGGAGCCGGGCGTGACCGCGTTCGTCGGGCCGAACGGGCACGGCAAGACGAACCTGGTCGAGGCGGTGGGCTACGTGGCGACCCAGTCGAGCCACCGGGTCGCCTCCGACGGCCCGCTGGTACGGCACGGCGCGGCCCGCGCGTTCGTGCGCGCGGCCGTGGTGCGCGACGACCGGCGGGCGCTCATCGAGCTGGAGATCAACCCGGGCCGGTCGAACCGGGCCCGGCTCAACCGTTCCCCCGTCCCCCGCGCCCGCGACGTGCTCGGCCTGCTGCGGTCGGTGCTGTTCGCCCCCGAGGACCTCGCCATGGTGAAGGGCGACCCGGCCGAGCGGCGCCGGTTCCTCGACGAGCTGCTGGTCGCCCGCGCCCCCCGGTTCGCCGGCGTGCGCGCGGACTACGAGCGGGTGCTCAAGCAGCGCGGCGCCCTGCTGCGCGCCGCCGCGGCCGCCCGGGCGGGCCGGGGCCGCAGCGCGCGGCGGCTGGAGGACGAGGCCGCGTTCGCCGCGGCCGGGGCCGGGGACGTGCTGAGCACACTCGAGGTGTGGGACGCGCACCTCGCCCGGATCGGGGCCGAGCTGCTCGCCGCCCGGCTCGACCTGGTGGAGGCGCTGCGGCCGCTGGTGGCCAAGGCGTACGCCGCGCTCGCCCCCTCCTCCGGCACCGCCGACCTGCGCTACCGCTCCAGCCTGTCCACGATCGGCGGGCAGGCCACGTTGTCCACCGGAGGTGGACCATTCGCACAGTCCACCGGAGGTGGACGAT
>QGUZ01000017.1 GCA_003242605.1 Actinomycetota bacterium
TGGCGCGGGGGGGGGCCCCCCCCCCCGGCGTGGCCCGCCCCCGCCTCCCCCGCGCCGCCGCCCGAGCCGCCGCTCACCGTCGAGGTGCGCGACCTGGTGGTCCGGCACGCCCCGGGCCGCCCGCCCGCGCTCGACGGCGTGAGCCTCACGCTCACCCCGGGCAAGCGGGTGGCGCTCGTCGGGCCGAGCGGGGCCGGCAAGAGCACCCTGCTCGCCGCGCTCATGCGCCTGGTGGACTACGAGTCCGGGGAGATCCGGATCAACGGGGTGGACGTGCGCGACCTCGACCCGGAGGACGTGCGGGCGCGGATCACCGGCCTCACCCAGGACCCGTACGTGTTCCGCGCGACGCTCCGCGACAACCTGCGCCTGGCCGGGCCGGAGGCCGATGACGAGGAGCTCGCCGCGGCGGTGCGGCGCGCCCGGCTGGAGGAGTGGGTGGCGCGCACCGGCTGGGACACCGAGCTCGGCGAGGACGCCCGCACCGTGTCCGGGGGCCAGCTGCAGCGGCTGGCGCTCGCCCGCGCCCTGCTGTACGACCCGCCGGTGCTCGTGCTCGACGAGCCCGCCGAGGCGCTCGACGAGATCACCGCCGACGCGCTCATGGCCGACCTGCTCGACGTCACCCACGGCCGCACCACCCTGCTCGTCACCCACCGGCTGCGCGGCCTCGACCAGGTGGACGAGATCGTGGTACTGGAGAACGGCCGGGTCATCCAGCGGGGCCGCCACGAGGAGCTGGTGGCGACGGACGGCTACTACCGCGACCTGTGGCGGGCGGAGGCGATGACCGCCCGGTCCGCCCGCTGAGCCGCGCGCCGGGGCCGGGTCAGTTCCCGCCGCGCTCGGCGAGGGTGACCTCGGCGGTGCGGGTCTCGTCGTCCCGGACGTAGGTGACGGTGATCCGGTCGCCGGGCTTGAAGCCGCGGATCATGCCGACCACCGCGTCGGCGTCGGCCACGTCGGTGTCGTTGATCTTGACGATGCGGTCGCCCTGCCGGAGCCCGGCCTGGTCCGCGGGGCTGCCCTCCTCCACCGTGTTGATCACCGCGCCGTTGACGCCCACCGCGTCGGCGAGGCCGACGCCGAGGTAGGCGTGGGTGGCCCGGCCGGTGCGGATCAGCTGGTCGGCGACCTGCTTGGCGGTGTTGCTGGGGATCGCGAAGCCCACCCCGATGTTGCCGTCGCCGCCGTTGGTGATGATCGCGGTGTTGATGCCGATCACCTGGCCGGCGGCGTTGACGAGCGCGCCGCCGGAGTTACCGGGGTTGATCGGGGCGTCGGTCTGGATCGCCCCGGTGATCGTGGCCTGCGACCGCCGCCCGCCGAACGGCCGGTCGTCGCCGACCGGGATGGTGCGGTTGAGCGCGCTGACGATGCCCGCGGTGACCGAGCCCTCCAGGCCGAGCGGGCTGCCGATGGCGAGCACCGGCTCGCCCACCTGGAGCCGGTCGCTGTCGCCGAGGGTCGCCGGGGTGAGGTCCGACACGCCCTCGGCGCGGATCACGGCGAGGTCGGTGAACGGGTCGGTGCCGACGATGCTCGCCCGGGCCGACCGGCCGTCGCTGAACCGGACGGTGATGTCGCCGCCGCCCCGGCCAGCGCCCTCGACCACGTGGTTGTTGGTGAGGATGCGGCCCTCGGCGTCGAGGATCACGCCGGAGCCGGTGCTCCCGCCGCGCACGCCGCGCACCTCGATCGACACCACCGACGGCTGCACGGCCCGCGCCACGTCGGCGAAGTTCGGCACCGCGGCGGTGCCCCCGCCGGTGGCGCCGCGGTCGGCGGTGGCGGGCGGGGTGCTCGCCGCCGGGCTGGAGGCCGCGACCGGCCGGGTGCCGCCGCCGCTGAGGCCGGTGGCGACGTACGCGCCGGTGATGCCGCCGCCCACGGCCATCGCCACGAGGGCGAGGCCGACGCCGAGCTTCTGCCTCCCGGTCATGCCGCCGCGCGGCGGCGGTGGCACGATCTCGCTCCCGGCGAAGTCGTACATCCGGGCGTCGCCGTCCCCCGCCGAGGGGGGCCGGAACGTGACGCCGAACGATCCCTCGCCGCCGCTCGAGCCCGACCCGGCGGTGGGGAACACCGACGTCCTGGCGGACGGGTCGTCGTCCGGAACATTCCCGCGCGGGTCATTAACGGTCATCTCATCCCCCAGAAATGCTCAGGCTTTCCCCTGTTCGGCGGCAGCGTGGTGCGCCGGCATCCGCCGGCACATGACAAAGGTGACACATCACCGATAAGGCCACGCTAAGCGCGCGACGCGTCCTTCCGCCGCGTCGTACGCGCGCCCGGGGAACACGTTGAAAGCGGCCTGAGCGATCGCGGGGGAAATCCGGGCGGTCATTTCCCGGGGATTACCGGGTACGGCACGGCCGGGCGCGCCCGCCGGCATCCGCGCCGCGGTGCCGGCCGGCGGCGGGGCGCGACCGGCGGCGAGGCCCGGCGCCGTGGCGCGGGCCCCGCCGGTGCGGCTCAGTGCCTGCCGAAGGTGAACGGCTGCCGCTTGACCGCGTTGTCGAAGTTGGACAGCAGCAGCTCCGGCTCGCCGACGGCCCGGATGTCCGGGATGCGGGTGAACAGCTCCCGGAACATGATGGTGATCTCCTTGCGGGCGAGGTTGGCGCCGAGGCAGAAGTGCGGGCCCGGGCCGCCGAAGCCGACGTGCGGGTTGGGCGAGCGGGTGATGTCGAACCGGTCGGGGTCGTCGAAGACCTCCTCGTCCCGGTTCGCCGAGCCGTAGAAGAGCGCGACCTGGTCGCCGGGCTTGAGGGTCACGCCGCGCAGCTCGGTCTCCTGGGTGACGTTGCGGCGGAACTGGATGATCGGCGAGACGTACCGGACCATCTCCTCGATGGCGCCGCCGATGTAGCGGTCGAAGTCGCTCAGCAGCAGCTCACGCTGGTCGGGGTTGATCGTGAGCAGCCGCAGGCCGTGCGCCATCGTGTTGCGGGCCGTCTCGTTGCCCGCGACCAGCAGCATGGCGAAGAACGACCCGAGCTCCCTGTCGGTGAGCCGCTCGCCGTCGACGTTGGCGTTGACCAGCGCGGAGATCAGGTCGTTGCGCGGATTGCGGACGCGCTCCCGGCCCAGCTTGATCACCATGCGCTGCAGCTCGAACAGCGCGTGCACGTTGCTCGCCGCCATCCGGATCGTGCGGCCGACGCTCGACCGGACGCCGGTGTAGGCGGTGGAGACGTCGACGTGGCGGTGGACCTTCTCCCGCAGCTCCTCCGGGATGCCCATCATGTCGCAGATCACGGTGATGGGCAGCCGGGCCGCCACCTGCTCGACGAAGTCGCGCGGCCCCTCGCGCAGCACGTCGTCGACGATCCGGGTGGCCGCCCGCTGGATGTCCTCGGTGAGGTCGTTGAGCATCTTCGGGGAGAAGGCGCGCGACACGATGCGGCGCAGCCGCGCGTGCCGCGGATCGTCCATGTTGACGATCGAGTCCCCGAACACGCGCTTCACCCACGCGGGCGGCGGCGGGCTGGTGACCGCGGGCTCACTGCTGAACACCTTGGGGTTACGGCTGATCTCGACCACGTCGGCGTGCCGTACCACCGCGTAGAACCCCTTGCCGGAGCGCAGCATGGGGATCTTCGGCTCGGAGAAGTGGACCAGGCGGTCCATCGCCCGCAGCCGTTTGAAGGCCTCGTTCCGCTCGTCGAGCGGCTTCTTCCAGAACGCGATATCCGCCAGGTCGAATCCTGGTTCAGTCAGCATCGCCACCGTTCAATCGTGGCACGCCACCCCTCCGGTCCGCCGGAGGACCGGGGATGAATCCCGTTACTTTGCCGCGGCCGGGTACCATGCGGAGCCATGAGGTTCTTCTTCCGAGTCTGACCCGCCGCCGGCGAGTCGAGGCGTCCATCGTCGGCCCGTCGCCGGCGAAGCGGGGCGGCGTGGGGCCGTCCCGGGGTCGTGACGTGGGAGAAGACGGGCAGTGGACCTCACGGTGCGTGATCGCACGCGTGCGTCTCTTCGACCGCGTCCCGGCGTCGCCGCACGGCCGTGACCGCGGCGCGCCTGGTGGCGCGGTGCGTGAGCGGGCTCGAGACCGTGGTGATCGAGGAGATCCTCACGGCCGGGCTCGGCACCATCACCCGAGTAGGACATCGTTCGGTCGAGTTCGCGGCGGACCGGCTCGGCCCGGAGATCCTCGGGCTGCGGACCGCCGACGACGTGTTCCTCGTCGCCGCCCGGGGACCGGACGTCGGGCACACCAGGGACGGGCTCCGCGCGCTCGGCGGGCTCGCCCGCGCGGTGGACGCGCGGCGGCTGGCGCACGACCGCCGCCGGCTCGGCGGCGGCGAGATCGCCGGGGTCGAGGTGTCGGCGTCGTTCCTCGGCAGGCGGAACTTCAACCGGTACGACGCCGAGGACGCGGTGGGCGTGGTGCTCGCCGGGCGGCTCGGCGTGCCGTACCACTCGCGGCGCGGCGGGGCGCCGCCGCCGGAGGGGTACGCCGGGTTCCGGCTCGTGCTCGACGGCGCGCACGCGACCCTCATGGCGCGGGTCGCGGCGCGGCCGCTGCACCGGCGCGACTACAAGCGGCGGACGATCCCCGGGACGCTCCATCCGCCGGTGGCGGCGGCGATGGCGCGGCTCGCCGGCCCGCGGCCGGGCGAGCTCGTCGTCGACCCGTGCTGCGGCGCGGGCACGCTGCTCATCGAGGCGGGCCGGCTGGAGCCGCGGGCCCGGCTGCACGGCTTCGACCTCGACCCGGGCGCGCTCGACGCGGCGCGGGCGAACGCCGGGCCCGGGGCCGGGATCGTGCTGCGGCGCGCGGATGCGGCCCGGCTGCCGCTGCCGGACGGCGGCGTCGACGTGGTGGTGTGCAACCCGCCGTGGGGCGGCCAGGTGGCGCCCGGCGGCGGGCTCGCCGCGGCGCCGGGCCGATGGTGGGCCGAGGTGGCGCGCGTGCTGCGTCCGGAGGGGCGGGCCGTCGTGCTCATCCCGGACACCGCGGCGCTCGCCGTGGCGATCCGGTACGGCCTGCTCCCCGGCCACCTGCGGCACGTCAGCGTCTCCGGCGCCCACCCGCACGTCGCCGTGCTCACCCGGCAGGCCGGATAGGCGAAACGAGAGCGCGGGCACATGAGCGCGCAGGCGCCCCTCGCCTCCGGCGCGGGCCGCCCGGCGGCGGGACGGCGCTCCGGCCGGCGACCGGCGTGTTCAGATTCCTGACGCGCTCCTGTCATCCCGGTGTGGGCCGGGTGTCCGGTCACCCGGGGACGATCCGGAGCATGAGCATCCCGCGCGCGTTCCTCGCCGCCGCCCCGTCCCTCGTCGCCCTGTCCCTCGTCGGCGCGCTTCCCGCCGCCCCGCCGCCCGCCCACGCCTCCTCCGCCGCCTGCCGCACCGGCGCGGTCGCCGACTTCAACGGCGACGGCTTCGACGATCTCGCGGTCGCCGCGCCGTACGACACGGTCGACGGCAAGGCCCGGGCCGGCACGGTCACGGTGTTCCACGGCTCGCGCAACGGCCTCACCGAGGCGGTCACGCTCGCCCAGGGCACCGCGGGCGTGCCCGGCGAGCCCGAGGTGGGCGACTCCTTCGGCTCGGCGCTCGCCGTCGGCGACTTCGACGGGGACGGGTGCGCCGACCTCGCGGTGGGGGCGTCGGAGGAGTTCCTCGGCCGGCCGCGCCGGGACGCCGACGGCAACGGCGTGGTGCACGTGCTGTACGGCTCGCGCGACGGCGTGGGCCGCGGGGCCGCGCCGCGCACGCTCGACGTGCGCGCCGTGGGGCGGCGGCCGGGCACCGACCGGTTCGGCGCCGCGCTCGCCGCCGGGGACTTCGACGGCGACGGCGACGACGAGCTCGCCGTGGGCACGCCCGGGCTCGCGGGCGGCGGCGGGGTGGCGATCTTCGGGCTGTCCCGCCGGGACCTGCGCGGCCGGGGCGGCCTCGTCACCAAGCGCACCCGGTGGGTGCGCCGGCCCGCCCTCGCCACCGACCGGTTCGGGGAGGCCCTGGCCGCGGGCGACTTCGACGGCGACGGGCGGGACGAGCTCGCGATCGGCGCCCCGGGCGAGGGGAACCCGGTCTACGGCGCGGGCGGCGTCACCGTGATCTCCCCGGTGGCCCGGCGCGCGGTCCGCTTCGGCCAGGACACCCCGGGCATGCGCGGCACGGCGGAGCGCTGGGACGGCTACGGGTCCGCGCTCGCCGTCGGCGACTTCGACGGCGACGGCCGGGACGATCTCGCCGTCGGCGTGCCCGGGGAGGGCGTGACCGCGCTGCAGCGCGGCATGGACTACGGCGACGGCGCGGTGAGCGTGCTGTACGGCTCCCGCCGCGGCCTGACCACCGCGCGGAACGAGCTGTGGACGCAGCAGGTGGCCGGGATCACCGGGCGGCCCCGGTACTACGACCGGCTCGGCTCGGCCCTCGCCGCGGGCGACCTCAACGGCGACGGGGACGACGAGCTGGTGATCGGCGTGCCGGGCGAGTCGGCGGTGCAGGTGCTCGCCGGGACCCGGTCGGGCGGCCTCACCCGCGAGAACGACGTGCTGATCACCGGGCCGCGCGCCGGCGGGTTCGGGGCGGCGGTCGCGGTCGGCGCGTTCACCGGCCGGAAGGCCCGCGACCTCGTCGTCGCGGCCCCGCTCGCCGGGCGGGTCGTGCTGCTGAAGGGCCGCCTCCGCCGCGGGCCGTACCCCGGCGTGCGCCGTACCTCCGAGGTGATCGCCCGCGGGCCGGAGGCGGCCCTGCTCGGCCACCGGCTCGCCCCCTGACCGGCCGGTGGCCGCCGCCCTCAGGCGAGCACGCTCTGCCCGGAGGGCACGGTGAACTTGGCGGAGGTGCGGGCGGGGGCGCCGCGGCGGGTGACGTAGTCGAGGGTGCGGAACTCGGCGCGCAGCTCGTCCGGGCCGACCCGGCACACGATGTAGCCGCGGCGCTGGTCCACGTAGGCGATGTGCGGGTTCTCCACCCGGAGCGCGGCCATGCGGGCGTGGTCGCGGTAGCCGTCGCCGTCGCTGGAGATCGAGGAGGTGACGAGCTCCACCGCGACCCGCGGCGAGTCCGGGTCGTCGAAGTCGAGGCGCAGGTCGGCGGCGTGGTGGATGTGCGCGTCGCCGGTGAGCACGACCGGGTTCGACGCGCCCGAGTCGCGGATGCCCGCGAGCAGCCGGGCGCGCTCGGCCGCGTAGCCGTCCCAGGAGTCCATGTTGAGCTCGCGGCCCGGGCCGAGCGCGACGTCGTGCCGGGCCATGATGGTCTGCTGGCCGATGAGGTTCCACCGGGCGGCCGAGCGGCGCAGCCCGGCCAGCAGCCACTCGCGCTGGTCGGCGCCGAGCAGGGTGCGGTCGGCGGCGAGCGCGGCGTCGCAGCCGGATCGCAGGCCGTCGTGGCAGGCCTGGTCGTCCCGGAACTGCCGGGTGTCGAGCAGGTGGAAGGCGGCGAGCGAGCCCCATGCGATGCGGCGGTGCAGCCGCATCCGGTCGCCGCGCGGCATGGCGGAGCGGCGCAGCGGCAGGTTCTCGTAGTAGGCGCGCAGGCCTGCCCGGCGGCGGGCGGCGAAGTCCTTCGCCCCGGTGCCGGAGACCGGGCCGGCCCAGTTGTTCTCCACCTCGTGGTCGTCGAACACCACCAGCCAGGGGGCGGCCGCGTGCGCGGCCTGCAGGTCCGGGTCGGTCTTGTACTGGGCGTGCCGGGTGCGGTAGTCGGCGAGCGTGCGGCACTTGCCGCCGGCGTGCCGCCGGACCAGGCCGCTGATGCCGGTGTAGCCACCGCGCCCGTACTCGTACATGTAGTCGCCGAGGTGCACCACCAGGTCCGGCTCCTCCTGGGCGAGCCGCCGGTAGGCCGTGTAGTACCCGTGCTCGTAGTGCGCGCACGAGGCGGTGACGAAGGTGAGCGCGCCGAGCGTGCCGGGCGCGGGCGCGGTCCGGGTACGGCCGGCCGGGGACACCTCGCCGAGCGCGCGGAACCGGTAGAAGTACTCCCGCCCGGGCTCCAGCCCGGCCACCTCGACGTGCACGCTGTGCGCGTGCTCCGGCCGCGCGGTCACGGTGCCCTTGCGCATGATCCGGCGGAACCGCTCGTCGGCGGCGAGCTGCCACTCCACCTCGACGGGACGGGCGGGCATGCCGCCGCGGCCGGTCTCGTCGAGCGGGCGGGGCGCGAGCCGGGTCCACAGCACGATCCCGTCGGCGGTGGGGTCCCCGGAGGCGACCCCGAGCGTGAACGGGTCGGCGAGGCGGAGCCCGCGCCACAGGGCCACGGGGGCGCCTCCCCCGGTCGTGAGGTACGGCAGGGCGGCCGCGGCGGCGGCCCCGGCGAGGAAGGTTCTGCGTGACGGCTGCATGCCCTCAGTGGAGGCGAGCGAGCTGACCGCCGCCCGCCGGCCTCGTGACCGGCGCGTCACCGGCCGATGAACATGCGCCGACCGGGGCGAACGTGCGCGCCACCGCTTCCCCGGCACGCTTCCGCGAGCCGAACGCAGGGCGACGCCCGGCCGGACGTCCGGTAAACCGGTTGCCCTCCCGGCTACGCTGGATGCGGCAGATCAGGAGGAATGACCCGCAATGCCCGGCCCCATCACGGTCACCGCGTCGATCGTCATCCCCGAGCGCGAGCTGGGATGGCGGTTCTCGCGTGCCTCCGGCCCGGGCGGGCAGGGCGTCAACACCACCGACAGCCGGGTCGAGCTCCGCTTCGACGTCGCCGCCACCACCGCGCTGAGCCCCGAGCTGAAGGCGCGCGCCCTGCGGCGGCTCGCGCCCCGGCTCACCCGCGGCGTGCTCACGGTGGTCGCCGCCGAGCACCGCTCCCAGCTGCGCAACCGGGACGCGGCCGCGGACCGCCTCGCCCGGCTGCTGCGCGAGGCGATCGCCCCGCCGCCGAAGCGCCGCCGCCCCACCCGGCCGTCGCGCGGGGCCGTCGAGCGCCGCCTCGCGGCCAAGCGGCACCGCTCCGCGGTGAAGCGGCTGCGGCGCGACATGTCCGACTGACCGGTTCGCCCCCACCCCGGTGACGGCGGGATCCGGCCGCCGGGGACAATGGCGGCATGGCGCCCCGCCCCAGCGTCCGGGCCCTCGTGCTCGACGGGGACCGGCTGTTGCTGTTCCGGCGGACGGTACCGAACCGGCCGCTCTACTGGAGCGTGCCGGGCGGCCACGTCGAGCCGGAGGACGCCACGCTGGAGGACACCCTGCACCGCGAGGTGCTCGAGGAGCTGGGCGCGACGGTCGGCTCGGTCACCCCGCTCACCACGCTGACCTGCGCGCACCCGGAGGGGCCGAAGACCCACCACGTGTACGGCTGCCGCCTGCTCACCCTCGACCCGGCGCTGATCTGCGGCCCGGAGTTCGCCGACCCGAACCACGGCGTCCGCGAGCTGGTCCGGGTGCCGCTGCGCCCGGAGGAGATCACGGCGATCCCGCTGGTGCCGGAGGAGCTCGCCGCCTACCTGGCGGCGCACATCACCCGGCTGCCCGAGCTCATCGGCTAGCCCGGCGCGGACCGGCCCCGCCCGCCGGGGCGGGCGAGACCGGCGGCGGCTGGGTCAGCGGCCGCCCTGCGCGTACTCCTCCATCTCGCTCGAGAAGTCGTAGGCGACGTACGGCTCGTCCCCCACGACCCAGGCGTCGTGCCCGGGCGGGACGACGGCGACGTCGCCGGGGCCGAGCTCGCTCTCGGTTCCGTCGTCCATGCGGATCCGGATCCGGCCCCGCACCGTGTAGAGCGTGTGCCGCACCTGGCAGGTGTCGGTGCCCGCCACCGGCGCGACCGACTCCGTCCAGCGCCACCCCGGCTCCAGGGTGAACACGGCGAACGTCAGCCCGGTCAGCCGCGTGATCTCGATGTGCCCCCGCGGGAAGTCCCGGCGCTCGTCGGGCTTCTCGACGCTCTTGACCTCGATCATGACGGTCCCCCTTCGGTCACCTCTCAGTCTTCACCCGATTCACAAGGGGGACAAATCGGTCACTTCACCCGTGCTGGGCCGGTTCCCGGGCGGCGAGCTCGGCGACGAGCCGGGCCACGGTCGGGGCGGCCACGCCGTGCCGTTCCGCGGCGCGCAGCACCGCGCCGCCGAGCGCGTCGAGTTCGGTGGGCCGCCCGGCCTCGGCGTCCCGCTGCATCGACGACTTCATCTGCGGCGGCAGGCCGTCGAAGAACGCCAGGATCCTCTCGGGGTCGAACACGGCGCCCTCGGCCGCGGCGACCGCGGTGATCTCGCGGAGCACGGCGGTCAGCTCGTCGCGGTGCTCGGCGCGGATCACCCCGGCCGGGGCCGCGTGGTAGGTGGTGAGCAGGGCGAACGTGGCGAGGAAGGTCAGCTTGTCCCACAGCGCGACGGTCTCGTCGTCGCGCACGGTGACCTGGAGGCCGGCCTCGCGCAGCCGCGCCGCCAGCGCCTCCACCCGCTGCCGGGGCGCGGTGGCCGAGGCGAGCTCGAAGGCCAGGAACGGGCTGGTGTGCTCGATCCGCCCCGGCGCCACCCGGGTCGACTCCACCCGCACCACGCCCGCCACCACCTGCTCGGCCGGGTAGCGGCGGCGCAGCAGCGCCATGTGCTCGAACCCGTTGAGCAGCGGCACCACGAGCCCGTCGCCGAGCGCGGCGGGCGGCACCCGCTCCAGCGCGGCCGCCAGCGTGGTCGCCTTGGTGGTGACGAAGCAGACGTCCACCGGCCCGGACAGCTCGGTCGTCGCCGTGACCGGCACGTGGAAGTCGCCGTGGGTGGCGCTGTGCACGCTCAGCCCGCCGGCCCGCAACGCCTCGGCCGTGCGCTCGGAGGCGACGAACTCCACCCGCGCCCCGGCCCGCACGAGCAGCCCGCCGAGCAGGCCGCCAACCCCGCCGGGCCCGACCACCGCCGCCGACAACGCCGCCATCGCCGCTCCTTTCAGCCTCGCCGTGCGTCGGTCCGGCTACGACCTTACTTGCGCGTTACCTGCGGGCGAAGACGCGGGCCGGAGAACCTTGCCCGGGGCGCGTGGCCGGTGCCTATCGTCGGAGGCATGAGCGTGGTTCCCGACGAGATGGACGCGTGGGTGGTCGAGCGGCCGGGACCGATCGACAGCGGCCCGCTGCGGCCGGTGAGGCTGCCGGTGCCGAGCCCGGGGCCGGGCGAGGTGCTCGTCGAGGTCGAGGTGTGCGCGGTGTGCCGCACCGACCTGCACCTCGCCGAGGGCGACCTGCCGCCGCGGCGGCCGCGGACCGTGCCCGGCCACGAGGCGGTGGGCCGGGTGATCGCCCACGGGCCGGGGGTGAACGGCGGGCCGCCGGTGGGCGGCCGGGTCGGGGTGGCGTGGCTGCGCGGCACGTGCGGCACCTGCCGGTACTGCCGGCGGGGCGCGGAGAACCTGTGCCCGTCGTCGGCCTACACCGGGTGGGACGCGAACGGGGGCTACGCCCGCTACCTGGTCGCGCCCGCCGACTACGTCTACCCGCTGCCGGAGGACCAGGACCCGCAGCGGCTCGCCCCGCTGCTGTGCGCGGGCATCATCGGGTACCGGGCGCTGCTGCGGGCCGAGCTGCCGGAGGGCGGGCGGCTCGGCATCTACGGGTTCGGCGCCTCGGCGCACCTCACCGCGCAGGTGGCGATCGCGCAGGGCGCGACCGTGCACGTGCTCACCCGGTCGAAGGAGGCGCAGCGGCTCGCCCTGGAGCTCGGCGCGGCCTCGGCCGGCGGCGCCTACGACGCGCCGCCCGAGCCGCTCGACTCGGCGATCCTGTTCGCGCCGGTCGGCGACCTGGTGCCGGTGTGCCTGGAGGCGCTCGACCGGGGCGGCACCCTCGCGATCGCGGGCATCCACCTCACCGACGTGCCGCGCCTCGACTACCAGCGGCACCTGT
Organism: Actinomycetota bacterium; assembly: GCA_003242605.1. Taxonomy (GTDB): domain Bacteria; phylum Actinomycetota; class Actinomycetes; order Streptosporangiales; family Streptosporangiaceae; genus Thermopolyspora. The sequence continues at coordinate 11,815 of QGUZ01000017.1, forward strand.
TCCAGGAGCGCCAGGTGCGCAGCGTGACCGCGAACACCCGGGCGGACGGGCGGGGGTTCCTCGAGTTCGCCGCCCGCCACCCGCTGCACGTGGCGACCGTCCCGTACCCGTTCACCGAGGCGGACCGGGCGCTCGCCGACCTCGCCGCGGACCGGGTCAACGGGGTCGCCGTGCTCGTGATGTCCTGACCGGATCACAGGCCGGGGCGCAGCGCCTCCAGGGCCTCCTCGGCGAGCCGCATCGCCGCGACCGGGTCGGCGTCCGGCGAGCCGACCTCGGGATTGAAGTTGAGGTCGTGGAAGACCTCGGTCACGCCCTGCTCGGCGAGCGCGGCGACGTCGGCGCGGATCTCCTCGAACGAGCCGGTGAGCGGCGCCCGCCCGGGCTGCCCCGACCGGCCCGGCCGGGTGACGCCGCGCACGATGAAGCGCAGGGACTCGGGGTCGCGCCCGGCCTCGCGGGCCGCCTCCTTCACGATCGCGATCTGCCGCCCGATCGTGGTCAGGTCGACGCGGCTGGAGCTCACCCAGCCGTCCGCCAGGCGGCCCGCCCGGCGCAGCGCGGGCTCCGCCGTACCGCCGAGGATGATCGGGGGCGGCGGGACGGGCTTGGGGTCGAGGTGGGCGGGCGGCACCCGGTAGAACTCGCCCTCGTGCTCGGCGATGCCCTCCGACCACAGCGTGCGGAGCACGGCCAGGTACTCCTCGGCCCGCTCGCCGCGCCGCTCGAGCGGCACGCCGGAGGCGGCGAACTCCTCCGGCAGCCAGCCGAGCCCCAGCCCGGCGTCGATCCGGCCGCCGCTGACCAGCTGCAGGGTGGCGAGCTGCTTGGCGAGCAGCGCGGGCGAGAAGAACGGCATGTTGAGCACGGCGGCGCCGAGCCGGATCCGGCTCGTCACGCCGGCGAGATAGGCGAGGGTGACGACCGGGTCCTGCACGCTGCGGTAGACCGGGGCCATCGCGTGGCCGGCCGGGAACAGCAGCCGCTGGAACGTCCACAGCGAGTCGTAGCCGAGCTCCTCGGCCCGCCGCGCGATCGTGATCATGTTCTCGGGTGTCGCCCACGAGCCCGACACCGGTACGCCAAAGCCGATCCTCATGGGCCCACCCTACGGACACCGGCCGCACGGCCGTGGCACGCACCCGGGGTGACACGCGCTCCGGTACGGCCCGGCGCGGCCGTACCGTGGGGGAATGCCTGACGTGAAAGTGCCCGGCACGCGCTCCCCCCTCGCCCGTGCCCTCGCCGAGCTGGCCGGCCCCGGCCCGGTGACCGTGCTCAAACAGGACCGGGTCGTCGTGGTGCGGTCGGGCGACGTGGTGGTGAAGGCGCACGCGCCGGACGCCGACCCGGCGGACCTCGCGGTCCGGCTGGCCACGGCGGCGCGGCTCGGCGACGTCATGCTGCCGCCGCTGCGCACCGCCCCCGAGCGCGTGTCCGGCCGGCTCGTCACCCGCTGGCCCGCCGGGCGGCCGGTGGATCCGGCGGACCTCGCGGCCGCGCCGTGGGAGGACGCCGGGCGGCTGCTCGCCCGGCTGCACGCCGTACCCGTGGACGGGCGCCTGCCCCCGGCGGGCGGGCCGCGGCGGCTCGCCCGGACCATGGCGCGGCTGGAGCGGGCGGGCGGCGGCGCGGCCGCGGCGGTGGTGCGCGCCGCCTACGCGGGGCTCCCCGCCGCGGCGCGGCACGGCACGGCGCGGCGGGCGCTGACCCACGGCGACTGGCACCTCGGCCAGCTGGTGTGGCGCGACGGCCGGTGGTACCTCATCGACGTGGACGACCTCGGCGCCGGCGACCCGGCGTGGGATCTGGCCCGGCCCGCCGCCTACTACGCGGCCGGGCTGCTCGACCCGGAGGTGTGGCGGCGGTTCCTGTCCGCCTACCAGGAGGGCGGCGGAACCGCGGTGTCGGCGGCGGATCCGTGGCGGGAACTGGACGTGCCGGCCCGCGCGTTGACGGTCCAGCTGGCCGCCCGCGGCGTGCTCCGGGCACAGGAGGAGGGCCGTCCGCTCGACGAGACGGAGGAGGCCTTCGTCGCCTGCTGCGCGCGCATCGTCCGGATGACCGGCGGCCCCGCGACGTAAAGTGATCACCGGTTGGGTCGACGAAGGAGAGACCAGCACGATGGAATGCCCGAAGTGTCACGGCCTGATGCGGACGTACAACCGCAGCGGCGTGACCATCGACCAGTGTGAGAGCTGCCGTGGGATCTTCCTCGACTACGGCGAGCTGGAGACGCTGACCCGGCTGGAGAGCCAGTACATGCAGCAGTACGCCCCGCCGCCGCCCGCCCCCGGGCCGGCCTGGGGCGGTCACCACTACGGCCACCGCGGGCACCGCCACCGCGGGCTCATGGGCCTGCTCTTCTCGAGCTGACCGCCGCCTCGCCGATCACGCCGGCTCGGCCGGAGCGCCGGTCGGCCGAGCCGCGGATCGCGGGCGGGTCAGGTGGGGAAGTCGCCGGGCCGCACCGACCGGGTGCGGGCGTTGCCGCCGAGCACCGGGTGGAGGGTGAGCGACCAGTTCTGCCATTGGATCGAGCCGCCGGTGTAGAAGGTCTGGAACCGCACGGGGTCCTCGAACCGGCTGAAGTCGCAGTTGCGGGTGAAGGTGCGCGCCGAGCCGTCCCAGTCGTCCCCCGTGGTGAAGTAGATCCGGTACGTGCCATCCCGGACGCCGTTGATCTGGTAGGACTTGTTCTTCCGCACGTAGACGCTGAGCACCCTGGACTTGCCGCGGACCAGGGTGACCACCGCGTCGTGCGACAGGCCGTTGCGGATGCGCAGGTAGGCCCGGCCGCCGCGGCCCCCGTTGCGGATGAGCGTGCCGTTGGCCAGGCGGCGGTTGCGCCGCTTGGGCACCTTCACGTCGATCGCCCGGGCGTCGTAGTCGCCGCGGGCGTTCAGCCGCTTCGCGGCGGCCTTCAGATCGTCGAGCACCTTCGCGCCGAGGCGGTTGAGCAGCGCCGACGACGAGCACAGCGACCGGTCGGCGACGCTCCCGGTGAGCTGATCGAGCCGCCGCCCCACCGCCTCGAGCCGGTCCACGTAGCGGGTGTGCTCGGCGGCCGCCTCGGGCGGCGGGTCGATGTCGCGCAGCCGGTCCACCGCACGGGTGATCGCCTCCTGCGTCCGCTCCAGCCTGCCGTCGAGCTTGTCCACCGTGCGCGTCTTGGCCAGGCTCGCGAAGCGCGACCGCACCGGCTTGATCGCGGCGTTGAGCTCGGCGCGGTAGCGCTTGGGCGACAGGCCGGTCGGGCTCGGCGTGACTTCCGCCGCCGCGGGCGTGCCCCGGCCGCCGGCGCCGGCCGCCCCGTCCCCCGGGGTGCACGCCACGAGGGCGCACAGGCCCGCCAATGCGATGGGAGTCAACCGCGAATAATTCACCCCAATAGCGTTTACGGCACGCCGAGCCATGTCAATATTCGCCCAACTATAGGCTTACAGGTTGCGAAAGCGTGCCCGCCGGATACGCACGCCGCCGCACCCGCAAACCCGGCATATCACCCAGAGTCGGCGCTGTGACCTGGACATTCGACTCGGTCCCAATGACACGGACGCTCGACCGATCGGCTGTGAACAGCATTTCTACCGAAGTCTTGGGCCAGACGCCACGAAATGGGTGCGATGACATCTCGATCATCATTTCCGGCGAATCGCCCGGGCAATGGCGGCGTCACCACGGCTCGGGCGGGCCGGTCTCCGTCAGGCCCTCCTCCCGGGTGAGCCGCAGCCAGCGGGTGGCGCCGATCGCGGCGAGGAACGGCAGGTCGTGTGAGGCGACGATGAGCGCGCCGCGGTAGGCGGCAAGGGCCTCGACCAGCCGGTCGACCGCGGGCATGTCGAGGTTGTTGGTGGGCTCGTCGAGCAGCAGCAGCCGCGGCGGCGGCTCGGCGAGCAGGATCGTGGCGAGCACCGCGCGCAGGCGCTCCCCGCCGGAGAGCGCGGAGGCGGGCAGTTCGGCCCTGTCCCCGCGGAACAGGAAGCGGGCGAGCTCGGCGCGGATCCGGTTCACCGGGGCGCCGGGCGCGGCCGCGCGCACGTTCTCCAGCACGCTGCGGGACTCATCCAGCACGTCGAGCCGCTGCGGCAGGTGGCCGACGCCGTCGACGGTGACCCGCACCGCGCCGCCGGTCGGGGGCGGCTCGCCGGCGAGCGTGCGCAGCAGGGTGGTCTTGCCCGCGCCGTTCGGGCCGAGCAGCGCGATCCGCTCCGGGCCGCGGACGGTGAGGCTCACCGGCGGATGCCCGGCCGGGGTCGTCACCTCCTCCAGCACCGCGACGGTACGGCCGGCCGGGACCTCGGTGCGGGGCAGCTCGATGCGGATCCCCGGCTCCTCGCGGACCGCCTCCTCGGCCTCGGCGAGCCGCCGCCGCGCGGCCTCGAGCCGGTCCCGGTGCAGCTCGCGCAGCCGGCTCGCCGACACCTGGGCCTGCCGCTTGCGGGCGTTCATGACGATCTTCGGCTCACGCTTGGTCGCGTACATCTTGGCCCCGTACCGGGACCGCCGGGCGAGCTTCGTCTCGGCCTCGATCAGCTCGCGCCGCTGCCGCCGCACTTCGGCCCCGGCGTTGCGCAGCTCCCGCTCGGCGGCCTCCCGCTCGGCGGCGAGCGCCTCCTCGTAGGCGGAAAGGGCGCCGCCGAACATCCGGATCCGGCCCCGGTACAGGTCGGCGAGCTGGTCGACGCGCTCGAGCAGCGCGCGGTCGTGGCTCACCACGACCAGCACGCCGCGCCACGCCTCGACCGCGTCGTACAGCCGGTGCCGGGCGGCGAGGTCGAGGTTGTTGGTGGGCTCGTCGAGCAGCAGCACCCGCGGCCGCCGCAGGAACTGCGCGGCGAGGCCCACCATGACGGCCTCGCCGCCGGAGAGCGTGCCGATCGGGCGGTCGAGGCCGACGTGCGGCAGGCCGAGCCGGTCGAGCTCGGCGCGCGCCCGCTCCTCGACGTCCCAGGCGTCGCCGATCACCGTGTACCGCTCGGCGAGCTCGGCCTCGGACAGGTCGCCGCGCTCCAGGTCGCGCAGCGCGCGGCGCACCGGCTCGATGCCGAGCAGCTCGGCGACGGTCCGGCCGACGTCGAGCGGCAGCCGCTGCGGCAGGTAGCCGACGTCGCCGGCCACGTGCACCGCGCCGGAGGTCGGGCGCAGCTCCCCGGCGATCAGCCGCAGCAGCGTCGACTTGCCGGAGCCGTTCGCCCCGATCAGCCCGGTACGGCCCGGCCCGAACGCGACGTCGAGCCGGTCGAAGACCGGGGTGCCGTCCGGCCAGGCGAACGACAGCTCCGTGCAGACGATGGAGTACGACGAAACGGCGGAAGATGCGGAAGACACGGCCGCAGGCCTCCTCGGCATTCCTGGGACGACGGGCGGGGACGGCGGAGACACCGCGAACGCGCCACGGACGGAAACGCCGGATCGGCCGATAACGGAAGCCGGAAAGCGCGCGGAGAACCATGCGAGGTCGCTGAGGCGACGCCGCGGTCGACGGCATGCGTCGCGGCGGCGGTCGCGGTGCCGGACCTCAGTTCTCCACGCCGGTATCCCTTCGGACGACGACAGGTCGCCCCGACCCTAGGCGCCCCGCCGGGATGCGGTCAACCGAATTTCGCCGCGCGGCCCCCACCGGCCCGGCGGGCCTCCGGTGGACCGGACGGATGCCACTGAGGGTAGCAGGATCGCCACTCAGCGGTTATAAGGGAAACGGACCTAAATGAAGCCAAGCCCCAGATCGTCGTAATCGTCGGAGCCGCCCGTGTCCGCCGTCCCCCTCGTCGGCCCGCGTGAAGGCCGTGGCGACGGCCCTCGGCGCGCCGATCCTCGCCGCCGTTCCGCGCGACCGCCGGGACCGGCTCCCCGCGCCCGGGCGGCCGCCGGCGCCGCGGCAGCGCCGCCCGTGACTCGCCGCCCGCGGCTCGCCGCACGCCGCGCTCCTCCTGACGACGGTCGATACCGGCCGTAGACGCCGGTCCGGGCCCGGACAGCCGACTCCGCCCGCGGCGGCGGGGCCGCGGACCTTCCGAACATGGACACCCGGATGAAGGGGGCAGGGTAGCGGGAGTAAGGTAAGGGAAACCTAATTTAGGTAAGGCTTAGCTTCCTTGGAGCCGCCCGTGTTCGCCAGCTATCTCATCGGCCTGCGCGAGGGCCTGGAGGCGGCCCTGGTCGTGTCGATCCTCGTCGCCTTTCTGGTCAAGAGTGACCGCCGGGACCGGCTCCCCCACGTCTGGCTGGGCGTCGGCGCCGCCGTCGCGCTGTCGGTGGCGTTCGGCGCGCTGCTCACCTTCACCGCCGCGCACCTGGAGTACGCGCACCAGGAGCTGTTCGAGGCGGTCACGTCGCTCCTCGCCACCGGGTTCGTCACCTGGATGATCTTCTGGATGCGCGGGGCGTCCCGCCGCATCTCCCGCGAGCTGCGGGAGAAGCTCGGTGAGGCGCTCGCCCTCGGCTCGGTCGCGGTCGTGGTGATGGCGTTCCTCGCCGTGGTGCGCGAAGGACTGGAGACCGCCTTGCTCTTCTTCGCCTCCGCGCAGGGCGCCGTCACGTCCCCGATCCCGCTGCTCGGCATCAGCCTGGGCGTGCTCACCTCGATCGTGCTCGCGTGGGGCATCTACGCCAGCGCCATCCGGATCAACCTGTCCGTCTTCTTCACCTGGACGGGCCTGCTGCTCGTCCTGGTGGCCGCGGGCATCCTCAAGTACGCCGTGCACGACTTCCAGGAGGCCGGCGTGCTGCCCGGGCTGAACGTGCACGCCTTCGACATCAGCGGGGTGCTGCCACCGGACGCCTGGTACGCGGCGCTGCTGGAAGGGATGTTCAACATCACCGCGCAGCCGAGCGTGCTCGAGGTCGTCGCCTGGGCCGGCTACGCCGTACCGGTGCTGGTGCTGTTCCTGCTGCCGAGCCGTACCCGCCCGGCCGCCTCCGCCGAACGGGTCCGCGACACGGCGGCCACTCCCCCGGCCACCGGCGAGACCACCACCTTCTGACCGGCCCGATCCTCACGTCCTGGCAAGGAGAACCATGCGTACCACCCCCACCACCGTCTCCCTGGTCGCGGCCGGCGCGCTGGCGCTCGCCGCGCTCACCGCGTGCGGCGGCGACTCCGGCGGCGGGACCGCGTCCACCGCGGGCGGCGCCGCCACCGGCAAGATCGCCGTGTCGGCGACCGACACCACCTGCGACGTGGCCACCACGGAACTGCCCGCGGGCACCGCGACGTTCTCGGTGACCAACAACGGCACGAAGGTGACCGAGTTCTACGTGTACGCCGCGGGCGACCGGGTCATGGGCGAGGTGGAGAACATCGTGCCCGGCCTCACCCGGGACCTGATCGTGGAGCTGCCCGCGGGCGTCTACGAGACCGCCTGCAAACCCGGCATGGTCGGCAAGGGCATCCGCGGGCCACTGAAGGTGACCGGCGAGGCGAAGCCGCTCACCTCCGACGCCAAGCTCGCCGAGGCGACCGAGAGCTACCAGCGGTACGTCCGCAGCCAGACCGCCGCGCTGGTGGAGAAGACCCAGGAGTTCGTCGACGCGGTGAAGGCCGGGAAGATCGAGGAGGCCAAGCGGCTGTACCCGATCGCCCGCACCTACTGGGAGCGCATCGAGCCGGTGGCCGAGATCTTCGGCGACCTCGACCCGAAGATCGACGGCCGCGAGGAGGTGGTCGAGGAGGGCATGGAGTTCACCGGCTACCACCGGCTCGAGAAGGACCTGTGGGTGAAGAAGGACGTGAGCGACTCCGGGCCGATCGCCGACCGGCTCATGGAGGACGTCAAGCTCATCGTGTCCAAGGCGAACGAGGAGAGGCTCTCTCCCGTGCAGCTCGGCAACGGCGCCAAGTCGCTGCTCGACGAGATCGCCACCGGCAAGATCACCGGTGAGGAGGACCGCTACTCGCACACCGACCTGTGGGACTTCGCGGCGAACATCGAGGGCGCCAAGGCGGCCATCGCCGCGCTCCGCCCGGTCCTCGAGGAACGCGATCCCGAGCTGGTGAAGGAGATCGACGAGAACTTCGCCAGGGTGGAGCGGACCCTCGAGAAGCACCGCGACGGCGACGGCTGGAAGCCGCACAACGAGCTGTCGAAGGCCGAGCTCAAGGAGCTCTCCGACGTGATCAACGCGCTCGCCGAGCCGGTGAGCAGGGTCTCGGCGGCGGTGACCCGGTGACCTCGGGAGGTTACGGCGATGACGGTGATCAAGCGCCGCAGGCTGCTGGGGCTCGGCGCCGCCGGGGTGGCCGCCGCGGGCGCGGGCGCGTTCGCGATCCGGTCGGCGGTGACCGAATCCGCCCCGGCGCCGCGGTCCGAGGGCCCGGCCGACGGCCCGGTCCCCTTCTACGGTGAGCATCAGGCGGGCATCGTCACCCCGATGCAGGACCACCTGCACTTCGTCGCCTTCGACGTCATCACCGACGACCGCGACAAGCTGATCGAGCTGCTGCAGGAGTGGACCGCCGCGGCGGCGCGCATGACCCAGGGCAAGGAGGCCGGAGCGCTCGGCGCGGTCGGCGGCCGGCCCGAGGCGCCCCCCGACGACACCGGCGAGGCGCTCGGCCTGCCGCCGTCGCGGCTCACCCTCACCATCGGGTTCGGCCCGTCGCTGTTCGACGAGCGGTTCGGGCTCGCCGACCGCAAGCCGGCCGCGCTCGCGCCGCTGCCGAGGTTCCCCGGAGACGACCTCGACCCGGCGATCTCCGGCGGCGACATCTGCATCCAGGCGTGCGCCAACGACCCCCAGGTGGCCGTGCACGCGGTCCGCAACCTGGCCCGCATCGGCTTCGGCCGGGTGTCGGTGCGCTGGTCGCAGCTCGGCTTCGGCCGTACCTCCACCACCACCGCGGCCCAGGCCACGCCGCGCAACCTGTTCGGGTTCAAGGACGGCACCAACAACCTCAAGCTCGAGGACGAGCGGCTGCTGCGCGAGCAGCTGTGGGTGGCCCCGGGCGACGGGCCCGGCTGGATGACCGGCGGCTGCTACCTGGTGACCCGCAAGATCCGGATGAACATCGAGACCTGGGACCGCGCTCCGCTCGCCGAGCAGGAGGCGATCTTCGGGCGGACCAAAGGCGAGGGGGCGCCGCTCGGGAAGAGCAGGGAGTTCGACGAGATCGACTTCGACCTCAAGGGCCCGGACGGCGAGCCGCTCATCCCGGCCGACTCCCACATCCGGCTCGCCCACCACACCCGGCACGGCGGGGCGCGCCTGCTGCGCCGCGGCTACAACTACGTGGACGGCTCCGACGGGCTGGGGCGGCTCGACGCGGGGCTGTTCTTCATCGCGTTCCAGCGCGACCCGCGCCGCCAGTTCGTGCCGATCCAGCGCGCGCTGGCCCGCGAGGACGCGCTCAACGAGTACATCAAGCACGTCTCCAGCGGGCTGTTCGCCTGCCCGCCCGGGGTGCGCGACGCCGGGGACCACTGGGGCCGGGCGCTGTTCACCTGACCGACCGGCGCCCGCCGGGGTCCGGGCAGCGCCCCGGCCGCCCGTTCAGCGCCCCAGCACGGCGGCGAGCTCCGGGATGCGGGCGCGGTAGGCGTCGAGCAGGGCGCGGGCCGTGCCGACCGAGTCGACGAGCGGGTGCAGCGCGAACGCGGCCACGGCGAGCCGGGGCGAGCCGGTGAGCGCGGCCTCGATCGTCGTGCGCTCGACCTCCTTGACCTGCTGGAGCAGGCCGAGGAAGCGCCCGGGCAGCGGCCGGGTGGCGAGCGGGCGCACGCCCGAGCCGTCGACGGCGCACGGCACCTCGACCACGGCGTCGGCGGGCAGGCCGGGTACGGCGGTGCCGTTCGCGACGTTGAGGATCATGGTGGCGGGCTCGCCGCGGGCGAGCGCGGCCATGAGCGCGAGCGCGACGCCCTCGTACCCGCCGGCCTCCAGGTCGGCCGGGTCGCGCTCGCCGGCGTCGGTCGCCTCGCGGGCCTCGGCCATATAGGAGGCGTCCCGCTCCCGGCGCGCCCGGCGCCACTCGGCGAGCGCCTCGTCCGGGCGGCGCAGCGCGGCCGCGTAGAAGCGTTCCTGCTGGTCGAGGAGGAGCTCGCCGCGGGTACGGCCGGCCGCGGTGATCCCGGCGATGGCCTCCCGGGTGAAGTAGTAGTAGTACAGGTACTCGTTGGGGATCGCGGCGATCGTGCGCAGCCACTCCGGGCCGAACAGGCGGCCCTCCTCGGTGTGGCGCAGCGCCTCGTCGTCGGCGAGCAGCCGCGGCAGCACGTCCTCGCCGTCGTGCTCGAGCCCGGTGAGCCAGCCCAGGTGGTTGAGCCCGGCGTAGTGCGGGAAGGTGCGCGCCGGGTCGAGGCCGAGCGCGGCCGCGGCGCGGCGGACCAGGCCGAGCGGCGAGTCGCAGATGCCGACGACCCGGTCGCCGAGCACCCCGCGCATCGCCTCAGTGATCATCCCGGCCGGGTTGGTGAAGTTGATCACCCAGGCGCGGGGGGCGACCGCGGCGATCCGCTCGGCCACCCGCACCGCCACCGGCACGGTCCGCAGGCCGAACGCGACGCCGCCGGGGCCGACGGTCTCCTGCCCGAGCACGCCGTGCTCCAGGGCGACCCGCTCGTCCGCGGCCCGGGCGGCGAGGCCGCCCACGCGGATCGCGGAGAACACGAAGTCGGCGTCGCGCAGCGCGGCGTCGAGGTCGGTGGTGGCGTGCACCGCCGGGGCGTGGCCGCACCCCGCGGCGAGCCCGGCGAGCACGTGCCCGATCGCCGCCAGCCGCTCGGCCGACACGTCGTACAGGGCCACCTCGGTGATGCGCGGCCCGCCGGCGTCGCGCAGCAGCGCGCCGTACACGAGCGGGACCCGGAACCCGCCGCCGCCGAGCACGGCCAGCTTCATGCCGCCCACCCCGCCCGGCGGCCCGCCGTACCGGTCACGCGAACAAAACCTCGGCCCCGGCGGCGCGGCAGGCGTCGAGGGTGGCCTCGTCCGCGCCCTCGTTGGTGACGATCACGTCGATCTCCTCCGGCCCGCACACCCGCAGCGCGCCCGTCCCGGGGAACTTGTTGCGGTCGACGAGCAGGACCGTCTCCCGGGCCGCGCCGATCATGGCGCGCTTCACCGGCACCTCGGCGAGCGTGGTGTCGACGAGCTGGCCGTCCGGCCGCACCCCGCTCGCGCCGAGGAAGACGCGGTCGGCGCACACCTGGCGCAGCGCCTCCTCGGTGAGCACGCCGACGAGCGAGTGGTAGGCGCGGCGGACCATGCCGCCGAGCAGCAGCAGCTCCACGGTGTCGTCGCCGCGCAGCACGTCGAGCACGGCGAGGCTGGAGGTGACCACGGTGACCCGGCGGCCGCGCAGGTGGCGGGCGAGGCGCATGGTGGTGGTGCCGATGTCGAGCAGCACCACGTCGCCGTCGCGCACCAGCTCGGCGGCGCGCGCGGCCACCGCCTCCTTGTCCTTCTCGTCGACGTCCGCCACCGCGGCGAACGGCAGGGCGAGGTCGGCGTCCACGTCGGCGAGCGCCCCGCCGCGGACCCGCCGCAGCGTGCCGTCGCGGTCGAGCACCTCCAGGTCACGGCGGATCGTGGACGGGCTCACGCCGAGCTGCCTCGCCAGGTCGCTGACGCTGGTCGCACCCGCCTGGCGGACCCGGCGCATGATCTCGGCATGGCGTTGGTGCTGGAGCACGTGCGCATCCTACAGTCATATTCGCGCAGAAACGAGCAGCTTCGCGCAGGCCGGCGAGCGGCTTCGCGCAGACGGCGGCGCGATCGACTTGCTCTCCGCCTGCCGGAGCGTGCAGGATTGCGCACGTCTCGCTCTGCCGAGGAGGACTCAAGCCGGTGTATGCCCAGGCGTACGACCCACTCGCCGATCTGCGAACCCCCGACGCACCGGAGTTCGACGTCTTCCTCGCGGGCACGGTTTTCCTCGACATCGTGTTCACCGGGCTGCCGCACATGCCCGCGGCCGGGACCGAGGTGTGGGCCGAGGGCATGGGCTCCTGCCCGGGCGGCATCGCCAACCTCGCGATCGCGACGAGCCGGCTCGGGCTGCGCACCTCGCTCGCGGCCGCGTTCGGCGACGACGACTACGGCGACTTCTGCTGGCGCACGCTCGCCGAGCAGGAGCACGTGGACCTGTCGCGGTCGCGGCGGTTCGAGGACTGGCATTCCCCGGTGACGGTCTCCATGGCCGTGGACCGCGACCGGTGCATGGTGACGCACGGCCACCCGCCGCCGATGCCGACCTCGGAGATGATCGGCACGCCGCCGCGGTCCCGCGCCGTGATCGTGGCGCTGTCGCTGGACGAGCCGCTCGGCGCGCCCGGCCCGGACGGCTCGTGCGGGTGGGCCGAGCTCGCCCGCCGCCAGGGCGCGCTGATCTTCGCGGACGTCGGCTGGGACCCGTCCGGCACCTGGTCGCCCGCACTGCTCGACCAGCTCGCCTACTGCCACGCGTTCATGCCGAACGCGGTCGAGGCGATGGCCTACACCGGCACCGACACCCCGCGCGACGCGCTGTACGCGCTCGCCGACCGGGTGCCGCTCGCCGTGGTCACCGACGGGCCGAACGGGGCGATGGCGATCGACTCGAGCACCGGCGAGGAGGCGTACGTGCCCGCGCCGCGGGTGACCGCGCTCGACCCGACCGGGGCCGGTGACGTGTTCGGCGCGGGCATCGTGCTCGGCACCCTGTGCGGCTGGCCGCTCGCCGACCGGCTCGCGTTCGCCGAGCTGTGCGCTGCGCTCGCGGTGCAGGAGTTCGGCGGCTCGCTCGCCGCGCCCGGCTGGGGCGACATCGCCGACTGGTGGCACGAGGTGCGGGCCGCCGCGGGCCGCGGCCGCGCGTACAACGACCTGCTCGCCCGGCGCTACGCGTTCCTCGACCGGCTCGTGCCGACCGTGCCGGTGGGCGCGGTACGGCGCGCCGCCGCGACCATCGCCCGGAACGCCGACGTCGGCAAGGCGGCCCCGCCGCCCGCGCCGGGCCGGCCCTCCGGCGGGGAGGCCGCGCGGCCCGACGCCGCCGCGCCCGCCGCGGAGGGGCGTTCCGGGGAGAACGGCACCCCGCACCCCCAGGCGCCGGCGGGCACGCCGCCCGCCCCCCCCGGGCCGCGCCCCGCGCCCCCGGCCGCCCGCCCGCCCCCCGGCCCGCCGTACCGCTCCCGGCTCGCGGCGCACGCGCACCGTCGCGCCGCGCCGATCGGGTGACCCGCCGCCGATCGTGGCTCCGGGTGTGCCCGGAGGGCGCGCCGCGCTCGATCGGCCGACGGCCCGGAACGGACCGTGACGCGGTGCGCCGCGGCCGCGCGGTTCCCCGCGCGGCACGGGCCCTGCCGCGTCATTCGCCCGGGTCAGCGGACCTGTGGGGGTGGCGTCGTTCGCTTTCGGCGTTGGCCTTTTTCCTCGGATCGGCCGGTCCTTTTCGGTTGAATGGAACGGCCGGTCGGCCCGTCCGCCGTACCGGTCCCGACCGTCGGGAGGACGATGTGAGCGAGCACCAGGCCTTCTGGATCGACCACGAGTTCGACCGGGAACACGCACCCGACGGGACGAGCCGCTACGACGCGCACGTCCGGGCCAACATCGACGAGTTCACCGGAGCCTGGGGCGACATCGCGCCGGTCGCCTTCGCCTGCACCGCGTGGCGGCTCGCCACGGAGCCGTCGCTGTCCCCCGGGTTCGTGCGGTGGCACCGGCGGGTGCTCGGCGCGACCTGCGTGCGCAACGGCTGGGACGGCACGCTCACCGTCCGGGCCCACCTGGTCTCGCCGCGGCCCGCCGCGCTCACCTGGTCGCGGGACTGGTGGCGGGACCGGGGATGGCGGGACTGGCCGGAGGTGTTCGGGCAGTTCGTCGAGCCGACCGAGCAGGACCTGGCGAAGGTCCCCTACCTGCGCGCCACGCTCCGCCTCGACGCACCCGTGCCCCTGGACGATCTGCCCGCCGCGCCGGACGGCCCCGGCGAGGACGTCGAGGGTACGGCCCGGCGCGCCGTGATCGTGCTGGTCAGGGAGCTGAACGAGCTCATCTCACCGATCATCCACCACCTGGAGACCTTCCCCGGGCGGCCCTGAATCCGCGCCCTCACCCGCTCCGCCGTACCGCGCCCGCGATGCGGCGGCCGCGTCGCGGGCCGGTGGCGGCCGGTCCGCACGCGCCGTGTCCCCGCGGCAGGCTCCGCCGCGCCTGTGCGCACCGTCCCGGCCGCCGGACGATGAGCGCGCCGCGGCCCGCGGCCGCAGGCGACGCCGCCGGGCGGGGCGACGCCACGTGATCGCCGCACCGTCCCGGGTGGTGCGCGGCCTCAGCCGGGCGGCGCGTCCGCTGCCGCGCCCCGGCCGGACGGCTCGTCGCGCGGGGCCGGGGTGATGAAGGTGCCGCAGAAGACCGCGGCGAGGTGCTCGGCGAGGCGGTCGGCGGACCAGCGGCAGTGGACGAGCAGGGTCTCGACGACCTCGAAGGAGATGAGGGCGAGCATCATGTCGGCGGCGGAGTCGACCGTCCAGGGCGGTGCCAGGCGCCCCTCCTCGGCCAGGCGTTCCGCGAGGCGGCGGCAGGCGGCGCGGCGGGAACGGGTCGCCTCCTCCCAGTGCCGGGCGGCGTCGGGATCGGTGTGGCTGACGCGCTGGATCGCGCGGACGATCGGCATGATGCGGGGCAGCAGCGAGGCCATGCAGCGGGCCCACTGCTCGACCATGGTGATGGCGTCCGCGGTCTCCCACACCGGGCGGAGCACCTCGTCGAGGCCGCCGGCGCCCTTCAGGTCCTCCACCACCCCGTTGATGAGGCTCACGCGCGACGGGAAGTGCAGGTAGACGGCGCGCCTGGTCACCCCGGCGCGCTCGGCCACGGCCGCCATCGTCAACGCCTCGACCCCGCCCTCCTCGATCAGTTCCCGGGCCGCCCTGAGCAGCGCGGCCACCGTGCGGCGGCTGCGGGCGTTCTGCGGTGCGCCGGCGGATCCCACGGCCACGACACCCCCACGAACTACACAGCATGTGTAGTTCCAGCTTGCCGGAACTACACCCTGTGTGTAGGTTATCGAACTACACACTGTGTGAAGTTTTTGTGTCTTTGGGGAGGTGTGCGTCGTGCCCGAGAGGAACCGCTGGGGCGTCGTCGTGGGGCTCGGGCTGCTGGTGTTCATGGCCACGCTCGACGCCACCGCCGTCGCGATCGCCCTGCCCGCGATCGAGCGCGGGTACGGGGTCACGACCACGGTCACCGAGTGGGTCGTGCTGGGCTACCTCCTGCCGCTGATCGCGGTCAGCCTGCCGGCGGGACGGTGGCTGGACGGGGTCGGGCTGCGCGGCGCGCTCGTGTTCGGGACCGCCGGGTTCGGGCTGAGCAGCCTCGCGGCCGGGCTCGCCCCCTGGGATCGCGTGGCTGGTGGCGGCCCGGGCCGTGCAGGGGACGTTCGCCGGGATCCTGTTCGCGCTCGGCCCGATGATCGCGACACGGGTGGTGCGGCCCGAGGCCCACGGCCGGGCGGTGGGCGTGATCACCTCGCTCGGCCCGCTCGGCGCGGTGAGCGGCCCGGTCCTGAGCGGGCTGATCGTCGACGGGCTCGGCTGGCCGTGGATCTTCTACCTGAACCTGCCGGTCTGCCTCGCCGTCATCCTCATCGCCCGGGCCGGGCTTTCCCCGGACGGCCCGCTCGCGGCGCCCGGCCGGGCGCTGCTCGCCGAGGCCGCCGTGCTCGGCGCGGCCCTCGTCGCCGGCATGCTGGCGCTGTCCCTCGCCGCCGGGCGCCACCCGGCCTGGCTCCTCCTCGCCCTCGCCGCCGTGCCGCCGCTGATCGTGTGGGCGCGGATGGCGGGCAGCCGCGGCACCCGCGCGCTGGTGCGCACCCCGGGGGTGGGCGGGCCGCTCGCCACCGTGCTGCTGATCTCGATGGCGGCCGCCGCCGTCGACTTCACGGTCTCGTTCCACCTGCAGCGGGTGGCGGGGCTCAGCCCCTCGGCGGCCGGCATGACCCTGCTCGCCTTCCCCGCCGGCATGGTCCCGGCCGGGCTGGTCGCGGGGCTGCTGGTCGACCGGTGGAGCGCGGCCGGTACGGCCCGGCTCGGCACGCTCGTGCTCGCCACCGGCCTCGCCCTGCTCGCCCCGCTGGACGCGACGTGGTCCCCGGCCGAGGCGGCCTGGCGGCTCGCCCTCGCCGGGTGCGGGGTCGGCCTCACCAACGGTCCCGCGGTCACCCTGGTGATGACCCGCGCCGCCAAGGACCTGCTCGGCACGGCGGGCGCCGCGCAGAGCCTCGCCCGGCAGCTCGGCTTCGCCATCGCCCCGGCTCTCGTCACCACGGTCTGGACCACCTACGGCTACGCCCCCGCCGGGCTGCGGGCCGCGATGCTGCCGGTCACGGCCGCGGCGCTGCTCGCGCTCGCCGCCCTGCTGCGGTCCCGCCCCGCCCGGAAGGCGGAGGGCGAGCCGTCGGCCCAGCCCACCACCGCGGGCACCTGACCGCGCCGCCCCCGGGGCGGCGGCCGCACGATCCCCCGGGTCAGGCCACGGAACGGTCCGCCGGGTCCGCGCGCCGGACCGTTCCGGGCCGAGGTGTCCCAGCCCCGGCGTCACTCCGCCGGGCGCAGGATCGGGCGGAGCGTCTCCAGCACCGCCGGGTCCTCGATGGTGGAGGGCACGGGCTCGTCGCGGCCGTCGGCGATCGCCCGCATCGACTTGCGCAGGATCTTCCCCGAGCGGGTCTTGGGCAGCGCCGGGACGATGTCCACCTGCTTGAACGAGGCGACCGGGCCGATCTCGGCGCGCACTGCGGCCACCAGCTCCGCGCGCAGCCGGTCCTCATCGACGTCCACCCCCGCCTTGAGCACCACCAGGCCGCGGGGCACCTGCCCCTTGAGCGGGTCGCGCACGCCGATCACCGCGCACTCGGCGACCGCCGGGTGGGCGGCGAGCACCGCCTCCATCGCGCCGGTGGACAGCCGGTGCCCGGCGACGTTGATCACGTCGTCGGTGCGGCCCATGACGTACAGGTAGCCGTCCTCGTCGAAGTAGCCGCCGTCGCCGGTGAGGTAGTAGCCCTCGTACCGGGACAGGTAGCCCGCCACATAGCGGTCGTCGTCGCCCCACAGCGTGGGGAGCGTGCCCGGCGGCAGCGGCAGCCGGATGCAGATCGCCCCCTCCCTGCCGGGCGGCAGCTCCTCGCCCGCCGGGCCGAGCACCCGCACGTCGTAGCCGGGCACCGGCACCGTCGGCGAGCCCGGTTTGATCGGCATCGGCTCGAGGCCGCGCAGGTTCGCCGCGATCGGCCAGCCGGTCTCGGTCTGCCACCAGTGGTCGATCACCGGCGCCCCGAGCGCGTCGCTCGCCCAGTGGTAGGTCTCCGGGTCGAGCCGCTCGCCGGCGAGGAACAGGGCCTGGAAGCACGACATGTCGTACCCGGCGAGCAGCTTCGCCTCGGGGTCGGCCCGCTTGATCGCGCGCAGCGCGGTGGGGGCGGTGAACAGGGCCTTCGCCCGGTGCTCGGAGATCACCCGCCAGAACGCGCCCGCGTCCGGGGTGCCGACCGGCTTGCCCTCGTACAGCACGGTGGTGGCGCCGGCGATCAGCGGGCCGTACACGATGTAGGAGTGCCCGACGACCCAGCCGACGTCGGAGGCGGTCCACCACACGTCGCCGGGGCCGATGTCGTAGATGTGGCGCATCGACCAGGCGAGCGCGACCGCGTGGCCGCCGTTGTCCCGCACCACGCCCTTCGGCCTGCCGGTGGTGCCGGAGGTGTAGAGGATGTACAGCGGGTCGGTGGCGGCGACCGGCACGCAGCCGGCGGGGGTGGCCTCGCGCAGCGCCTGCTCCCAGTCGAGGTCCCGCTCGCCGAGCTCGGCCCGGGCCTGCTCGCGCTGGTACACCACGACGCGCTCGACCTCGTGCGAGGCGAGGCCGAGCGCCTCGTCCACGATCGGCTTGTACGCGACGATCCGGGTCGGCTCGATGCCGCAGGAGGCGCACAGCACCACCTTCGGCTTGGCGTCGTCGATGCGTACGGCGAGCTCCCTGGGCGCGAAGCCGCCGAACACCACCGAGTGCACCGCCCCGATCCGGGCGCAGGCGAGCATCGCGATCACGGCCTGCGGGATCATCGGCATGTAGATCACGACGCGGTCGCCGGCGCCGACCCCGAGGCCGCGGAGCACCCCGGCGAACCGCGCCACCTCGTCCCGCAGCTCCGCGTAGCTGAATGCGGCCTTCGTCCCGGTGTACGCCGAGTCGTAGATGAGCGCGGTGCGCTCGCCGTGGCCCGCGGCGACGTGCCGGTCGAGCGCGTTGTGGCAGGTGTTGAGCGTGGCGCCGGAGAACCAGCGGTAGAACGGCGGCCGGCCATCGTCGAGCGCCCGCGCCGGCGGCCTCTCCCAGTCGATCGCCGCGGCCGCCTCCAGCCAGAATCCCTCCGGGTCGGTAAGGCTTCTGCGGTAGGTGTCCTGATACGCGCCCACGTGTGCTCCCCTCGGACCCGGCGCGACGCGACGCGGTGCGGCGGGGCGCCCGGCGCCTCCGCCTGCCGCCGGGCCTCGTCGCTGACCTGACGCTTCTCCCGCCGTCATAACCGCGGATCGGCCGGTTGTCCATGTGCCGGCGGGCCGGAGATCGGTGAACGGCCGAGGGAGTCGCCGAGCGGCGGCCGCGGTACGGCCGGCGGCGCGTGGGCGGGCCGCCGACCCTGGCCGGAGGCGATCCGGGCCCGAGCCCAGGGGCGGCGGGCGTCAGTGGCCGCCGTGGCCGTCGTGCGACCCGGCCTGGCGGGCCTCGCCGTCGCTCGCCATCACGTGCTCGCCCTGGATGGTGCCGCCGAGCTTCTGCTGCAGCTCGGGAAGGAGGGAGTCGGGGGCGACGCCGATCGCCCACTGGTTGCCGACGAGCACCGAGCCCCAGCCCTGCTCCTCGGCGGCCCAGGAGCGCATGCTCTGCAGGTCCGGGAACACGTTGAGGAAGTACCGCTGCTTGCCGGCGTTGCAGTAGCCGGAGGTGATGTCGGCGGCCTTGATCTGGATCTTCGGCTTGCCGCAGCCGATCGCCTCGGCGAGCTCCTCGATCGTGTACACCTTGGGCTCCGGCACCTTCGCCGCGGCCGCCTGCGCGGCGTGGCCCCCGGCGCCGTGGCCGGTCTCGGCGCCCTCGCCTCCGCCGCAGGCGGCGACGGCGAGCGGCAGCGCCAGCAGCGGCGCGAGAAGCCGGGCGCGCGTGACGACGGGGCCGGGCTGGGGTCGAAGACTCATCGGCGTGTTCTCCTCCGCGATGGCGGGTGGGGGGAATCCGCCCCGAGGTACGCAGCGGTCCCGGGCGGGGTTCAGGCGATCGGGCGCATCGGGCCGCGGAGGGCGAGAACGCGGCGTGGGCGGCCCGTGGCGTCACGGGCCGCCCACGCGGTGAGGTTCCGTCTCCGGGAGGGTCACCCGGCCACGGCGCGCCCCGCCGTCACTTGGCCGGGGCCGGCGGCAGCGGCAGCTGGCTGTGGTCGACCAGGCCGGTGCTCTCCAGCAGGCGCATGTGCTTGAGCACGAAGCTGTTCGCGGTCTCGGCGAACGCCCGGATCTGGTCGTTGCGGGTGCCGGCGCGGACCTGGGCGATGGTGGCGAAGACGCTGCCGTGGGCGAGGCGCAGCCGGTTCGCGAACACCCGGTCGAACTCCTCGCCCGGGGCCGCCGCGGTCTCCTCGGCGAGCCACTGCTTCTGGTTCTCGTTCGGCTCGCTCGGCAGCACCACGCCGAGCTGGGCGGCGAGCGCGAGCACCTGCTCGTCGAGCTTCTGGTGGTCGGCGGCGAGGATCCGGCCGACCTCCTTGACCCGCTGGTTGTTCGACTTGGTCTGCGCCATGTTGCCGGAGGGGATCTCCCACAGACCGGCCTGCCGGATCTTGAAGAGGAAGTCCTGGTCCGCGGTGGTGAGCGGGCCTGCGGCGGTCTGCTTGATCACCTGGGCCTCACCGCCCGCCGCCCCGCTCGCGGGCGCCGCCTTGGGCAGGATCACGATGATCGCGACCGTGGCGACGACGATGAACGCGGCGACCAGCAGCAGCTCGATCGCCTTGACCCGATTCGTGCCCTCCACGAGTAACCACCTCCGCTATAGCCGCTATCGGCGCCGGGCCCCGCCCGTGGCGGCGGGCCCCGGCCCCGCGGGAGCCGTACGCCCTCCGGCCCGGCCGAAAAAAATCCGCGCGGGACGTTGAGACGTTCCGGCCGGTTGTGCGTATGCCTAGTCGAGTCCGTCGGCGGCCCGCCCCGCCGGGGGATCGGCGGCGGCCGCAGCGGCGCCGCCCGGTGCGGGTACGCGGGCGGGGGGCGCGCCCCGGCGCGGGCCGGGGCGTCGATCGCGACGCCGCGCCGCGGTCACCTCCCTCGTGCGGTAGGGGCCGTGCCGGAGTGAGCTACGAAGGGGGACGCATGACGGTTCAAGCAAACCGTTGGAAATTTTTGACGCAACCAGTGTTGCGGATTTTATGTATGTGACGTCTGAGTTGCTGGCACTATGTGGGGCGTGCAGCGCTACCGCAGCATCAGCCCCCAGGGGCGGACCGCCGACACCGACCCTGAAGAGCAGCTGATCACCGCGCTCTATCAGGAGTTCCGCGGCCCCCTGCTCCGCAACGTACGCAGACTTACCGGCGGTGACCTGCAGTGGGCGGAGGACGTCGTTCAGGAGACGATCTTTCGCGCCTGGAAGAACGCCGGCAAGCTCAACCGTGAGCCCGGGCTCCTGTGGGCCTGGCTCATGACCGTGGCCAGGCGTATCGTCATCGACGGACGACGGCGCCGCAGCGCGCGGCCGCCGGAGGTCGAAGCCGACGGCCTGGATAACGCATGGGTTCCGGACGCCTCCGACTCGACGTTGTCGTCGATCGTGGTCTCCGACGCCCTGCTCTCGCTTTCCGAGGAGCACCGTGAGGCGCTCATGCAGACATATTTGAAGGATCGGACCATCAACGAGGCGGCGGAGATCCTCGGCGTGCCCCCGGGCACGGTGAAGTCCCGCGTCTACTATGCCCTCCGGGCGCTCAGGGCCGCGTTGAAAGAGAGAGGGATGCCCTGACATGTACTCCCCTCCTCAATTCGATCCTCACTACGACGTCGCGGCCTACGCCCTGGGCATCCTCGACCCCGCCGAGAGCGAGGCCTTCGAGGCGCACCTCGTCGACTGCATGGAATGCCAGGCCGAGCTGCTGGAGCTTCACGAGGTTCCGGCGGCGCTCGACCTGATCAAGGGCGGCCCGGTGGACGCGGCCGTCGCCGCGCCCCAGCCGCGGCGGGGAGGCGAGGCCGCCGTCGCCTCGCTCCTCGACCGGGTGGCGAAGCGCCGGCGCCGCCGTACCCGGACGCTGTGGCTCGCCGTCGCCGCGGCCGTCCTGGTGACCGCCGTGACGCCGGTGGCGGTGCGGGAGTTCTGGCCGGCATCCGACCAGGAGGCCGTCGCGCAGACGTTCCGCGCCGCGAGCTCGACCAAGGACGTTCAGGCCGCCATCTCGCTGATCCCCAAGGAGTGGGGCACCGAGGTCTCCGTGGAGCTCACCGGCGCGCAGGGGCCGCTCCAGTGCACCCTGGTCGCGGTCTCCACCTCGGGCGAGACCGAGACCGTGGCGAGCTGGAAGGTCCCCGCGGGCAAGGCCGAGGAGCCGCTGCGGATCACCGGCACCACCTCGTTCGACAAGTCGTCGATCAAGCGGTTCGAGTTCCGCACCAACAACGGCCCCGATCTGCTCGAGGTCCCGGCCTCCTGAGGTCCGCGGGCCGTCCCGGAGCCGTGCGCGAGGCCCCCGGGCCCGGTCGTTGGCGCGCCGCGCGCGGCGGCCGGGGCCCGCGGGGCCTCAGCGTCTCACCTCGTTCCGGCCGCGGCGCCGTACCTCCCGGCGGAGCGAGGCCCAGAACTCGGCCTCGAGCGCGCCGTCCGCGGTGGGCTCGCCGATCGGCTCGGTCCCGGCCGGGGGCGCGCCGAGGCCGCGCCGCGGCGGCACCGGCCCGGTCCGGCCGTCGAGCGCGCGGCCGGTGCGGAACGTGGCGAGCAGCCGGATGACGAGCCCGATCCCGACGAGGACGAGGCAGGCCGAGTAGCTCAGGATCACCCACAGCGCGGCGGGACGGCCGGCGGTGAGGCCGTGCACGATTGCGATCGGCCAGCACAGGTACGCCATGCTGTGGGCGACGCGCCACATCCACGGCTCTCCCCAGGTGGCGAACCTGGCCCGCACCAGCCCGGTGAGGGTGATGGCGAGCCAGCCCAGCGCCGCGAGGGTCCCCAGATCGACCGCGACCCGGCCGGACGAGAACGGCAGGACGGCGTTGACCGGGTCGGCCTTGCCCATCGCCACCTTGAGGATCACGTGGACGCCGAGGAAGGCGAGGCCGGCCATCGTGATCATGCGGTGGGCGATCTGCAGCAGGATGCGCAGCCGGATCGTGAGCACGAGGCGGTCGGTGGCGGCGAGCCCCACCATGACCGTGAGGCTCAGCGCGATGAGCGCGACCGGCCCGGAGTAGAACTCGAGGAGATCCCGCACCGCGACCAGGAACCCGATGCCGCCAACGGCGATGCCGACGGCCAGGACGGCGGCCGCCGACGCCCCGATCAGCACGAGCGGCCTGCTCCTGCGACGCGGGGCGAACGGTTGTCGCAATTCCTTCATCCCGTCCTCGCGTGAGAGGGGACCGGCTGTGGGGGGTGCCTGCCGTTGAGGACCTGGAACCTGCGCACCATCGACACTAACGCCACTTCGCTATCTCTGGTACCGGATAGTGGCAAGTGACAGGG
>QGUZ01000247.1 GCA_003242605.1 Actinomycetota bacterium
CCTCCTGCAGGCCCTCCAGGTGGACGACGACGTCCTCCTCCGAGCACCGCGCGTCCCCGGAGCGCCGCTCGCCCTGCGGCGCCGGCGACGGGCCGGCGGACGGCGCGCCCGCCGCGGGCGAGGCGGCGCGGGCGGCCGGCCCGGCCGCGGCGCCCCCCGGCCCGGCGTCCGCGGCGTCGTCCGACATCCTGGTGCAGGCCCACCCCACCGCCGCGACCACGATGAGGAGCGCGGTGAGCACCGACACCCGGCGCCGCCAGTAGACGTCCGGGTCCGGCAGATCGGCGTCACCACGATACGTGTCCGGATCCATACGCGCAGTATGGAGACCCGTGACGGCCCGCCGAGGCCCGACGCGCCACTCCTTTAAGCTCCCTGGAGTGTCTCTGTCACTGCGCGAACCCATTTTGAACTGGTACGCCGAGAAGGCTCGCGACCTGCCCTGGCGCCGCCCCGACGCCACCCCGTGGGGCATCCTGGTCAGCGAGATCATGCTCCAGCAGACGCCGGTCAGCCGCGTGCTGCCCGCCTGGGAGGCGTGGCTGCGGCGCTGGCCGACGCCCGCGGCGCTCGCCGCCGAGCCGCCCGGGGAGGCGGTGCGGCAGTGGGGGCGGCTCGGCTATCCGCGCCGCGCGCTCAACCTGCACGCCTGCGCGCGGCGGATCGTGGCGGAGCACGGCGGCCGGGTGCCGTCGCGGTACGAGGAGCTGCGCGCCCTGCCTGGGGTCGGCGACTACACCGCCGCGGCGGTGGCGAGCTTCGCGTTCGGCGGGCGGCACGTGGTGCTCGACACGAACGTGCGGCGGGTGCTCGCGCGGGCCGTGCAGGGGGTGCGCTACCCGGCCCGGGCCACCACGGCGGCCGAGCGCCGGATCGCCGAGTCGCTGCTCCCGGCGGTGGACGCGCCGCGGTGGGCGGTGGCGGTGATGGAGCTGGGCGCGCTGGTGTGCACCGCGCGGTCGCCGCGCTGCGGCGAGTGCCCGATCGCGGACCGCTGCGCCTGGCGGCTCGCCGGGTGCCCCGACCACGACGGGCCGCCACGCCGGGGCCAGGCCTACGCGGGCACCGACCGGCAGTGCCGGGGGCGGCTGCTCGCGGTGCTGCGCCAGGCCCACGGGCCGGTGCCGAAGGCCGCGCTCGACGCGGTGTGGGACGACGCGGTGCAGCGGGAACGCGCGCTCGACGGGCTGGTCGCGGACGGGCTCGCCGAGGTGCTCGACGACGGCACCTACCGGCTGCCCGGCTGACGCCGGTACGGCCGGCCGCCCGGGTCAGGCGGGCGACGGGTCAGGCGGCGAGCTTGAAGCCCATCGCGGTGAGGTTGCGGCGGGTCCAGTCGAGCTCGTCGGCGAGGCGGGCGACGAGCGCGGCCGGGCCCTTCGCCTTGGTGATGCCGGACAGGTCGTGGGACTCGACCTCGATGTGGGCGCTGCCGGTCACCGACCCGGACAGCAGCGCGCTCACCGTGTCCTGCAGCACCGGCCGGGTGCTCGGCAGCTCGCCGCCGGCGCCGCGGGCGAGCTCGTGGTCGTGCACGTGGCTGAGCCGTACCACGGGCGCCCCGGCGCGGGCGAGGCCGCGCAGCGCCTCCCCGGTCTGCTCCGCGCCGTGGGCAAGGTGGCAGGCGTCGAGGCACACGCCCAGGTGCTCGGGGTCGATGTCGCCGACGCGCTCCAGCGCCTGCTGGGTGGTCTCGATGACGCAGCCGGGCCACGGCTCGAAGCCGACCCGAATCATCTTGCCGGTGACGCTGTACAGGCCGCGCAGCTCGCGGGCGAGGCGCTCCAGCCGCCGGTTGGCGATCGCCTGCAGGTCGGCGGGCCAGTCGCGGCGCCAGCCGATCGGGATCGTGGAGATCGAGCCGTACTGGACGTCGTCCGGGAGCAGGAAGGCGAGGATGCGGGCGAGCGCCATCGTGTACCGGTAGCGCTCGGGCTTGGCCCAGTCGGGGCCGGGCGTCTCCCGGTTGCGCCCGCCGGTGCCGTTGAGGCCGACCACCTCCAGGCCGCGCTCCTCCAGCGAGCGGCGCAGCCGCACCAGCTCGATGCGGTCGGCCATCAGGTAGTCGGCGACCGCGGGGGCGATCCACAGGTGGACGCCGAGCCGGTCCACGCCGAGCCGGCGGCGCACCGGTACGGCGTACCGGGTGAGGTGGGCGATCAGATTCTCCAGGTCCTCGGCGGGGTGCACACCCGCGTTGTAGGCCAGGTGAACGAGCGTGCCCTCGTCATGACGCAGGCGCATCCGGTGCCTCCAGTTCTCCCGTGGACCCGACCGTGTCCCTCATGCGCCCTCGCACTGCCCGCAGAGGACACCGGTCTTCCCTCGCGCCGGGTTCTCCCGGAACGCTCCGCACGATGGTGCCGCGCGCCGCCCCCTCAGCGCGTCCTCCGTGCGGCCGATCTGAGGTACATCCGAGTATTTACTCTACAGGCTGTAGTACTACCACTCGTCGCGCAACTTCTCAATCGCACGAGCCACAGGACACCGGTGTGAGACGCGCTCGTTATCTCCGGGCCCCGGCATCCGGCCGCGGCGCCACGGGCCCGCGGCGGACCGCAGGGCCGGGCGGAGCCGCCGCGTCCGGCCCGGAGCGCCGCACGCGGGCGGGCCCCAACGCCGGGTGACGCCATCGGACCGGGCCACGGCACCGGACCACGCCGCCGGGCCTCGACGACGGGCCTCGCCACCGGCCCACGGCGCCGGGCCACGGCGCCGCCCCACGGACCGGACCACGCCGCCGGACCGTACCGTCGGCCACAACGCAAGAACCCCGCGTGAGACGGGTCTCACACGGGGTTCTCGGTCAAGCGCGGCGGGTCAGTGCCTCATCGATCCCGCGATCGCGGCCGCGGAATCGGGCACGGACTGAGCACGAGGCACGCCGACGAAGGTGAACTTGGCGTTCTCGCCCTCGCCCTCGACGTCGACCTTCACGAGCTGGCCGGCGCGGAGCTCGCCGTAGAGGATCTTCTCGGAGAGCGTGTCCTCGATCTCCCGCTGGATCGTACGGCGCAGCGGCCGGGCGCCCATGACCGGGTCGTAGCCGCGGTCGGCGAGCAGCTTCTTGGCCGCCTCGGAGAGCTCGAGGCCCATGTCGCGGTCCTTGAGCCGCTCGTCCACCTGGGCGAGCATCAGGTCGACGATCTGGATGATCTCCTTCGGCGAGAGCTGGTGGAAGACGATGATGTCGTCGACACGGTTGAGGAACTCCGGCCGGAAGTGCTGCTTGAGCTCTTCCTGGACCTTCGCCTTCATCCGGTCGTAGTTGCTCTCGGTGTCGTTGGACTTCGAGAACCCGACCCCGATGCCCTTGGAGATGTCCCGGGTACCGAGGTTGGTCGTCATGATGATGATCGTGTTCTTGAAGTCCACGACGCGGCCCTGCGCGTCCGTGAGCCGACCGTCCTCCAGGATCTGCAGCAGCGAGTTGAAGATGTCCGGGTGGGCCTTCTCGATCTCGTCGAAGAGGACCACGGAGAACGGCTTGCGCCGCACCTTCTCGGTCAGCTGACCGCCCTCCTCGTACCCGACGTAGCCGGGCGGAGAGCCGAACAGCCGCGAGACGGTGTGCTTCTCCATGAACTCGGACATGTCAAGCTGGATCAAGGCGTCCTCGTCGCCGAAGAGGAACTCCGCGAGCGCCTTGGACAGCTCGGTCTTACCGACACCGGACGGGCCGGCGAAGATGAACGAGCCACCCGGGCGGCGCGGGTCCTTCAGACCGGCGCGGGTCCGCCGGATCGAGCGGGCGAGCGCCTTGATGGCGTCGTCCTGCCCGATGATCCGCTTGTGCAGCTCCTCCTCCATGCGGAGCAGCCGCTGCGACTCCTCCTCGGTCAGCTTGAACACCGGGATGCCGGTGGCGCTCGCGAGGACCTCGGCGATGAGCTCCTCGGTCACCTCGGCGACGACGTCCATGTCGCCGGCCTTCCACTCCTTCTCCCGGCGCTCACGCTTGAGCATGAGCTGCTTCTCCTGGTCCCGGAGCGCGGCGGCCTTCTCGAAGTCCTGCGCGTCGATCGCGGACTCCTTCTCGCGCCGCACCTGGGCGATCTTCTCGTCGTACTCGCGCAGGTCCGGCGGCGCGGTCATGCGGCGGATGCGCATCCGCGAGCCGGCCTCGTCGATGAGGTCGATCGCCTTGTCCGGGAGGTACCGGTCGCTGATGTACCGGTCGGCGAGCTGGGCGGCGGCCACCAGGGCGCCGTCGGTGATCGACACCCGGTGGTGCGCCTCGTAGCGGTCGCGCAGGCCCTTGAGGATCTCGATGGTGTGGCTCAGCGAGGGCTCGGCCACCTGGATCGGCTGGAAGCGCCGCTCGAGCGCGGCGTCCTTCTCAAGGTGCTTGCGGTACTCGTCGAGGGTGGTGGCGCCGATGGTCTGCAGCTCACCGCGGGCCAGCATCGGCTTGAGGATGCTGGCGGCGTCGATCGCGCCCTCCGCGGCGCCCGCGCCGACGAGCGTGTGCAGCTCGTCGATGAACAGGATGATGTCGCCGCGGGTGCGGATCTCCTTGAGCACCTTCTTCAGGCGCTCCTCGAAGTCACCGCGGTACCGGGAACCGGCCACCAGCGCGCCCAGGTCAAGCGTGTAGAGCTGCTTGTCCTTGAGCGTCTCCGGCACCTCGCCCTTGACGATCTTCTGCGCCAGGCCCTCGACGACCGCGGTCTTGCCGACACCGGGCTCGCCCACCAGCACCGGGTTGTTCTTGGTCCTGCGGGACAGGACCTGCATGACCCGCTCGATCTCCTTGTCCCGGCCGATGACGGGGTCGAGCTTGCCCTCCCGAGCGGCCTGGGTCAGGTTGCGACCGAACTGGTCGAGCACGAGTGAGGTGGACGGCGTGGTCTCCTGCGGCCCACCGGCCGCCGCGGGCTCCTTGCCCTGGTAGCCGTGGAGCAGCTGGATGACCTGCTGCCGCACCCGGTTCAAGTCGGCACCCAGCTTCACCAGAACCTGGGCGGCCACACCCTCACCCTCGCGGATGAGGCCCAGCAGGATGTGTTCGGTGCCGATGTAGTTGTGGCCAAGTTGCAGGGCCTCTCGGAGCGACAGCTCAAGGACCTTCTTCGCCCGCGGGGTGAACGGGATGTGCCCCGAGGGCGCGGACTGCCCCTGGCCGATGATCTCCTCGACCTGCTGGCGCACACCTTCAAGACTGATGCCCAGGCTCTCCAGAGCCTTGGCGGCAACGCCCTCACCTTCGTGGATCAAGCCAAGAAGGATGTGCTCAGTACCGATGTAGTTGTGGTTGAGCATCCGGGCCTCTTCCTGGGCCAGGACGACAACCCGCCGCGCGCGGTCGGTGAACCTTTCGAACATCTCGTCGCTCCTCACAGAGCGGGTCAGGCGGGTCCAGGAGATCCGGGCCCGTCGCCCCGCATGGTAGCCCCGACCCGGCAACCGCTCCTAGGCAAGAGACGTTCCCCGAGAGCAGGGCGTTCACCCCCATCCAACTACTGTTCGGGGGTGAGGTGTTCCCGCTACGCCGCAAGCGAACGAGGTTTAACGAACCCGCAAAACAGGATCATGCGGTTATCCCGGCCGTCGGGGGTCTGCAACGGCCGGGATAACCGCACGGTCGCACCCGCCGTCAGTGGGCCTGCTCGTACCGCTCCACCACGGAGGCGGCAATGCGACCGCGTTCGCTGACCGGGAGGCCCTGCGCCTTGGCCCAGGAGCGGATCTCCGCGCTCTTCTCCCGGGACGTCGAGCGCGACGAGCGCCGGCGCCGCGAGGGGGTCGGGTCCGCCCGCCGGGCGTGGGTCACGAAAGGATTGAGCGCCTCCCGCAGCTTCTTGGCGTTTTCGTCGCTCAGGTCGATCTCGTAATAGTTTCCGTCAATGGCGAAGGACACGGTCTCATTGGCCGTGCCGCCATCGAGGTCGTCGATCAGAATCTTCTGGATCTGCGTGGCCACCTAGAACATTCCTTTCGCAGGGTCATTGTTTGATTCGCTAGCCAAACATATACCCTGTTTTCATCGCGAGCAATTCGCTCTCATCATGGATTCTAGGCCAGGAGTCATGACCCGGAGGCTTCCCGGGACTCGGCGGCGCGGTCGCGCTCGCGCGTCGCGGCCGGCCCCTCGGCGCGGACCAACTTCACCACCGCATAGATGACGACGGCCGCCACGACTCCCGGGGGTATCAAAGCGGACAATACCTGAAACATAGGTCATCCTCCCGACCACTCGGGGTATTGGGGCGCCACCCCGGTCGGGGCGCCCCCGCGGCTACTGTCAAGCCTAATGCGCGTCTCTCCAGGCTTCTTACCCGATGACCGACAAAGTGGACGGGAAAGCGGGGGCAGAGCGCCGGAACCCCCGGTGGCACAGGGGTTCCGGGCTCGCTGACCTGGACAAAGGATCTTGGATATGCCACCCCCGGCGGCCCGGCAAAGCGAAAGGACGCCGCCAAGGGTCAAGATTGTCTCAAAGGACGTGCCGGCGGACGCAAGGTTCGGACACGAAAACGGGGCCGACAGGCTGTAAACCTTCGGCCCCGTCATCTTCCACTACTTAACCTTGACAACCACCGTCCCGGCGACCTTGTCGTGCAGGCATTGCTGCAGCGGCTTGTCGAACAACTGCCAGAGGATGTTGACGGGCACGAAGAGGAAGGCGGCCCACTTGATGTAGGGAATGCCCTGCAGCACCAACGGCAGCCACAAAACCGCGCTCCGTTTGAGCGCCACGTCGTTCGGCAGCCCCTGGGGGCCGAGCGCGCCGCCGACCTGCACCACCTTGATGCCCAGGGCGAGCTTGCCGAGCGTCTGCCCGTTCCGGCCGAGAAGGAAGAACTCGTAGGCGAACGCGATCAGGCCGATGATGATTCCGGAGATCACCGAGCTCCAGACCATCGCGCTCAGCATCGCCTCGAGGCTCGACGACGACGACACCATGATGCCGCCGACGATCGAGGAGACGATGAACGCCACCACGCCGAGGAGGAGGCTGTCGATGAGGCGGGCGAGCAGGCGCTGCCACCACTCGGCGAGCGGCGCGGGCGCTCCCGGCGGCACCGGGCCCTGCGCGTAGGCGGGCTGGCCGTACCCCTGCCCGTAGCCCTGCGGCGGGTAGCCGGGCTGGCCGTAGGCGGCCGGCTGGGCGTACCCCTGCTGCTGGCCGTACCCCTGCTGCCCGTAGCCGGCCTGGCCGTATCCGGGCTGGGCGTAGCCGGGCTGCGGCTGGCCGTACCCGCCCTGCTGGCCGTAGGACGGCTGGCCGTAGCCGGGCTGCGCCCCGTAGGCCTGCTGACCGGGCTGCTGGCCGTACCCGCCCTGCTGGCCGTACGCCTGCGGCCCGGTCTGCTGGCCGGGCTGCTGACCGTAGGCCTGCTGCTGGCCGGGCTGCGCCCCGTAGGCCTGCGGGCCCGACTGCTGCCCGGGCTGCTGACCGTAGGCGCCCTGCTGGCCGTAGGCCTGCGGACCCGACTGCTGGCCGGGCTGCTGACCGTACGCCTGCTGCCCGAAGGCACCCCCCTGACCGGGCTGCCCGTACGCCCCCTGCTGGCCGTACGCCTGCTGGCCGGGCTGCGCCCCGTAGGCCTGCGG
>QGUZ01000534.1 GCA_003242605.1 Actinomycetota bacterium
CCACACGCGGCGGGGGGCGGCCCGCGCGCCGGGGGGGGGGTCGCAGGGGCCCGCGCGCCGGCCCAGGGGGGGGGGGAGGCGTGGGGGGGGGGGCGGGGGGGGGGGGGGGGGCCGCCCGCCGGCGTCCTCGGGCCCGCCCTGCGCCGAGTCCGGGCCCGCCTGCTCGGCGTCCCCGCCGCCGGCCCTCGGGGCGTCGTCCGGTACGGCGGGCTCGGGCACGCCGGTGTCCGGGGAGGGATCCGGTTCGGGATCAGTCATCGGTGGTCTCTCCGCCTTCCGCAACGGGGGCTTTCTCGTCGCCGGCGGGGCCCACGTCGTAGTCGTCGGTCACCGCCACCTCGCCGTCCTCGCCGCCGGTCCAGATCACGTGCAGGTCCCCGAACGGTTCGAGCTGTTCGAAGGTGACGGCCGCCTCCCGGTACAGCTCCAGCACCGCGAGGAAGCGCGCGACGACCTCGTGGATGCCCGCGCAGTCGGAGATGAGGGCGCGGAAGGTGGCCTTGCGCACCCGCCTCAGCCGCGCCACCAGAATAGCCGCCTGCTCGCGTACGCTCGCCCGCGGTTGATAGATGTGCTCGGTGGAGACGGTGGGCGGCCGCTTCGGCGCGAAGGCCCGGGCGGCGATGCGGGCGAGGCCCTCCGGCCCGACGCCGAGCACGAGCTCGGGCAGCAGCCCGGCGAACTGCGGCTCCATCGGCACCTGCCGCGGGTAGCGCAGCGCCTCCTCGGCCATGCGGGCGGCGAACACCTTGGCGACCTCCTTGTACGCCCGGTACTGCAGCAGCCGGGCGAACAGCAGGTCGCGGGCCTCCAGGAGGGCGAGGTCCTCCTCGTCCTCCACCTCGCCGCTGGGCAGCAGCCGCGCCGCCTTGAGGTCGAGGAGGGTGGCGGCGACGAGCAGGAAGTGACTGGCCTGGTCCAGGTCCCAGTCCGGTCCGCGGGAGCGGATGTAGGCGATGAACTCGTCGGTGACCTGGTGGAGGGAGACCTCGGTGATGTCGAGCTTGTGCTTGGAGATCAGGCTCAGCAGCAGGTCGAACGGCCCCTCGAACTTCTCCAGGTGGACCTGGAACCCTTCGGACGCCTCCCGCGGCGCGGTCTCCTGCTGCCCGTTCACCGCACCATTCTCCCGCACATCGCCGCGCGGCGGCGCCGTTCGCCGCGCGCGGCCACGGCGGTCACTCCCGCTTGGGCCAGCGGGCGAGCAGCTCCCGGGCGAGCTCCCGGTAGGCGGCCGCCCCCAGCGACGCGGGGTCGAACTGGGTGATCGGCTCCCCGGCGAGCGTGGCGTCCGGGAACCGCACGGTGCGGTTGATCACCGTGTGGAAGACCTTGTCGCCGAACCCCTGCATGATCGTCTGCAGCACCTCGCGCGCGTGCAGCGTGCGCGGGTCGTACATGGTGGCGAGCAGCCCGTCGATCTCCAGGTTCTTGTTGAGCCGCTCCTTCACCTTGTTGATCGACTCCATCAGCAGCGCCACGCCGCGCAGCGCGAAGAACTCGCACTCCAGCGGGATGATCACGCTGTGCGCCGCGGTGAGCGCGTTGACGGTGAGCAGGCCGAGCGACGGCTGGCAGTCGATCAGGCAGATGTCGTAGTGCGGGATGAGCGGTTCCAGCGCCCGGGCCAGCGCGTACTCGCGGGCGACCTCGTTGACCAGCCGGATCTCCGCGCCGGAGAGGAAGATGTTGCTGGGCAACAGGTCCATGTTCTCCACGCTGGTCTGGAGCAGGACGTTGTCGGTGGTGACGTCCGCCTCCTCCATGATGAGGTCGTAGACCGTCACCTCCAGCGGGCGGGGGTCGATGCCCAGGCCCACCGACAGGGCGCCCTGCGGGTCGAAGTCGACCAGCAGCACCTTCTGACCGACCTCGGCGAGCGCGGCGCCGAGGTTGATGGTGGTCGTCGTCTTGCCGACGCCGCCCTTCTGGTTGACCATGGCGACCACCCGGGCCGGGCCGTGGGTGGTCGGCGGCACCGGCTCCGGGAAGACCGGACGCGGCCGCCCCGTGGGCCCGAGCACCTGCCCGGAGGCGTCAGCCCAGG
>QGUZ01000535.1 GCA_003242605.1 Actinomycetota bacterium
TCACCGGGCCGAGCGTCACCGGGCCGAGCGGCACGGCCCGGCCGGGTGCGGCCGCTCCGCTACTTGACCGGTCGCAGGGTCAGCGGGTAGCGGAACTCGCCTTCGCCGAGTGCGGCGAGCCCGCCGATGATCGACAGAATCAGTGCGACGACCCAGATGACCGGGATGAAGGGAATGCCGATCACCGTGAACGGCAGCAGGATCGTCGCGCCGAGCAAGGTGAGGTGGAAGTTGAGCGCCTCCACCGCGTGCCGCCGCACGTAGGGCGAGTTCCTGCCCACGATGAGCATGACCAGGGGGCCGACCACGACCGCCCCCGCGAGCATCAGCAGGTGGGACACGGCGGCGCCGACCCGCTCGAGCCCGTCGGGCTCACCGGCGCGCGGGGGCGCGTACGCCGGCGTCGGCCGCGAGTAGCCCTGAGGGTAGAGGTCCTGCGCCACCGGGGCGAGCTCGCCGTGCGTGCGGGCGGTCATCGCGCGGTCGAGCCGCAAATCCATCTCGTCCTTGTCGATCCGCCCTTCGGCGAACGCGGTCTTGATGCGCTCGACCACCTGCTCCCGGTCCTGATCGGTGACGCGGAGCTGGGGATGCGGGACGACCCGGACTCCGGGCCCCCGAGGTGCCGCAGCCTGCATGTGCCTCATCCTCTCCGGATGGCCGAAGTGCACGCGAGATCGGCCTTCTCCTGGGTGCGGATCCATCCTGCGCCCGGCCGCAGGCGCCGTCCATCCGGAAAAACCCCGGCCCGTCCCCGACCCGACCCCGAGACGATGCCCAAGACAGGGTCAAGAAAGGTATACAGGGGTTATGAGATGGCGGGATCGCTATGGAATCAGGCGGTGGCGCGGGCGTAAGGTCGCCAAATTCGACCGCGAGGCCACGGACGCCGACATCGAGGCCCTCATCGCCTTCGCCAAATCACGCCGCGGCGTTGAGTTCTACGTCGAACCCGAGACGTTCGCCACCGACACCACGGCGGTCGCGGTGGCCCACGACGGCGAGTGGACCCGAAGGCGGGTGGGCTCCCCCCAGGTGATCCACAAGGTGGCCCGGGATCTCGCCCTTCCCGTCTACGACGTCCAGCTCACCGGTTACCCCGCCCGGATGCGGGCGTACAACGAACGCCGCAAGGCGGAAGGCAACAGCCTCTGATCGACCCCCGTTCCGCACGGCATCGCACACCTCTTTTCTCCAGCTCGAAATCCCGACGGCACCCTCGGCGGGCCGGTCTGTGCCCATGACGTGAGCGACCGCCCGGCACCGCCGCCTGCGTGCGTGCCCGGGCCGGTCCCGCACGCCGTCACACGTCTTCCACGACCCCGGCGTCCGCCCCACGGTCCCGCCCGCGCCGTCACGACGCCTCCGCACGCCCCGGCGCGGACCGAGACAGCCCCGCATCGTCGAGCAGCCCGCACAACGGGATCAGCCACGCCACCGTGGGCCGCCCCATCTGCTGGTCGAGCTCCTCCGCGGTCGGTCCCGACCGCAGGATCTCCGGCGGGACCAGGTGGCGCAGGCCCTCCGAGAGGAGGCGGGCCATCGTGTAGTCGGGGTCGAGCGCGAGCGCGCGGCCGACCGCGATGCCCGCCAGCGTGCAGTCGCCGTTGCGCCAGGCGGCGACGCCGAGCAGCGCCGCGGCGGGCGGGACGAACGGCGGCTCGAGCCGCGTGGCCAGATCCCGCCAGAGCTCCAGGTGCGCGCCGATCGTGTCGTCGTCGATCAGCGTCCACGCCTCGTCCCGCACCCGGATGACGGCGAGGTCGAGCCCCAGGCGGGCGGCCTCCTCGTCGCCGAGCCGGCCGCCGGACCGGTAGACGCGCACCGCGTCCCGCACCCGCGCCAGCCCGCCGGTCACGAACTCCGCCGCGAAGTCGTCGGGGCGCTCGGCCGCGAGCAGGCGGCGCCGGAACTCGGCCGCGGCCCGCGCGGCCGCCCGCCGCATGGCCCGCCGTACCGGGCCGCCGACGGGGGTGAGGGTGCGTTCCAGCGCGTCCCGGTCCGGGAGGGCCCCCATCCCTGGCAGGGGGGCCTGGGCCC
>QGUZ01000536.1 GCA_003242605.1 Actinomycetota bacterium
GGCCCGGCGGGCCGCGGTCGCCCGCGCGGTCAGCGGTGCCCGCGCGCCGTCGGCCGGATACGGACCTGCTTCCGCCATCTACTGCCCCGTTTCGCGTCGGATGTGGTGGTTTCGCCGCTGTGGCCTCGCGGGCCCACCAGTCTGCCGTACATCGCGGTAGCCTGCCGGGTCGTGACGACTGGCGAGACCACCGCGATCCGGAGCCCCCTCTGGGGCAGGCTGCTGGCGCTTGTGATCATCGTCGCGGCGGCCGCGCCCGTGGTGGCGTACTGGCTCACCAACCCGGACGACCAGCGCCTCGTCGACCTCGAGGTCTACCGCACCGGCGGGCAGAGCGTGCTGCAGGGGCTGCCCGTCTACGAGTTCGTCACGCCCGCCCCGCAGCTGCTGCCGTTCACCTACCCGCCGATCGCGGTGCTGCTCGCCATCCCGCTCGCCTGGATGTCCTGGCCGGTCGCCCAGTGGGTCTGGACGGCGGGCATCTTCGTCGCGCTCGCGGTCACGGTACGGCACGCGTTCCGCGCCGCCCTGGAGGGCCCGGACGGGCGGTTCGCCGGCCGGTGGTCGCCGGTGGCGCTCGGCCTGCTCACCGCGGCGTGCACGTACCTGATGCCGATCCGCGACCAGGTGCGGTTCGGCCAGATCGACATCCTGCTCGTCATGCTCTGCCTGGTCGACCTGACCGCGCGGCGGCCGTGGTGGCCGCGCGGCATGCTGATCGGGCTCGCCACCGCGGTCAAGCTCACCCCGGGCGTCTTCCTGATCTACCTGCTCATCACCGGGTTCGGCCGGGACGGCTCGCGCGAGCAGCGGCAGACGTTCTTCATGGCGTGCTTCACCGCCGCCCTGCTCACCCTCGCCCCGTTCGCGGTCATCCCGCAGGACGCCGCCGACTTCTGGTTCTCCGCGCTGCTCGACTCCGAGCGGCTCGGCGCGAACGCGGCCACCACGAACCAGTCGATCCGCGGCATGCTGCTGCGCATCTACCTGCCGGACGCGGTCACCACCGCGCTCTGGCTCGCCCTCGTCGCGGTCGTCGCCTGGTACGGCTTCCGCTTCGCCCGCCGGGCGTTCCGCGACGGCGACCGGATGACCGGCATCGCGCTCACCGGGCTGATGGCCGTGCTGCTCTCCCCGGTGGCCTGGATCCACCACCTCGCCTGGATCGTCGTCGTGCTCGGCGCGGTCGTCGGCACCGGGCGCGATCCGGCGCGGCTGTGGCTTGCGGGCGGGATCTGGCTCTACTACGTGCTCACCATCCCCTGGTGGGGGGTGTCGCTGCGGGCGGCGGAGATCCCCGTGCTCAGCCCGGTCGGGGGCCGGATCGTGCAGGACGCGTTCGGCATCGGCGCCGTGGTGCTGGTGTGGCTGCTCGGCCATCGGTTGCGGCGAAAGGCGGTGCCCGCTGCCGATTCCGCTGCGGGACCCTGACGATCGGGGTTACCCTGCGTCACATGACGCTCACGGAGATCGGATCGGCGATCGCGGCGTTCTTCGGGGTCACCGGCGCGGGGGTCGCGGTGCTCGCGCTGCGGCGGGCGCGGCGCGCGGTCGACGACTGCCGCGACCTGCTCACCCGGCAGGCCGTGCTCGGCGCCGGAGGCATCGACGGCAGGGCGATCCGGGACGTCGCCGTCTGCCGGTACGACGCGCCGCAGGAGACCGGGCGGCGGTCGTTCTCCGCCGCCTTCCTCAACAGCATGGGCGACGGCCTCGTGCTCACCGCCGTGAGCGCCCGCGCCGAGACGCGCACGTACGTGCGGCCGGTGCGCGGTGGCCGGGGCGTGGAGCCGCTCTCCCCCGAGGAGGAGCGGGTGGTCCGCGCCGCCCGGCTCGGCCTCGGCCCCGAGGTGGAGCCCGCGGAGGGACGGCGCGGCTTCCGCGCCTCGCGCGGCTCGGGCACCGCGCGGTACGGCGGGGGGCCCCGGGCCGCCGCCCGCCGGCCCGCCGAGGCGCCCGCGGGCCCGCCGCGGGGGGGCCCCAGGGGAGCGGGGGACACCCGGGGGAGGGGGAGACGGCGCGGCCCGGGGGACGCGCG
>QGUZ01000537.1 GCA_003242605.1 Actinomycetota bacterium
CCGGAGTTGCGGTCGTAGCAGGGGAAGTTGGAGCTGGCGATGTCGACGCGGATGCGGTGCCCCGCCTTGAACACCTGGCTGGTCGCCCCCAGGTCGATCGTGTACTCGTACACCTCGCCGGGCACGACCGGGCTCGGCTGGTCCATGCCGTTGCGGTAGCGGGCCCGCACGATGCCGTCGGCGATGCCCATCGCCCGCCCGTCCGGGTGGACGTCGATGAGCTTGGCGGTGAAGTCGGTGTCGGCGGCCGAGGTGGCGGCGAACAGCCGTACCGTCAGCGGGCCGGTGACCTCGACGTCGCGGTCGAGCACCGGGCTGACGAACCGCAGGATGTCGCTGCGGCCGTCGAGCACCCGCTGGTCCCGGGAGCCCGGCTGGTAGCTCAGCCCGCCGTCCGGGCTGCCCGCCATGAGGAGCGCCCCGCCCACGGTCGGCACCGGATCGTGCGGGTCGTGGACGTACGTCAGCGACCCCTCGGCGGGCATCTCGCGGCCGAGCGTGCCGTCCGGCCCGAGGTACCAGGTCTGCCAGTCGGTGCGGGCGAGCGGCCACTCGTTCTCCACCCGCCAGCGGCCCGCGCCCATCACGTAGATCTGCACCGGGGGCAGCGTGGTGGGCTCGCCGGCGATGCTCTCCCGGAGGAAGCGCAGCTGCTGCTCCTCCAGGTTGATCGCCAGGGCCGAGCCGTTCTCGTAGAACACCTCGCCGGTGACGCCGGTCTCGTCCCCGTGCGCCCAGGGGCCGATGATCAGGTGCTGGTTGCGGGCGGTCTCCGGGTCGGCGTTCCGCACGATCGTGGTGTAGGTGTTGATCGTGCCGCGCAGGAACAGGTCGAACCAGCCGCCGATGTGCAGCCCGGGTACGGCGGTGCGGGCGACCCGGTGGGAGTAGCCGATGCGCCGCCAGTAGTCCGGGTCGTTCTCCTTCTCCAGGAAGGTGCGCCAGCTCGGCAGCACGTCGCCGATCACGGGCCGGTCGATCAGCGGCAGCGCCCGGTAGGCGGCGGGGATGTCCGCCGTCAGCCGCCCGAGCGCGGCGAACCTCTCCGCCACGTCCTCGCCGCGGGCGGCCGCGTCGCCGAGCTGCTGGGCGGCCTTCATCATGTGCCAGGCGAGGGACTGCCCGAGCTGGAAGGCGCCCTGCCGGTAGGCGAGCCCGTCCCGGTAGTCGTCCGGGGCGACGATCGGCACGATCGCCCGCAGCCCCTGCGGCCGGTGGCCGCTCACCGCGAGCTGGCACATGCCCAGGTAGGACAGGCCGAACATGGCGACGTTGCCGTCACACCACGGCTGCTTCACCAGCCACTCGATGGTGTCGAGGCCGTCGTCGGCCTCGTTCTCGAAGGTGCGCAGCTCGCCGTCGGAGCCGCCGGTGCCCCGGCAGAACTGCACCATCACCGAGAACCCGGCGTCCAGCAGCGGCAGGGTCGGGAGATTGCGGGTCGTCTGCTCGCCGTACGGGGTGCGGACCAGCACCACCGGCCGCGGCGCGCCGTCGACGCGATACACGACCCCGCGGAGCCGCAGCCCGTCCCGCATCGGCACCTCGACCCGCTCGAGCACGGCCCTGTCCACGCGCTGGGGGGTTGCTGCCATGGGTGACCTCTCGTTTCCTGATCGCCGCCGGAACGGCGGTCCCTGTTCGACACGTTACGAACGGAATTTTCCGATCTACGTCTCATTTGTGAGACACGGCGGCGGGCCGTTCGCGGCGGGCGGAGGCGCCCATGACATGCGTCATGGCGAACTCCGGCGATCCGGCACTGGGGGCGGCGCGGGCGCGGGCCGACCGCCGTGCCGCGTGGCGCCGAGGGACCGGCTGGCCCGGGCCCCGGCACCGCCATCGCCTCTGCCCGAAATTGGAGTTGATGCCCGTTTCGGTGCCGGTGTGCCGGGGAGGGCGTCGGCGAGGCGGGCGGACGGCCCGGCCGCCCGCGCCCGGCCCGGCCGCCCGCGGCGCCCGCCGGCGTGCGGGGCGGCTCCGCCGCCGGGCCGGGCGCACGGTTCGGGGAACCGGAGGAGCCATGGAGACC
>QGUZ01000538.1 GCA_003242605.1 Actinomycetota bacterium
CCGTTCCCGATCACCGTGCTGCGCAACGGCGCGCTCGTCGACGTGATCGCCGAGCCGGTCGAGCTCGGCTCGCTCCCCGTATGAGATCTACAAAGTAAAGGCGCCGTGTCTCTGTGCGCCCCACCAGACCCGCCACCACCAGCCCCGCCCGAAGCGGAACACCGGTCATATCAAGCTGTCACCCAGGGCGAGTTCCTCGATCGCCCCGGAGGTCTCGGCCGTCGCCGCGGCCGCTTTTCCATCGCGTCGAGATCGCACCAGGGCGGAAGAGCGGCCACGGCAACGTGCACGGGGACCGTGCCGAAGCAGGAGGCGATCAGTCGTCGCCGTCCGCGGCGGTGGGAATCCCGGCGGCCTCCTGCCCACGACCGCCCGTGCCGCCCGGCGTGCCCTTCTCCGCTCCGTCCCCTCGGGAGTCGTGCGGGCCAGGCGATCCCGCGCCGGCGCGCCCGGCGGGCGGTGCCGTGATGACCCGCAGCAGCGGGAGGGCAAGGAGCAGCGCGGCCGCGATCAGCAGGCCGCTGACCCACACCGGGCCGATGTCCGCCTGCCCCGGACCCAGGGTGGTCGCCGCGAGGACGGGGCCACCGGCCGCGCCGATGTTCAGGGACGCGGTCGCATACGAGCCGCCCATGGTCGGGGCATCGGACGCCGCGTACAGCACCCTGGTGATCAACGTGCTGCCCAGCGCGAACGACAGCGCGCCCTGCACGAACACCAGGACGAGCAGCGCGACCGGCCGGGCGGCGAGGACCGCCAGCGCCACCCAGCCGGCCAGCAGCACCGGCCCGCCGGCCGCGATGACCAGGCCGGGCCTCCGGTCCGCCAGGCGCCCCGCGACGGTCACGCCGAGGAAGGAGCCGAGGCCGAAGAGCACCAGCACGACGGGGACCCACCATTCGGCCAGGCCGGCGGTGCCGGTGACGATCGGGGCGAGGAAGGTGAAGGTACCGAAGGTCGCGGCGTTGACCAGCGCGGCGATCAGCATCACCAGGATCAGCCGTGGCCTGGTGAGCAGGCGGAGCTCGGTCCGCAGGCTCGGCCGGGGCGGGTCGTCCGGTGCGGGCTCGCCGCGGGCGGGGACGCCCGTGACGATGCCGAGGGCGGCGGGAAGGCACAGCAGGGCGATCGCCCAGAAGGTCGCCCGCCAGCCGAGCAGCGTGCCGAGCGCCGCGCCGCCGGGCACTCCGGCGATGGTCGCGACGGTGGTGCCCGACAGCAGCACGGCGAGCGCCCGCCCCTTCCGATCGTTCGCCACCAGCGTGGCCGCGGTGGTCAGGGCGACGGCGAGGAAGCCGGCGTTCGCCACGGCGGCGACCACGCGCGCGACGAGCAGAACCGGGAGGTTCGCCGACAGCGCGCTCACCGCGTGGGCCGCCGCGAACACCAGCACGAACGCGAGCAGGCCGCTCCGTGCCGGCCACCGGCGCGCGAGCGCGGCCATCAGCGGCGCACCGATGATCATTCCGGCCGCGAAGGCCGAGGTCAGCAGGCCGGCGGCGCCGACGGTCACGCCGAGGTCGGCGGCGATGTCCGGGAGCAGCCCGGCGAGCATGAACTCCGAGGTCCCCATGGCGAAGACCGCCACGGCGAGCAGATAGAGCGCAAGAGGCATCGGGGACTCCGAGGTGAGGAGAACGGTAAGGACGACGTCTCGTCACCGCGGTCAGCCCCAGAGCGGCAGGCGCCGGCCCCCGACCCGCGCGATCGCGGGAGCCGGGCGGGGAGTACGGCAGATCTCGGTGATTCAGGGGCTGACGGCGTGACCGAAAGCCCCCGCTCTGGATGCCTCAGGGCTCGACATGGCTGACAGGCTATCCGCGCACCGTCGTCGCCGCGCAACCGGTTTTCCCGGGTCCGGCACGGTGCGGTGCTCGCCCGTGCCGGCGTTCAAGGCGGTCACCCACCCCGCC
Source organism: Actinomycetota bacterium (assembly GCA_003242605.1). Classification (GTDB taxonomy): domain Bacteria; phylum Actinomycetota; class Actinomycetes; order Streptosporangiales; family Streptosporangiaceae; genus Thermopolyspora. The sequence goes on from QGUZ01000538.1 coordinate 1,914, forward strand.
CGGCGGCCACCCGCGTCGCTTCGGGCCGGAACGCCGGGTCGGTGGTCGCGCGGGGTGCGGCCGATGCGTTCCCGGGACGCGGCGTGGAACGCGGAGAGCGAAGAGCGGCCGAGCGCG
>QGUZ01000539.1 GCA_003242605.1 Actinomycetota bacterium
CGGCCTCCTCGACGTCTACGCCCGCGCCGCGCGCCAGGTCGCCGAGGCCGAGGTCGCGCAGCTCCTCACCGAGCAGGACCACGACGCCCTGCTGGAGACCGTGGTGGTCTGGACGGCCGTGGGACACCGTGTTCAGCGCGCTGCGCCGCTTCGCGCACGAGGACATCGCGTACGGCACGCGCCCGGCGGCGGCCCCGCCGGCCCCCGCGGCCGCGGACGGGGCCGCCGGCCCGGCGGGCGCGGGCGAGGCCGCGGCGCGCGGCCCCGAGGCGGCCGAGCCGGACGCGAGCTGACCGGCCCGCCCCGCGGGGTGCCGTACGCGGAGGGCGGCACCCCGGCCGCACCGCCGCGCCGCACGAGCTCGGGCTCACCCGCGCCAGCGACGTGATCGGCGGCTTCCACGCCTGGCGCGCGGCCGGGCTGCCGGTCACCGGGCCCGCCGTACCCGCCACCTGATCACCAGCGGACCGGCAGCCGCTCCAGGCCGCCGACGAGCAGGCCCTGCCGGTAGGCGAGCTCTTCGACCGGTACGGCGAGCTCGAGCGTGGGCACGCGGCGCAGCAGCTCGCGCAGCACGCTGCGCAGCTCGGCCCGGGCGAGCGCCTGGCCGAGGCACGCGTACGGCCCGACGCCGAACGTGATGTGCGCGTTCGGGCTGCGGTCGAGCACCATCTCGTCGGCCCGGTCGAACTCCTCCTCGTCCCGGTTCGCCGCGCCCATGTTGCAGATCACCGTGGTGCCCGCGGGCAGCGTCACGCCGCCGAGCTCGACCGGCTCGCCGAGATAGCGGGGCAGCCCGAAGCCGGGGTTGGCGTCGAACCGCAGCGACTCCTCCACCGCGGTGCGGACCAGCGACGGGTCGGCGAGCAGGGTCTCCCACCGGGTGCGGTCGGCGAGCAGCATCGCCACCATCTTGCCGATCATGTTCGTGGTGGTCTCGTGCCCGGCCACGAGCAGGCCCTGCGCGGTGAGCAGCAGCATGCGCTCGGTGAGGCCGGACTCGAGCGAGCCGACCAGCGCGAGCAGATCGCTGATCAGGTCGTCGCCGGGCGCGGCCCGCTTCGCCGCGATCAGCGCGCTCATGTACGCGGTGAACTCGGCCTCGGCCGCCTCGATCTCCGCCCGGGAGTATCGGGTGAGGCTGAGCATCGTGTCGGACCAGTACCGGAACCGGTCCCGGTCGGCGTCCGGCACGCCGAGCAGGCCGCAGATCGCCCACACCGGGAGCGGGAAGGCGACCTTCGCGCACAGGTCGGCGGGCGGGCCCTGGCGCACCATCTCGTCGATGAGGTGCCCGGCCATCGCCTCGATCCGGGGCCGCAGCTCGGCGACCCGCTTGGCGGTGAACGCCCGGCCCACCAGCCGCCGCCACTCGCCGTGGAACGGCCCGGTGATCTCGGAGTCGCCCCGGCCGAACACCGTGCCGTCCGCGCTGAGCCGCGCCGCGTCGGCGGCCGCGAGCGTGCGGGTGAACCGCGGGTCGGCGAGCAGGTTCTTGACGTCCCGGTAGCGGGAGAGCAGCACCGCCTCGTCGCCGCTGGGCAGCCGGACCCGGCTGACCGGGCAGGTCCGCCGCAGCTCGGCCCACTCCGCGGGCGGTGTCAGCGGGGCCGGGTTGGCGAACGGGTAGTCCGGGATCCCGCGTGCGATCTCGCTCACGCTGCCTCCAGGTCTGTGACGTACCGGCGTTCCGGTGGCGCGGATCGCGCGGCCACCGCGACCTGGGCGCGCGCCGCCTCGGCCCGGTGCCGTACGCGATCCGTCCCGCCGCCCTCGCGCCGGCGGCGGAATCGGCTAGTAGGGGCGGCCGGTTCCCTCGCCGGGCAGGTAGCCGCCGTCGTCGGCGTCGGTCCGGCCGGACCCGGCGTCCGGATCGTCCTCGTCCGAGGCCACCCACTCCACGTCGGCGCTCACGTGCCCGGGGCCCGGCTCCGGGTCCGCGGGCCGGGACCGCTCGCGCGGCTCCCGGCGGCCCTCGTCGTCCCTCGCACCGCTCACCGGTCCTCCCCTCACGGCCACGTCTCGGTGT
>QGUZ01000248.1 GCA_003242605.1 Actinomycetota bacterium
CCCTGCGGCGGCGTACCCCCCTGCGGCTGCCCGGGCTCGGGATCCGCGTCGGCGACGGGCGCGGGAAAGGCGTCGGAGATCGGCTCGCGGGCGGGCGGGACGGCGGCGGCGCGGTCGGCGGTCGGGCGCGGGGCGGGCATCGCTGCGGGCGGGGTGAGGAACGTGGTGTGACGGTCAGGCATTCGATCGGCCCCCAAGCACATCGTCACCAGTACGTCGTCCTCAGTGCGCCGACCCGGACTATCGCCACGGTGCGTCGCCGCGTTGACGGTAGCGGTGAGATCGCGAAGGCCTCAACCGGATCACCATAACGCACAGCGTGACATTGGCCACGCTTGACCTTGGCCGCCTGTGCGGAAAGACACGGTCAGCCGAACCCGGGCCGCCCGGCCCGGCGGGTACGGCACGGCCGCGCGGACCGGCTGAGGCCGCCGCCGCGCGAAGCTCACCCCCAGGCGCCGAAGACCCGCTCGCCGTTGGCGCTGATGGCCGCGCAGAGCTCGTCCTCCGGCATGGACTTCACCTCGGCGAGGCAGCGCAGCGTGAGCGGGATCAGGTAGGGGGAGTTCGGCTTGCCGCGGTGGGGGGTGGGCGGCAGGTACGGGGCGTCGGTCTCGACGAGGATCAGCTCCTTCGGAGCGACCTTCGCCGCCTCCCGCAGGTAGCCGGCGTTCTTGTAGGTCACCGGACCCGAGAACGACATGTAGTACCCCGCGTCCGCGCACTTCTTGGCGAGCTCCGCGTCGCCGGAGAAGCTGTGGAACACCACCACGTCCGGCGCCCCGGCCTCCGCCAGCACGCGCAGCACGTCGTCGTGCGCCTCCCGGTCGTGGATGACGAGGGCCTTGCCGGTGCGCTTGGCGATCTCGATGTGCGCCCGGAACGACGCGTGCTGGTCCTCCCGGGAGGCCCAGTCGCGGTAGTAGTCGAGCCCGGTCTCGCCCACGGCCCGCACCTGCGGCAGCCGGGCGAGCTCCTCGATGCGGGTGAGCGCCTCGTCCGTCGCCGACCCGGCCTCGTTCGGGTGGATCGCCACCCCGGCGTACACGTCGGCGTGCCGGGCCGCGGCCTCCGCCGCCCACTCCGACGAGCGCAGGTCGTACCCGATCGTCACCACCCGGGTCACGCCGACCGCGCGCGACTCCGCCAGGATCCGCGCCACGTCCGCCCCCGCCGCCTGGGCGGCGAGGGCGATCGGGTCGCCGGAGGACGCGGCGCGCGCGCCCACCATGATGTCGAGGTGGCAGTGGCTGTCGAACACCTCCCCGGCCAGCGGCTCGGGGGCCGGCGGCCGCTCACCCTTCAAGGCGGGCCAGCTCCTCGTCCACGATCTTCGGGTCGAGCTTGCGGAACAGCGGCGTGGGGGCCGACAGCGGGGTGCCCGGCCGGATCGGCCGCGGCTCCCAGGTGGCCTTGTCGTTCTCGTACGTACCGGTGATCACCGGGTACGGCCGGCCGCCCTCCTCGTCCACCTCCTTGATCTCCGGCATGGAGGACCAGGTGCCCTCGCCGCCGAGCATCTTGTAGACCTTGTTCGAGGAGTTCGGCAGGAACGGCGTGAGCAGGGTCTTGGCGTCGTCGACCACCTGCAGCGCCACGTAGAGGATCGACCGCTGGCGGTCCGGGTCGTCCTTGAGCTTCCACGGCGCCTGCTCGGCGAGGTACTTGTTCGCCTCGCGCACCACGTTGAACGCCTCGGTGATCGCGTTCTTGAACCGCGACCGGCTCAGCTCGGCGCCCACCACCGGGAAGGCCGCCTTCGACCGCTCGAGCAGCGCCCGGTCGGCGTCGGTGAGCTCACCCGGCTGCGGGATCTCGCCGAAGTTCTTGGCCGCCATCGAGATCGACCGGTTGACCAGGTTGCCCCAGGCCGCGACCAGCTCGCCGTTGTTCCGGTTGAGGAACTCCGCCCAGGTGAAGTCGGTGTCCTGGGTCTCCGGCCCGGCGACCGCGATGTAGTACCGCAGCGCGTCCGCGTCGTACCGGGACAGAAAGTCCCGCACGTAGATGACGACCCGGCGGGAGGAGGAGAACTTGCGCCCCTCCATCGTCAGGTACTCGCTCGACACGACCTCCGTGGGCGGGTTGAGCCGGCCGAGCGAGCCGGGCGTGCCGCCCTTCGCCCCCTCCCCGTTGTAGCCGAGCAGCATCGCCGGCCAGATCACGGAGTGGAAGACGATGTTGTCCTTGCCCATGAAGTAGTAGCTGCGGGCGTCGGGCGACTGCCACCACGCCCGCCAGGCGTCGGGGTCGCCGGACCGCTTCGCCCACTCGATCGACGCGCTCAGGTACCCGATGACCGCGTCGAACCAGACGTACAGCCGCTTGTTCTCCAGGTCCCGCCAGCCGTCCAGCGGGATCGGGACGCCCCAGTCGAGGTCGCGGGTGATGGCGCGCGGCTGCAGGTCGTTGAGCAGGTTGAGGGAGAACTTCAGCACGTTCGGCCGCCACTCGCCCTGCTTGCGCTGCAGGTAGGAGCCGAGCACCTCGGCGAACGCCGGCAGGTCGAGCATGAAGTGCTCGGTCTCGACGAACTTCGGCGTCTCCCCGTTGATCTTCGACCTGGGGTTGATCAGGTCGATCGGGTCGAGCTGGTTGCCGCAGTTGTCGCACTGGTCGCCGCGCGCCCCGTCGTACTTGCAGATGGGGCAGGTGCCCTCGATGTAGCGGTCGGGCAGGGTCCGGCCGGTGGACGGCGACACCGCGCCCAGGGTCGTCCGCGGCACCACGTAGCCGTTCTTGTACAGGCCGAGGAAGAGCTCCTGGGTGACCTCGTAGTGGTTGCGGGTCGTGGTGCGGGTGAACAGGTCGTAGGAGAGGCCGAGCGCGGTCAGGTCCTCGGCGATGATCCGGTTGTACCGGTCGACCAGCTCCCGGGTGCTCACCCCTTCCTGGTCGGCCTGCACCTGGATGGGCGTGCCGTGCTCGTCGGTGCCGCTCACCATCAGCACCTTGTTGCCCGCCATTCGCTGGTAGCGACTGAAGATGTCGGACGGAACGCCGAATCCGGAGACGTGTCCGATGTGGCGCGGCCCGTTGGCGTACGGCCACGCGACGGCGGTCAAGATGTGCTGAGGCATGCTACAAGCCTAGACGGCGCGGAGACCTGTCTCGAAACCGTTACCCCGGTTGCGCGGCGGCGGGGCCCGCGGGGCGGCGGCGGCTACGACTTCGCCGACGTCTCCGCCTTCTCCTCCTCGCCGCCGATCGCGGAGGCGTCCTCCGGCGCCCGGGTCACGGCCTCGGCGGCCTCCTCCACCGCGGACGCGGCCACGTCCTCCGGGTTCTCCTTGGTACGGCGGATGCCGAGGATGCTGATGAACAGCGCCGCGAAGATCGTCTGGAAGCTCATGATCAGCGCGGTGGCGGACGGCACGACGATGCGCAGCGCCTCCCGCGGGTTGAGCTCGCCGAAGTTGTTCACCTTCCAGTGCACGAGCGAGGCGACCAGGCCGCCGAGCCCGGCGAGCGCGAGCAGGCCGCCCATGACGAGCCCCTTCTCCAGGCTGATCGTCTCGATCAGCCGGCGGACCCGCCGGTCCTCGGGCAAAAAGCCCTCCTCGGCCGCGTACACCTTGGTGAACAGCGCGAACAGCACCGCCTGGAAGCCGATCACCACCATCGCCGACGCGCCGACGAGGGTGTCGACGTCGAACGCGAGCGCGCCGATGACCACCGGGCCCCTGGTGAGCAGCACCCCGGCGATCAGGCCGATCGCCATCATCACCAGGCCGGGGATGAGGAACAGCCAGCGCGGGCTGTACAGCAGCAGGAAGCGCAGGTGGCGCCAGCCGTCCCGCCAGGAGCGCAGGTGCGGCGGGCGGGACCGGCCGTCGGGGGAGAGCGTGGTGGGCACCTCGCGCACGTCGAGGCCGTTGAGGGTGGCCTTCACCACCATCTCGCTGGCGAACTCCATGCCGCCGGTCTGCAGCCCGATCCGCAGGATCGAGTCCCGGCGGAAGCCACGCAGGCCGCAGTGGAAGTCGCCGACCTTGCTGCCGAAGAACAGCCGGCCGATGAACGACAGCACGGGGTTGCCGAGGTAGCGGTGGAGCGGGGGCATCGCGCCCGGCTTGATCCCGCCGCGGAACCGGTTGCCCATCACCAGGTCGGCGCCGTCCCGGAGCTGCTCCACGAACGGCATGAGGTTCGTGAAGTCGTAGGAGTCGTCGGCGTCGCCCATGATCACGTACTTGCCGCGGGCGGCGCGGATGCCGCCCATGAGGGCGTTGCCGTACCCCTTCTCGGCGACGTGCACCACCCGGGCGCCCGCGTCACGGGCGAGCTGCTGCGATCCGTCGGTGCTGCCGTTGTCGGCGACCACGACCTCGCCGTCGATCCCGTGCCGCTTCATGAAGTCGACGGCCTTGCGCACGCACGTGGCAACGGTCTCGGCCTCGTTGAGGCACGGCATTACAACGGTCAGTTCCACGTCGCAACCCCTCGCTTAGCCATGCGTGAATTCCCCCATGATGCCCGAGCCTCGTCATCGCCGAGTCAACTCGGTGCAACCGCTGGCATCCTGTTAACCATGGTCACCGTTGCGGAACGGACTCGGGTACGCGTTCCGGGGGCGAGCCGAGGCGCACGGTTGCGCACCTTTCTGCTGCGCCATCGCCACCTCGCCGTCGCCCTCGGCCTGGGTGCGGTGCTGCGGCTGATCACCATGCTCGGCTACCGGCCGGCGATGTGGTTCAACGACTCCTACGAGTACGTCTCGGTCGCACTGCACCCTCGGCCGCACCCGATCCGTCCGGACGGATACGGCTTCTGGCTACTGCTGCTCAAGCCGTTCCACAGCTTCTCACTTGTGGTCTTCACCCAGCATGTAATGGGGCTGGCCACGGCCGTCCTGATCTACGCGCTTCTGATACGCAAATTTGACCTCCCACGCTGGGGCGCCACGCTCACGGTGACCCCCGTCATCTTCGACGCGTACCAGATCCAGCTCGAGCACCTCATCATGTCCGACACCATGTTCACCCTGCTCGTGGTCGGGGTGATCACACTCATTCTGTGGCACCGCAGGATGAGCGCCCGCATGGGGGTGGTGGTCGGGCTGCTGCTCGCGCTGACCGCGCTCACCCGGTCGATCGGGCTGCCGATCCTCGCGCTCGTCGTGGCCTACCTGCTGGTCAAGCGGGTGGGCTGGCGGCCGATCGTCGCGGTGGTCACCGCCTGCGCGATCCCGGTGCTCGCGTACATGGCGTGGTTCAAGAGCGCGCACGGGCGGTTCGCGATGACCAACAGCGACGGGCTGATCCTCTACATGCGGACGATGGCGTTCGCCGACTGCAACAAGATCAAGCCCAAGGAGGTTCAGCTCATCGTCCTGTGCACCACCCAGCGCAAGGACTACTCGCAGTGGTACCTGTGGGACCCGAGCGGCCCGCCGCACCGGTACGGCACGCCGAAGTTCGACGGCGACGTGAACGAGTGGGCGAGCAAGTTCGCCAAGGAGGCGATCCTCGCCCAGCCGCTCGACTACCTCGCCGTGGTCGCCCGTGACTTCTTCCGGGCGTTCCGCTGGGACCGGCCGGTGTTCCCGGACGCGAACACCTACAACCAGTACGAGTTCCGCAACGAGGAGAAGCCGCTGCCCACCTGGCCCCTCTACAAGGGCCGGGCCGACACCGACGCGATGGCCTACGAGCAGGGGCCGGCCGCCACCCGGATCATCGCCCCGTGGGCGAACGTCATGCAGGCCTACCAGCGGGTGGTGCGGCTGCCCGGGCTCGTGCTCGGCGTCATCCTGCTCATCGGCCTGTACGGCGTGGCCGTGCGCTGGCGCAACCTCGGCGGGCCGGTCGCGCTGCCCTGGCTGGCGGCGGTCGGCCTGATCCTCGCCCCGGCGGCGACCGCCGAGTTCGACTACCGCTACCTGCTGCCCGCGGTGCCGCTCGCCTGCCTCGCGGCCGCGATCAGCCTGCGCCACGGGGTGCCGCTGCCCGCGTTCGCCCGGGCCCGGCTCGCCGCGCGCCGCGGCGGGGCGGGCCGTGCCGGGGCGCCCGCCGGGAGCGTGCCCGCCGCGGCGCGGGGCCGGGAGCTCGCGGGCACCGCGACCACCGCGCCGCTGTCCGCCCCGGTCCCCGAGGACCTCGCCGCGGACTCCTCCGGCAAGCCCGGCACCTCGAACGGCGACGACCGCACGGCCTGACCGCCCCTGAAGCCCGCGGCCGCCCGGACGCCTGCGGGTGGCCGACGCGGCGTCCCAGTTCCCATCCCCTCGCACCGCCGGTCCCGCGGGCCGATCACGGGCGCCCGAGGGCCGGCCCGGCGATGCGCCCGTTCGGCGTGGCCGAGCCGCGCTCGGCCGCATCGCCGCACCGTGCGTCCACACGATTCCCGCACAGTTCCCGCGACGGCCCGCGCTCCGGCCCCGCCGCCGGGAACCGCCGCGGCCGGGCGGCGGCGAGCACGGCGGTCCGCACCCGAACGGCGGGCCCGCCGGCCGTCAGGGGGCGTGCACCGCCGCGTACAGCTCCCGCTTGGGCACTCCGGCCGCCTTGGCGACCTCGGCGATCGCCTGCTTGCGCGGCACGCCCTGCTCCTCGCGGCGGGCCACCTCGGCGACGAGCTCGGCCATGTCCGGGGCGCCCCGCTCCGGCACGTGGCCGCCGACCACGATCGTGATCTCGCCGCGCACCTCCCCGGCCGCCCACTCGGCGAGCTCGCCGAGGCCGCCCCGCCGTACCTCCTCGTAGGTCTTGGACAGCTCGCGGCACACCGCGGCGGGCCGGTCCGGCCCGAACGCCTCGGCCATCGCGGCGAGGGTCGCGCGCAGGCGGTGCGGCGCCTCGAAGAAGATCATCGTGCGCTCCTCGGCGGCGAGCGCGGCGAGGCGGCGGGCCCGCTCCCCCGCCTTGCGCGGCAGGAAGCCCTCGAAGCAGAACCGGTCGCTGGGCAGGCCGGACACCGCGAGCGCGGTGGTCACCGCGGACGGGCCGGGCAGCGCGGTCACCCGGATCCCGTGCTCGACCGCGAGCCGGGTGAGCCGGTAGCCGGGGTCGGACACCCCGGGCATGCCCGCGTCGGTGATCACCAGTACGGTCCGCCCGGCGCGCAGCTCGTCGAGCAGCTCGGCGGCCCGGGCGGCCTCGATCACGTCGTAGTACGACACCACCCGGGCGGTGACGGTCACGCCGAGGTCGGCGGCGAGCCGGCGCAGCCGCCGGGTGTCCTCGGCCGCGATCACGTCGGCCTCGGCGAGCGCGGCCCGCAGCCGCGGCGAGGCGTCGCCCACCTGGCCGATCGGGGCGCCCGCGAGCACGAGCAGCCCGCGGCCATGCTCCGGCGCGTCCGCCGCGCCGCCTGCCGTACCGCCTCCGGTCATGGGTTCGTCCGTTCGGCCGTCACGCGCGTTGCCCACCCGCCCATCTTCCCGCTCCCGGCGCGGCCTTGGCCCGCCCACCCCGGAAACCCGCCATATGGGGCATGCAGCCCTGTTT
>QGUZ01000540.1 GCA_003242605.1 Actinomycetota bacterium
GCCCCGGGCCGCTCGGCGTACGGGATCGGCTCCCCCTCCCCCACCGCCGCCGCGGCGACCTCCGCGAAGCGGCGCAGGCCCGCCTCGAGCACGGCCACGTCGGCCGGGGAGGCGCCCTTCTGCGGGCCGTACACCGCGGCGGCGCCGCGCGGGCCGAGCAGCGGGTTGTCCACGTCGCTCGCGACCACGACCTCGGCCCCGGCCCGCAGGCCGGAGACGTCGATCCGGGCGAGCCGGCGCAGCGCGGCCCCGCCCGGCGGCAGGTCCCGGCCCGCCCCGTCGAGCAGCCGGACGCCGAGGGCCTGGAGCATGCCCGCGCCGCCGTCGGTGCAGGCGCTGCCGCCGAGGCCGAGCACGATCCGGCGGGCGCCGCGGCGCAGCGCGTGGCCGATGAGCGCGCCGGTGCCGTGGCTGGAGGCGGTGAGCGGGGCCGGCCCGGCGGGCAGCCGGCGCAGCCCCGACGCCTCGGCGAGCTCGATCACCGCCACCGGCCCGTCCCCGTCCGGCGCGGCGTCCCGCCACGCGTAGGCGGCGGTGACCGGCTCGCCGGTCGGGCCGGGCACCTCGACCCGGACCCGGGTGAAGCCACGGCTCACCACCGCGTCCACGGTGCCGTCCCCGCCGTCGGCGACCGGCACCGCGACGGTGCGGAGGCGCGGCCCCAGCCCGGCGGCGACGTGCGCGGCCACCTCGGCCGCGGTGAGCGACCCCTTGAACTTGTCGGAGGCGATGACGACGTGCCCCGCCGCCCGGTCCCGGCCGGTCACCGCCGCACCCCGGCGGCGGGCCGCGGCGGGGTCGCCTCCCCCAGCAGCCGCTCCTTCGCTGGGCGTCCCCGGCAGGCCAGGGTACGGCGGGCCGCCGCGGCCCCGGAAGCGGCCGGCCGGTGCGCCACGCTCCGGACGCGGGCGGCGCCGCCGGTGGCGCCGCCGGTAGCGTGGAGCCGTGGGGGAACGCCCCGACGGCCCGCCGGGAGCGCGGGCCGGGACGGTCGAGGTGAGGGACAGGATGGCGGAGAGGTCCACGCCGATCGGCGGGCATGTCTTCGTGGCGGGCGGCCTGGCGAAGGGCGGCCTGTCGTACGCGGCCGAGATCGGCGCCGAGGTGATCCAGGTGTTCGTGAGCAACCCGCGGGGCTGGGCGCTGCCCGCGGGGGACCCGGAGCAGGACGCGCGGCTGCGCGAGTCCGGCATGCCGACCTACGTCCACGCCTCCTACCTCGTCAACCTCGGCTCCCCCAACCCCGAGACGCTGCGCAACTCGGTGGAGTCGCTGCGGCACGCGCTGCGCCGCGGCGCCGAGATCGGCGCCCGCGGCGTGGTGGTGCACACCGGCTCGGCGGTGAGCCAGGCGCACGAGCAGGCGCTCCGCCAGGTGCGGGAGAACCTGCTGCCGCTGCTCGACGAGATCCCCGAGGACGGGCCCGACCTGCTGCTGGAGTCGATGGCCGGGCAGGGCCGCATGCTGTGCGCCACCGTGCCGGACCTCGAGCCGTACCTCGCCGCGCTCGACTTTCACCCGCGGGCGAAGGTGTGCCTCGACACCTGCCACGTGTTCGCCGCGGGCCACGACCTCGCCGCGCCCGGCGGGGTCGCCGAGACCCTCGACGCCCTCGGCCGGATCGCCCCCGGGCGGCTCGCGCTCATCCACGCCAACGACTCCAAGGACCCGTGCGGCTCCCGCCGGGACCGGCACGAGAACATCGGCGCGGGCCACATCGGCGCGCAGGCGTTCGCCGAGATCATGCGGCACCCGGTCGCCGCGGGCGTGCCGCTGTGCATCGAGACCCCGGGCAAGGGCCCCAAGCATCGCGAGGACATCGAGCTGCTGAAGAAGCTGCGCGACAGCGCCTGACCGGAGCCCCGCCCGCGCGGAGCGTCCGGCGTGGCGGGGGGGCGCCCCCCCCCCCCCCCCCCCGCCTCGGGGGGGGCCCCGGGCCCCCCGCGGGGGCGGGGACCACCCTCCCCCGCCCTTGTCAGCGGGGCCCTTGCACCCGGCGGGGGCGCGGCGGACCGATCTGACGGC
>QGUZ01000249.1 GCA_003242605.1 Actinomycetota bacterium
GCGATCACCAGCGGCGGCACGTCGGTCGAGGTGGAGTGGGCGGTGCCCGAGCGGCCCGCGCCCGCCGCCGACGCCCGGCCCGAGGCGGCGCCGGCCTGGCAGGCGCCGCACCCGAACGGCGCGGCGCACGGCGCGTCCGGTGGCCCGCCGCCCGCCGCGCGGCAGGCCTCGCCGAACGGCGACGCGCCCGCCGAGCCGGCCGACCCCGCCGGCGGCGGGGAGGCCGTGGTCATCTCGGCCCCCATGGTCGGCACCTTCTACCGCGCGCCCGAGCCCGGCGCCCCACCGTACGTCGAGGTCGGCGACCTGGTGGAGGCCGGGCAGCAGATCGGGATCATCGAGGCGATGAAGCTGATGAACCCGATCGTGGCCGAGCAGTCCGGCAGGGTCGGCGAGATCCTCGTCGGGGACGGCACACCGGTCGAGTACGGCCAGCCGCTGATCGTTCTCCGGCGGGGCGACACCCAGTGACGGGAGTGCCATGTTCAACACGATCCTCATCGCCAACCGCGGCGAGATCGCGCTGCGCGTGCTGCGGACCTGCCGGGAGATGGGCGTCCGCGCGGTGGTCGCCCACTCGACCGCGGACCGGGACACCCCCGCGGTACGGCTCGCCGACGAGTCGATCCAGATCGGCCCGCCGCAGCCCAGGCGCAGCTACCTCAACCCGGCCGCGATCGTCGCCGCCGCGCTGCAGACCGGCGCCGAGGCGATCCACCCGGGCTACGGCTTTCTGTCGGAGAACCCGGAGTTCGCCGAGATCTGCCAGGCGCACGGGCTCACGCTGATCGGCCCGCCGCCCGAGGTGATCGCCCGCCTGGGGGACAAGTGCTCGGCCCGGGCCTTCGCGCTCGAGGCGCGGCTGCCGGTGCTGCCGGGCAGCACCGGGGAGGTTGCCGACCCGGCCGAGGCGAAGCGCATCGCCGACGAGGCCGGGTACCCGGTGGTGATCAAGGCGGCCGCGGGCGGCGGCGGCCGGGCGATGCGGGTGGTGCGCGACCCCCGCGAGTTCCTGCCCGCGTTCACCGCCACCCGCCGGGAGGCGGTGGCGCTGTTCGGCGACGGCCGGGTCTACGTGGAGAAGTACCTGGACACGGCGCGGCACATCGAGGTACAGGTGCTCGCCGACCGGCACGGCAACGTCGTCCACCTCGGCGCGCGGGACTGCTCGATCCAGCGCCGCCGGCAGAAGGTGATCGAGGAGACGCCGCCGCCCGGCCTGCCGGAGAAGGCGATCGAGCGCCTCGGCGCGCTCGCGGTCCGGGCCGCCCGCGCCGCCGGGTACGTCGGGGCGGGCACGTTCGAGTTCGTGCTCGACGAGGACGGCGGCGCGTACTTCATCGAGGCGAACTGCCGGCTCCAGGTGGAGCACCCGATCACCGAGATGGTGACCGGCGTCGACCTCGTGCGCGAGCAGCTGCTCATCGCGGCCGGGCGGCCGCTCACCCGCCCGCGGGACGTGGTCCCGTCCGGCGTGGCCCTGGAGTGCCGGGTGAACGCCGAGGACCCGTTCCGCAACTTCGTGCCCACCCCCGGCCTGGTCACCGAGTTCACCCCGCCGGGCGGGCCGTTCACCCGGGTGGACACGCACGTGGAGCCGAACCTGCGCATCACCGCCGACTACGACCCGCTGCTGGCGAAGGTGGCGGTGTGGGCGCCGACGCGGGACGAGGTGCTCGCCCGGATGGACCGGGCGCTCGGCGAGTTCCGCATCGCCGGGCCGGGGCTGTGCACGAACCTGCCGTTCCTGCGCGACGTGCTCGCCCACCCGCTGTTCCGGCACGCCAAGCACACCACCGCGCTGGTCGACCAAATGATGTCGGCGCCGCTGTCGTGAAAACAATTCGGCTATGCGCAAATACGTGGTGATGGGCCCGCCGGGCAGCGGGAAGGGCACGCAGGCCCGGATGCTCTGCCACGATCTGGGCCTCGCGCACATCAGCGTCGGCGCGATTTTCCGCTGGCATGTCGCTAATCACACCCGGCTCGGCGCGCGGGTGCGCCGGGTAATGGCCGAGGGACGGCTCGTCGACGACGAGACGGTGAACCGGGTGGTGCGCGAGCGGCTCGACCTGCACGACTGGAACCACGGATTCGTCATCGACGGTTTTCCGCGTAACCGGGCGCAGGCCGAGTTCTTTTTGGAGCGGTACGACGTGGACGCGGTCGTGCTGCTCGAGCTGCCTGACGAGGAGGTGCGGCGGCGGGTGCGCGCCCGCCGCCGGTGCGCCCGGTGCGGCCGCGACCACAACCTCGTCACGCGGCCGCCGCGCGCCCCGGGCCGGTGCGACGCGTGCGGCGGCGAGCTCGTGGTCCGCGAGGACGACACGCCCGAGGCGGTGGAGGCGCGGCTGCGCGACCACCACGCCGCCTTCGGGCCGGTGCTGGAGCTGTTCCGCGGCAAGGAGCGCGTGCTCGAGGTCGACGGGCGGCCGGACCCGGCGACGGTGCAGCACGGCATCCGGGACGGGCTGGGGCTGCCGCCGTACCGGGACTGATCCGCGGCGGCGCTCACTTCGCGGTGGACCCGGGCCGGGGCACGTTGAGCTCGTCGAGCGCGGCCTGGGCGGTGGCGAGGTCCTCGGCGGAGAAGCACCCCGGGTTGTTGATGACGTGGTAGAGCGAGGTACGGGCCTTGATCCGGTGCTGCGCGCTGTCCGGATCGAGCCCGCGCGCCTCGGCCATGAACCGGGTGCTCTCCTGGCGGATCATGGCGCACTCGTCGTCGATCCCGTCGGCGGTGCCGAGCCGCCCCACGAAAAACCCCGCGGCGAACGAGCACAGCGAGATCGTCGCGGCGACGAGCACGAGGACGACGCGCATCTCCCGGGTGAGCCCGAGACGCAGCAGGCGCAGCATCGCGGCGTGCATGCTTTCGTTGCGCATACCTACCTGACGCAACGGATGATCTTGAGGTTGACCCGCGGGCGGGTACGGCGGGCGCCGCCCGGGCGCGCGCCGCGCAGGGCGCCGGCGTCCTCCGCGATCCGGGAAAGCGGCGCGGCCGGCCGAATCCCGCCCGCCGGGATTACCCGGCGAATCCCGGGCGCCGGCGCGAGCCACGCGGAATGCCGCCGGCCTCGCCATTCGGCCGCCGCCGTACCGCGCCAATGACTTTCCCTCTGAATTTCTCCGACACCGGAGGTAAACACGCCGCGGATGCCTTAGGCTCTGCACAGGTGATTGTTGCGGGTCACCAATTTGAGGAAGGAAACACGATGGCACGGAAGACCGTCGTTACCCTCACCGACGACATCGACGGCGAACTCGCCGACGAGACGGTCCGGTTCGGGATTGACGGCGTCTACTACGAGATCGACCTGCGGGAAAGCAACGCGCGGAAACTCCGCGAGATTCTGCAGCCGTACCGGTCCGCGGCGCGCCGCACCAGCCCGCCCACCCGCGGCAAGGCCTCCCGGAGCCGCTCCTCCGCGGCCGACCGGGCGCGCTCGGCGGAGATCCGCGCCTGGGCGCGGCGGCACGGCCTGCCGGTGAGCGAGCGCGGCCGCATCTCCGCCGCCCTCATCGCCGCCTACAAGGCGAACGACCCGAGCCGGCTCAAGGGCACCGGCTCGGGTCGGCAGGGGTGACGCCGCGGCGTCCCCCCTCGGTTCCGGTTCGGTTCCGGTTCAGACGTCCCAGCTTCCAGCTCCAGGCCGGCTCGCGGTACGGGCGTCATAGCCCACCTGGAGCACTCCCCGGCCCGGCGGCCGCGCCGCCGGGCGCGTCACCAGGCCACGGGCAGCGACTCGAGGCCGTAGACGATCGCGAGCTTGCGGAACTTGACCTCCTCCCACGGCACGTCGACCCGCAGCGTGGGGAACCGGCGGGCGATCGCGGGGAACGCGATGCGCAGCTCCATGCGGGCGAGCGGCGCGCCCACGCAGTGGTGGATGCCGTGGCCGAACGCGACGTGCGAGGGCAGGTCGCGGGTGGGGTCGACGGTGTCCATGTCGGGGTCGCCCTCGCGGCGCAGCGCCGGGTCGCGGTTGGCGCCGACCAGCGAGCAGAGCACCATCTCGCCCTTCTTGATCTCCTGACCGGCGAGCACGAGGTCCTCACGGGCGAACCGCGGGAACGCGACCTGCACCACGGTGAGGTAGCGCAGCAGCTCCTCCACGAGCGGCGGCACCGCCGCGTCGTCCTCCCGGATGCGGTCGAAGTGCTCCCGGTTGCGCAGCAGCCACAGCGTGCCGAGCGCGAGCATGCTCGTGCTCGTGTCGTGCCCGCCGGTGAGGATGCCGTCGGCGAGGCTCGCCAGCTCGCGGTCGGTCAGCTCGTCGCCGTGGTTGCGCAGCAGCGAGCCGAGCAGCCCGTCACCGGGGTTGCGGCGCTCCCGCGCCACCAGGTCGGTGAGGTACTCCATCGACTCGTTGATCGCGGCGATCGACGCCTCCGGGCCGCCGGAGAAGTCGAACCGGTCCTTGGCGTACGCCTCGAACCGCTCCTGCTCCTCGTACGACACGCCGAGCAGCTCGCACACCACCTTGGACGGGATCGGCAGGGCGAACTCCTTGACGAAGTCGACCGGCGGGCCCTGCTTCTCCATCGCGTCGAGGTGGCTGTTGACGATCGCCTCGATGCGCGGCTCCAGCCGGCGCAGCCGCTTCACGGTGAACTCCGGGGTGAGCAGCTTGCGCAGCCGGGTGTGCTCCGGCGGGTCGCGGAAGCCCAGGCCGCCCGGGTCCTCCTGCTGCGAACCCATGCCGATGACGTTGGCGAAGTCGTTGCTGAACCGCTCGTGGTCGCCGAGTACGGCCCGCACGTCCTCGTAACGGGTGACGAACCAGACCGTGCTCCCGCCCGGAATCTGCAGCGGATAGACGGCGTGTTCGGCGCGGATCCGCGCCAGTTCGCTCACCGGGTCGAAGCCCTCGCGCATGAACTGTATGAGCGGGAACTCGGTATCAGTCATCCATCTTCCTCATCGTCCAGCAGCCGAACAGGAGCATAGGGCGCATAAAACGCACTCCACCACCTATCGCCCTCCCAAAAACCTGTTGCGCGGGACACACCGCACGCCGACCATGGTGGCCATGATCAGGTACGCCGACCTTCAGCCGCCCGCCGTCGCGGGCGCGGTCGCGCGTGCCCTCCCGGCCGGCGCCCGGACGACGGCGCCGGTCATGGAGCCGTTCCCGTCCGCTTCGCGTTTCGCGGCGGTTCGCACGGTCCGGCCCGCATCCCCGTACGCGGCGTCGTCCGCGGCCTTCGCCTCGGCGTCGGCCGCGCTCGACGGCGTCGAGCGCTGACCCTTTCCCGGCCGTCCGGGTGACCCGACGGGGAAGGGTAGTCGCACCGCTCCGGGTCACCACCTCCTCGATCATTTCCGCGACCCACGGGGAACGAGCATGGCCAAGCGGGCCTACGTACGTACCAAGCCACATCTCAACATAGGGACGATCGGTCACGTCGACCACGGGAAGACGACTCTCACCGCCGCGATCACCAAGGTGCTCAGCGAGCACGGCGGCGCGGCGTACGTGCCGTTCGAGCGGATCGACCGCGCTCCGGAGGAGGCACGCCGCGGCATCACCATCAACATCTCGCACGTCGAGTACGAGACCCCGAGCCGGCACTACGCCCACGTGGACATGCCCGGCCACGCCGACTACGTGAAGAACATGATCACGGGGGCGGCGCAGCTCGACGGCGCGATCCTCGTGGTGTCGGCGCAGGACGGCGTGATGCCGCAGACCCGCGAGCACGTGCTGCTCGCCCGCCGGGTCGGGGTGGAGCACGTGGTGGTCGCGCTCAACAAGGCCGACGACGCCGACCCCGAGCTCGCCGACCTCGTCGAGCTGGAGGTGCGCGAGCTGCTCGCCGAGCACGGGTACCGGGACGCGCCGGTGGTGCGGGTCTCCGGGCTGCGCGCCCTGGAGGGCGACCCGCGCTGGGTGGCCGCGATCCGGGACCTGCTGCAGGCGATCGACGACCACATCCCGGTCCCGGTGCGGTACACCGACGCGCCGTTCCTGCTGCCGGTGGAGAACGTGCTCACCGTCACCGGCCGGGGCACGGTGGTGACCGGCGCGATCGAGCGCGGCCGCATCCGGGTCGGCGAGAGCGTGACCGCGGTCGGCCTCGGCGCGGACTTCACCGCCGTCGTCACCGGGGTGGAGACCTTCGGCAAGACGATGGAGTACGGCGAGGCGGGCGACAACGCCGCGCTGCTGCTCCGCGGCGTGCGGCGCGACCAGGTGCGGCGCGGCATGGTGCTCGCGGCCCCCGGCAGCGTCACCGCGCACACCCGGTTCACCGCCGAGATCTACCTGCTCACCGCGGCCGAGGGCGGGCGCAGCACCCCGATCACCTCCGGCTACCGGCCGCAGTTCTACCTGCGGACCGCGGACGTGCCCGGCCGGATCGACCTCGGCGGCGAGTCCCTCGCCCTGCCCGGCGAGACCGTCACGGTCACCGTCGAGCTGGGCAAGCCGGTGGCGCTGGAGACCGGGCTCGGCTTCGCCGTCCGGGAGGGCGGCCGCACGGTCGGCGGCGGCAGCGTCACCGCCCTGCTCGGCTAGCGCGCGGCCCGGACCCGCGGAATCGCCCCGCCGGTCCGGGCCGGTGCGGCTCAGCCCGCCGTACCCGGCCGGTCCGCCGGGTCCGGGGCGGCGGGCGGCCGGACCCGGAACAGGATCACGGCGAGCAGGGCGAGCAGCGCCCAGCCGACCAGGCCGAGCAGCCCGGCGAGGAACAGGTTGGGCGGCGCGGCCGCGTCGCCGACGAGCATGGGGAGCCCGGCCCAGGCGTTGACCGCCGCGTGCGCGATCACGGCGGGCCACACGCTGCCGGAGTACAGCCGCAGCCAGGCGAGGACCGCGCCCGCGATCACGCAGAACCCGACGAAGGCGGGGGCCGCCCACGCGCCGAGCCGCGCGTAGTTGTAGCCGAGCAGGGTGAGCGGCGCGTGCCACAGGCCCCAGATCACGCCGGAGAGCAGGATCGCCGGCCACATGCCGTACCGGGTGAGGTACGGCAGCAGCCAGCCGCGCCAGCCCCACTCCTCGCCCAGCGCGGGGATCGCGTTGATCAGCGGCGTCGCGAGCAGGGCCGACCCCAGCTGGGCGAGGACGAGCGTCGCCGGGTCGGCCGGCGGCGCGCCGGAGCCGGACCGGGCGATCGCCAGGCGGAAGAGGCTGAAGCCGTGGAGGTCGACCTCGAGCACGCCGATCGCGACGCTCAGCGCGACGGCGAGCACGGCGAGCACCGGCACGCCCAGCCAGGCCGCGACCATGAGCCCGATGGTGCGGCGCCGCGAGTCGCCCATGCCGAGGCCGGTGCGGGCGGCCCACTCCTCGCGCGGCAGGTCGCGGTGGCCGATGCGCCACACCGCGAGCACGCCGAGGGTGGGGGTGGCCATCATCGCCACGCCGATGAGCTGGGCGACCGGCGCGTCCAGCGGGACCCCGCCCAGCCAGATCGGCGATGCGGCCAGCCACG
>QGUZ01000250.1 GCA_003242605.1 Actinomycetota bacterium
CCGCCTGAGTCCCCAGCCCCGCCAGCCCCCTGTACGAACGCACCCTGGCCGACCGCGAGCGCATCCTCGGCCCCGACCACCCCGACACCCTCATCTCACGCAACAACCTCGCCTACGCCTACGGAGCGGCCGGGGACCTCAACCGCGCCATCCCCCTGTACGAACGCACCCTCGCAGATGCCGAGCGCATCCTCGGCCCCGACCACCCCAACACCCAGGCCATTCGCAACAACCTCGCCGCTGCACGTGCACGTGCGTCGCGTTGCGGCTGGAGACGTCTGCTCGCAAGACGGCGAAGCCGGTGATCGACACGATTGGGTCGGTCACCTGGCCCAGGAGGCGTACGGACAATCCCCTCTGAGGGGAGACATCCCCAGATCTTTGTCCTGTCATCCGCCGTGCTCAGGCGACGGGCGCACGTAGGCATGTCGAGGGACGCATCAGCCGAGCACAGCATCTAACTGATGTGGTGACTACGGCATCTCAAGAGTTCCATAGATACGCTTCCGCTGCGGAACCACGGTGTAACGCGGGTCGGCTGCAGAGGCGCGTCCGGCGCGCAGGACGGCGAACCGGGTGCAGATCGCCCCGGCGGTGAGCGCGAGCGCGGAGGCCGTGGTGAGCACGCGGTGTCTCCCGGCGAGCGGGGCGAGCGCCCCGCCGGCGGCGGCGAGCAGGCGGGCGGCGCGTAGCAGGCGTCCCGCGCTGCCGGTGGTGTACGGCTCGGCGACTATGCCGAGCCGGTGGGTGATGGCGTGCTCGGCGGCGAGCTCGATCGCCGCGCCCGCGGCGGCGACGGCGCGGGCGGGCCCGGCCTCGGCGCGGGGCACGGTGAGCATGGCGAGCGCCCCGGCCCCGGCGAGCGCGCCGCCCGCGAACAGGAACGGCAGCTCGCGGCGGGCCTCGTGCCAGGCGGGCACGGCGGTGTCGCTCACCAGCACGGCGGTGTAGGTGGCCATGAGCGGACCGGTGACGGCGGCCGCGGCGCCGGCCAGGTCCCCGGCGGCCGGGAGCAGGCCGGTGACGGCCGATCCGGCGGCGGCCGCGGTGAGCCCGCCCTGCAGGGCGAGGATCCACGAGCCGAGGCTCATCGGGGAGGTGGGCTTGATCACCCGGAGCATGTTGAGGAAGCGTTCGGGCCGTCCCAGCTCGGCGACGAGCAGCGCCGACCCGGCGGCACCGGACAGCGCTGCGGCCAGACGCGTGGCGAGCGCGAGCCGGTCCCGCCCGGTCGCCCGGGCCGCGGCGGCGAGGGTCGAGGACGCGCCGGACACGCCGCCGAGGTAGAGGTAGAGCGGCATGTGCGGCTCGTGCCACACCGGGCGCTTGAGTATCGGCTGCCCGTGGTAGGAGCGGAACTCGGCCTCCGGCACCATCGCCCGTTCCGCCGACCGCCGCCCGCCGCGCCGCGGCCGGGCCTCCGTGGCCGGGCCGGGTCCGGGCAGGTCGCCTCGTGGTGGACGCCGCATCGCGATCACCGCCTGCCCAGGACGGCGAGGGTGGTGACGGTGGCGAGGGTGGCCGCGGCTGCCGCGGCCCAGCGCCACATCCGGGGCAGGTCGCGGGTGGGGACCACGGGGTCGGGCGGCAGGCCGTACACCTCGGGTTCGTCGAGCAGGAGGAAGAACGCGCCCGCGCCGCCGACGCCGTCGCCGGGGTCCTCGCCGTACAGCCGCGCGTTCGACCGGCCCTCGCGGTGCAGGCGGTCGAGGCGGGCCTCGGCGCGTTCGCGCAGCTCGTCGAGCGGGCCGAACTGGATCGAGTCGGTGGGGCACGCCTTGGCGCAGGCGGGTTCCAGGCCGCCGCGCAGCCGGTCGTAGCAGAGCGTGCACTTGAACGCGCGGCCGTCGCCCTCGCGGCGGTCGATCACCCCGAACGGGCAGGCCGGCACGCAGTACCCGCAGCCGTTGCACACGTCGGCCTGCACCACGACCGTGCCGAACTCGGTGCGGAACAGCGCCCCGGTGGGGCACACGTCGAGGCAGCCGGCCTCGGTGCAGTGCTTGCACACGTCCGAGGCCATCAGCCAGCCGTCGAGGCCGTCGCCGGTCACCGGCCGGTCGGGCTCGATGAACGCCACGTGCCGCCAGGTGTTCGCGCCGAGCGCCCCGGTGTTGTCGTAGGAGGTGGCGCGGAACACGAACCCGTCGTCGGGCACCCGGTTCCACTCCTTGCAGGCGACCTCGCACGCCTTGCAGCCGATGCACACGCTGGTGTCGGTGAAGAACCCCATCCGCTCAGCCATCGCCGTCCTCCCGGTAGCGCCGCACCAGCTCGCGCAGGGCCGGGCCCGCAGGGCGGCGGCCCGGGATGATGTCGCAGGTGGCGGCCTTGCTCTCCTGGATGTAGACGTTCGGGTCGAGCGCGAGCGGCAGCAGGTCGTTGGCGACGTCGCCGGTGACGAGCCCGTCGCCGCCCCAGCCCCAGTGGTACGGCAGGCCGACCTGGTGGACGGTCCGCCCCTCGATGCGCAGCGGCCGCATGCGCTCGGTGACGAGCACCCGGGCCTCGATCGCGGTGCGCGAGGTGACGATCGTCGCCCACCCGCCGTTGACCAGGCCGCGCTCGGCGGCGAGCTCCGGCGACACCTCGCAGAACAGCTCCGGCTGTAGCTCGGCGAGGTACGGCAGCGGCCGGCTCATGCCGCCCGCGGTGTGGTGCTCGGTGAGCCGGTAGGTGGTGAGCACGTACGGGAACCGGGGCGAGCGCGGCGGGTTGTACGGCGAGTCGGGCCGCGGGTAGACGACCCGGGCCGGGTTGGCCTGCACGCCGTACAGCGGGTTGGCCACCGGGGACTCGTGCGGCTCGTAGTGGGTGGGCAGCGGCCCGTCGGCGAGCCCGAACGGGGCGTACAGCCAGCCCTTGCCGTCGGCCTGCATGATGAACGGGTCGGTGCCGGAGAGCGCCTGCTCGGCGCGGGCGCCCGAGGGCGGCCGGTGGCCGGGCGGCTTGTCCGGCTCGCAGTCGGGCACGTCGCGGCCGGTCCACCGGCCGGCGGCCGCGTCCCACCAGACCAGGGCCTTGGCCGGGCTCCACGGGCGGCCGTCGGGGTCGGCGGAGGCCCGGTTGTAGAGGATGCGCCGGTTGGCGGGCCAGGCCCAGCCCCAGTCGGGGGCGATCCACGGGTCGGCGCCACCGCGCGGCTCGCGGCGGGCGGGCCGGTTGACCTCCCCGGCGTAGCAGCCGCAGTAGATCCAGCAGCCGCACCGGGTGGAGCCGTCGTCGCGCAGCTCGGTGTAGGAGTCCAGGGCGCGGCCGTCCGGGCCGATGCCGCCGATCTCGCGCAGCACGGCCGCGGCGGACGGCTCGGCGTGCGGGCCCTCCTCCGGGTAGTCCCAGGCGAGCTCGCGCACCGGCCGGTCGATCTCGTCGCCGGTCATCCGGGCCTTGACGCGCTTGCCGAGGTGGTAGAAGAACCACAGGTCGCTGCGGCAGTCGCCGGGCGGGTCGACGGCCTTCTCCCGCCACTGCAGCAGCCGCTGGGTGTTGGTGAACGTGCCCTCCTTCTCCACGTGGCTGGCGGCGGGCAGGAAGAACACCTCGGTGCCGATCTCCTCGGTGCGCATCTCGCCGGTGGCGATCTCGGGGCCGTCCTTCCAGAAGGTGGCGGTCTCCACCAGGGTGAGGTCGCGCACCACGAGCCAGTCGAGGTTGGCCAGGCCGAACCGCTGGGCGCGGCCGCCGGAGGAGCCGACCGCCGGGTTCTCCCCGATCACGAAGTAGCCCTTGACCGTGCCGTCGATCTGGCCGAGCACGGTGGCGTAGTGGCCGTGGTCGCCGGTGAGCCGCGGCAGGTGGCCGAAGCAGAAGTCGTTGCCCGCCGTGGCGTGCTCCCCCCACCAGGCCTTGAGCAGGCTCACCAGGTAGGCGCGCTTGCGGCCCCAGAACCCGGTGTCCGGCCCGGCGCTCGCCAGGTAGGCGTCGAGGTCCTCATGCCGCCCGGCGTGCGGCATCGGCAGGTAGCCGGGGAGGATGTTGAACAGCGTCGGGATGTCGGTCGAGCCCTGGATGCTCGCATGCCCGCGCAGCGCGAGGATGCCCCCGCCCGGGCGGCCGATGTTGCCGAGCAGCAGCTGCAGGATCGCCGCGGCGCGGATGAACTGGGCGCCGGCGGTGTGCTGGGTCCAGCCCACCGAGTACACCCAGGCGGTGGTGCGGTCCCGGCCGGAGCAGGCGACGATCGTGTCGGCGAGCCGGGCGAACTCGGCCCGCGGGATGCCGCAGGCCCGCTCGACCAGCTCCGGGGTGTAGCGGGCGAAGTGCCGCTTGAGCACCTGGAACACGCACCGCGGGTGGGTCAGCGTCGGGTCGGTCGCCGGCGCCGCGTCGGCCGCCGCGCCGCCGGAGCCGTACGTCTCGGCCTCGGCCGTCTCGGCGTGCTCCCGCCCGCGCCCGGCCCCGGAGGCCCCGCCCACCTCGCCCGGCGGCGGCGCGTCCGATCGGTGCGCGTACGCCCAGCTCGCCGGGTCATAGGTACGGCCGTCCGGGTCGAACCCGGAGAACAGGCCGTCGAGGTCCTCGGTGTCGCGGAAGTCCTCCGACACCAGGTGGGCGGCGTTGGTGTAGGTGAGCACGTACTCGCGGAACTCGTGCCCGCCGGACAGCACGTGGTTGATGAGCGCGCCGAGCAGCACGATGTCGCTGCCCGCCCGGATCGGCAGGTGCACGTCGGCCATCGCGCTGGTGCGGGTGTAGCGCGGGTCGATGTGGAACACCGTGGCGCCGCGCGCCTTCGCCTCCATCACCCACTGGAAGCCGACCGGATGGCATTCGGCCATGTTCGACCCCTGGATGACGATGCAGTCGGCGTTGGCGAGGTCCTGCTGGAACGTGGTCGCGCCGCCGCGGCCGAAGCTGGTCCCCAGACCGGGGACGGTGGCGGAGTGTCATATGCGGGCCTGGTTCTCGATCTGGATCGCGCCGAGGGCGGTGTACAGCTTCTTCATCAGGTAGTTCTCTTCGTTGTCCAGCGTCGCCCCGCCCAGGCTCGCGATGCCGAGCGTGCGCCGCAGGACCCGGCCCTCGGCGTCGGTCTCCTGCCAGGTCTGCCGCCGGGTGGCCACCACCCGGTCGGCGATCATGTCCATCGCGGTCTCGAGATCGAGGGTCTCCCACTCGGTGCCGTACGGCCGGCGGTACAGCACCCTGGTGCGCCGCGTCGGCCGGGTGACGAGCTGGCGGCTCGCCGCGCCCTTGGGGCACAGCCGGCCGCGGGAGATCGGCGAGTCGGGGTCGCCCTCGATCTGGGTGACGCGCCCGTCCCGGACGTAGACGAGCTGGCCGCAGCCGACCGCGCAGTACGGGCAGACCGACCGGGCGACGTGGTCGGCGTCGGCGGTGCGCGGCCGCAGCGCGTCGGTGCGCGCCGACCGCGCCGCCTCCGCGCGCGGGTCCTCGCCCAGCAGCTGGCGCAGCACCGGCCAGCGGCGGATGCGGCCGCCCGGCCGCCCGTCCGGCCGCCCGCCACCGCCGGGGGGCTGGTCGCGTCGGCTCATGCCGGGACAGCTGCCCACGAACGCGCGAACCATTCCCCCGCCCGCGCCCGACGCTTGTCCGGACATTACGATTTCCGCTGGCCTGATCGCAGATCCCGTTGACCGCCCGAGGAAGACGATGACCTCCGGACTCGAGTTCGACCTCGATCGGTCGAGCCCCGTGCCGCTCTACTTCCAGGTGGCCGAGCAGATCTCCGAGGCGATCCGGCGCGGGGATCTCGCCCCCGGCGCCCGGCTCGACAACGAGATCCGGCTCGCCGACCGGCTCGGTCTGTCCCGGCCCACCGTGCGCCAGGCGATCCAGTACCTGGTGGACAAGGGCCTGCTGGTGCGCAAGCGCGGCGTCGGCACCCAGGTGGTGCACGGCCAGGTCAGGCGCCCGGTCGAGCTCACCGGCCTCCACGACGACCTGCGCCGGGCCGGGCGGGAGCCGTCCACCCGGGTGCTGGAGATCACCACGGTGCCCGCGGACGAGGCGACCGCGGCCCACCTCGGCGTGCCGCCCGGCACCGAGGTGGTGCGCATGGAGCGGCTGCGGTACGCCCGCGGGGAGCCGATCGCCCTGCTGCGCAACTGGCTGCCCGCCGGCCTGGTCCCGCTCTCCGCCGAGACGCTGCAGCGGCGCGGCCTGTACGAGCTGCTGCGCGCCTCCGGGGTGCGGATGCGGGTGGCGAACCAGCGGGTCGGCGCCCGCGCCGCCACCCCCGCCGAGGCGCGGCTGCTCGAGGACCGCCGCGGCGCGCCGTTGATCACTATGGAACGCACCACATACGACGACCGGGGCCGGGCCGTGGAGCACGGCTCGCACCTGTGCCGCGCCTCGCACTACTCGCTGGAGGTCACGCTCATCGAGCGCTGACCGCGCCGCGCCGTACCCGCGGCCGTGCCGGGGTCTGCGGGGTCACAGCACGGCGCGGACCGCCGCCCGGACCGCGTCGCGCAGCGCGGCGTGCACGGCCGCGTTCTCCGCCCGGTCGGTGCGGGCCTCCACGATCCGCAGCCCCTCGCCGCGGATCGCCTTCGGCAGGTCCGCGATCGACGACAGCGCCGTGTACGGCGTGCCGGTCGCGGCGGCGAGGTAGCCGATGTCCACGCCGTGCGGGGTGCCGAAGACCCGCTCGAACGGGCCGGTGAGCGCGGCCTGCGGCAGCAGCGAGAAGATGCCGCCGCCGTCGTTGTTCACCACCACCAGGCACAGGTCGGGCCGGGGCTCGCGCGGCCCGAGGATGAGCCCGTTCTGGTCGTGCAGCAGCGACAGGTCGCCGATCAGCGCGTATGCGGGCCCGTCGTGGGCGAGCGCAGCGCCGATCGCGGTGGACACCAGGCCGTCGATGCCCGAGGCGCCGCGGTTCGCCATCACCCGCAGCCCGCGGCGGGGCCGCATCACCTGGTCGAGGTCGCGCACCGGCATCGAGGAGCCGCAGAACAGCAGCGCGCCGTTCGGCAGGCTCGCGGCGAGGTCCCGGGCGAGGCGGGGCTCGGTGAGCCCGCCGGAGTCGAGCACCCGGTCGATCGCGTCCCGCGCGGCCGCCTCGGCCCGCCGCCAGGAGCGCAGCCAGCCGTCCCCGCCGCTCGCCACCGGGATCTCCACCACCTGGGCGACCTGGGTGGCCGAGCGGGTCGGGTCCGGCCAGCGGGACAGGTCGGGCGCGACGACGATGTGCTCCTCGGCCCGCTTCAGCCAGGACAGCAGCGGCCGGGACAGGCCGGGCCGCCCGAGCGTCACCACCACGTCGGGCCGGTGCGTCTCGGCGAACTCCGGCATGCCGAGCAGGAAGTGGTAGGTGGAGATCGCGTGGTCGCCGTACCGGCCGCCGCCGTGCGGCTCGGACAGGATCGGCCAGCCCGCCATGCCCGCCGCGGCCACGTACCGGCGCACGTTCACCGCGCCGGCGCCGACCACGAGCACCCCGCGCGGGGTCGCCGGGACGTGCA
>QGUZ01000541.1 GCA_003242605.1 Actinomycetota bacterium
GGGGCGGGCGGGGAACGGGGGGGGGGGGGGCCGCGCGGGCCCGGGACCCCCCCCCCGCCGATGACGCGCCTCCCGATCCCGCGCCTCCCGATGCCGCGCCTCCCGATGCCGCGCCTCCCGATACGTAGGCCCGGGCACGGCCTCCCGGACGGCCCTCGCCGGACGCCGAGCCCGGGCCCGGCCCGCCGATCCCCCGGATCCCGGCCACCGGGATCCGCCGCCTGTCACCCCGCCCGCACCGGCCGGACGGCCCACGCCCCGGCCGCGCCCGCACCCGAAGGAGGCCGACCGTGCACGAGGTCCCCGCGACCCTTCCCGCCCGGCTCTACCTGCTCGCCTACGACCTGCGCAAGCGGCGGCACGCGCCGAACCTGCGGTTCCCCTACATGATCCGCGCCGCCGCCCTCACCGACCTGCTGCTCAGCGGCCACATCACCGACGAGTCGGGCAAGCCGCGCGCCGTGCCCGAGGCGGGACCGGTCGCCGACCCGGTGCTCGCCGAGCTGCTCACCGCGATCGCCGAGGCCAGGCCCAAGTCGTGGCAGCGCTGGATCCACGACGACGCCAAGAAGACCGTGCACGCGGTCCGCGACCGGCTCGTCGCGAACCGCTGGATCAAGCTCGAGGAGCGGCGGCCGTTCCTCATCTTCCGCCAGACGATCGTGCACGTCCGGGACACCCGGGTGGTCCGGCGGCTCGCCGCGCGGGTCTCCGCCGCCCTCTCCGGGCCGCTCTCCCGGGTGGACGAGCGGGACGCGGCCATGGTCGTCCTCGCCGCCGAGGGCCACCTCGCCACGGTGCTCCCCCGCGAACGGCGGCGCACCCACAAGGCCCGCATCACCGCGCTGCGCGAGCGCACCGGCCCGGCGGCGGAAGCCTTCCGCAAGGTGATCCAGGCCGCCAACAGCGCCGCGGTGGCGGGCGCCGGCTGACAGCTCCGACTGACAGAGCCGGCTGACTGCGCCGACTGAAAGGGCCGGCTGCCCCGCCGGCTGACAGCGCCGGCCGCGCCGCCGCGGCCGGGGCGGCCCGATCGCGCGAACCGGACGGGCGGGCCGGGCTAGACCGCCTCGGCGGGCTCCCCGCCCTCCGCGGTCGCGGGCAGCCACGCGGTCGGGGTGATGAACAGGCCGGTGGCCTCGACGAGGACGGTGCCGTCGGGGGTGGCGATACGGCCGTCCACCCAGGTTTTGCGGCCCTCGGTGCGGGTGACCGCGGCGTCGGCGACGAGCGGCTCGCCGTACGGGGTCGGGCGGCGGTAGCGGACGGTGAGCTGGGCGGTCATGCCGAGCCGCCCGGCGACCGCGGCGGCGGTGCCGAACAGGTGGTCGAGGATCATCGCGGTGACGCCGCCGTGCACGGAGTTCGGCGGGCCCTCGTGCATGGGACGGAAGGCAAGTTCGGCCCGCACGCCCCCGTCGGGGGTGACCTCCGCCTTCAGCGGGAGCGCGTGCGGGTTGCAGTCGCCGGCGACCGCGTTGCCCAGGTGCCGGAACGAGCCGTCGGGGGCGAGCTCGGGCTGGAGGGGCGTGGCGCGGCGGGCCGCGCGCAGCCGCTCGGTGAGGACGGCGAGCTCCTCGGTCACGCGGGTGAGCTCGTCCTCGGCCACGTCGGTGAGCGCGACGGCGTCCATCAGCTCGCGCACCTGCCCGGCGAGGACGGCGAGCGCGGCCAGGCGCGACTCCCGGTCCGCGCCGGACTCCTTCGTCGCCGCGGTCTCCACAGTCATGATCGAAATTCTAGAACGTCTTTCTAGTCAGCCGTGCGAGGGGTGCCGCGCGGCCGCGGCGGCCCGCCGTACCGCGCCGGGGCGGGCCCGGCGCGGCGTCAGGCGCGGTGCCGCCCGCCCGCGCCGACGAGCCGCCGCTTCGGCGCCGGGGCGGGCTCCTCCTCGTGGTGCTCGGCCACCGCCAGCGGCGGCAGGATGCGGTCGAGCCACCGCGGGCACCACCAGTTGAGCCGGCCGAGCAGGACCATCGTGGAGGGCACGAGGAAGCCGCGGATCAGCGTGGCGTCCAC
>QGUZ01000251.1 GCA_003242605.1 Actinomycetota bacterium
GCCAGGTCGGCGGCGAGCACCGCGACGAGCTGCTCGACCGGGTCGGCGAGGCCGATCGTGACGAGCGTGCCGGGGCCAGCGCCGCGCGCGGCCAGGTGCCGTGCCCCGGCCCGGGCGCGGCCGGCGAGCGCGGCGTAGTCGAGCCCGCCGCCGGGGCCCTGTACGGCGAGGCGGCCGGGGTGGGCCTGGGCGTGGCGCAGGACGAGCGCGGCGACCGGCATGACCGCGTCAACGCCCCCGGGCGGCCCGCAGCCGCTCCTCGCGCACGGCCGGGATCGCGTCCGGGTAGGCGCGCTGGGTGCCGCGCACCACGAGCGCGGCGAACGCCACCTTGAGCACGTCGCCGGGGAGGAAGACGGCGCTGAGGACCGCCGCCTCGGCGAGCGAGATCCCGGTGATCACGGCCTGGATCGGGATGCCGAACAGGTAGACGACGGCGACCCCGCCGATCGCGCAGGCGGCGACCAGCCGGGCCAGGCTCGGGCTGCGGCCGCCGCGCTCGACGATCCACCCGGTCACCGCGGCGCCGGGCAGCCAGCCGATGAGGAAGCCGGACGAGGGCGCGGTGAACGCGCCGAGGCCGCCGCGGCCGCCGGCGAGCAGCGGCAGCCCGGCCGCGACGAGCACGAGCAGCACGGCGACGGCGAGCGCGCCCCGCCACCGCCCGAGGATCGCGCCGGCGAGCATCACGCCGAACGTCTGCAGCGTGATCGGCACGGCGTTGCCGAACGCGTTGATCGCGCCGGGCAGCCCGAGCACGGCGATCAGCGCGGCGAACACGCCGACCCGCGCCAGGTCGGCGGTCGCGAGCGCGCGCAGCGCCCGGCCGCGGCCCGCGCCGTGCTCCCCGTCTCCCGCGCGGGGTCCGGGGGCGTCGCCGGGGGACGGCGACACCGGTTCGTCAGCTCTCATGCTGTCGATCCCACACCAGGCCTCCGCAGGACGGGCATAGCGGAATCCCACAACTTTCCCGCCCCAGGTCTGCGCCGCACCACGCACGATGCAACGCGCGACCAACGGTATTCCACAATCAGACCGTCACCAGCGGCCGGGGGGCCGGGGCGGTCACCGGCTCGGGCACGGGGCTCTGCGGTACGCCGCCGGCGGTCCGGCCGGTCGGCCCGGGCGCGCCGCCGGGCGGCCCGGGGGGCGCGGGTGACCGGGCCGCGCTCAGGCCGGCGCCGCCGAGCGGAGCCCGCGCACCGGCCGGATCCGGGCGAGGTACTCGCCGACCGCCTTGTCCGGGGCGGCGGCGACCTTGGCGAGCTCGGCCCGCAGCAGGTCGGCGTCGCCGCCGGGCAGCGCGAGCAGCGGCCGCCGCAGCCGGATCGACCAGGCCCCGGCGCGCTTGTCGGGGAAGGCCGCGAGGCGCGGCAGCAGCGGTGCCAGCTCGACCCCCCGCAGGTACGGCGCGAGCGCCTCGATCTCGATCGGGCAGCCGCGGGTGAACTCGCGCCCCGCGATCGTGAGCGGCTCGCCGTACGGCTCGACCGGGCCGGTCACCCACGCCCGGCCGATCACCCGCGTGCGGTCCCGGGTGGGGTTGTGCCAGCAGCCGCGCGTGGTGAGCAGGAACAGCTCGTCGCCGACCGTGAGCCGGTCCACCTCCCGCCGCTGCGTCGGCGGGAAGGCCATCCGCGACTCCCGGAGGACCCACGCCACGGCCTCGCGTTCACCCAGGATGAGCAGATAGGCGGTCACGGTCGCCACCGTAGCGCCCCGGCACGGCGTGCTGCGACGTGCGGGACGGTGACATCGCACCGTAGTGACCGGAACGGCATTTGGGGTCACAACGTAGTGACCCGAAGGTAGGCTTGGGTCACTACGACCGAGCGGAGCCGCCATGCCACGTCCGACCATCCCCGACCGGGCGAACACGATCCTGCGCCACGCCCGCGAGCTGTTCCTCGCCAAGGGCTACGACGCCACCACCATGGCCGAGATCGCCCGGCGCGCCGGGATCTCCAAGGGCGCCGTCTACCTGGAGTTCCCGTCGAAGGAGGCGCTGCTCGACGCGCTGCTCGCCCGCTCGGTCCGCGAGCTCGCCGCGGCCGTGCGTGCCCGCGTCGCGGCCGCCGGGGCCCCGGTGCCGCTGTCGGCGCTCTACCGGTACGCCGTGGACGCGCTGCTCGCCGACGAGCTCATGCTCGCCTGGTACACCTCCGACCCCGGCGTGCTCGGCTCGTACGTGCGCGGCAAGGGCCCGGCCCGGTACGGCCCGCGCATGGACTGGCTCGCCGAGCACCTCGCCGAGCTGCGCGCGGCCGGCCTGCTCCGCGCCGACGTGGACACCGACGCCGCCGCGACCGTGCTCGGCGTGTTCGCGATCGGCCTGATCCACGCCTCGGCCACCGTCGGCCCGCTCTCCCCCGAACGCCTGCGGTCCGCGGCCGAGGCGTTCGCCGGTCTGATCGCCGCCGGCTGGGAGACCGGCGGCCCGGCCGCGTCCGGCGACCGCGCCCGCGCGGCCCACCTGCGCCTCATCGCCGCGCTCGACCGGCAGCTCGGCGGCGGCCCCGGCGGCGCCGCGCCGGCCCAGCAGGAGACGACCCCCGAGGAGACGCCGTGACCACGGTCTTCGACCACCCCGAGGACATCACCCTGCCCGGCGGCCCGATCCGCCTCTACCGCGGCGGGCCCGCGCTCGGCCCGCCGGTCGTGCTGCTGCACGGCGCCATGTACGACCAGGCGCCGCTGCTGTGGCGGCACGTGATGCCCCGCCTCGCCGCGAGCCGCGACGTGGTCGCCGTCGACCTGCCCCGGCACGGCGGCTCCCGCCCGTGGACCGGCGTGCTCGACCAGGCCCGCCTGGAGGAGGTGCTCGACGCCGTGCTCGACCATGTCGCCGACCGTGCCGGCGCCGAGCGGGTCCACCTCGTCGGCCTCTCCATGGGCGGCGGGCTCGCCCTCGGCTACGCGCTCAACCGGCCCGGCCGGGTCGCCGGCCTCGTGGTCTCCGCCCCGGGCGGCATCGACGACGTCCGCCCCTGGCAGTTCCTCACCTGGCTGTGCCTGCGCCTGCCCGGCGTGCTGCGCTGGTCGGCCGCCGCCCTCGCCGCGTACCCGGGCCTGCTGCGCGCCTCCCTCGCCCGTTCGCTCGCCGCGGGCGAGCGCACCCCCGGCTTCGCCGAGCTGGTCCGCATCGTCGAGGCCGAGGCGGAGGGCAAGCGGCGGTGCCGCGAGCGCGTCGTCGACGACTGGCAGATCACCGCGTACGGCCCGCGCCGCATGCGGCTCAACCTCCTGCCCCGCCTGCCCGATCTCGCCGTGCCGTCGCTGTGGCTGTGGGGCCGCCGCGACCCGCTGGTGAGCGAGCGGGCGATGCGCCGGGCCGTGGCCGCCGCGCCCGGCGCCCGCCTGGAGATCCTCGAGGACGCCGGGCACGTGGCCCCGCTCGACCGGCCCGCCGAGTTCGCCCGCCTGGTCGCGGGCTTCCTCGACGAGGTCGACGCCCGCCGTACCGGCTAGCCGAGTTCGTAGACCCGGCCCGTGTGGGCCCCCTCGATCGAGTGCACGTAGGCGTTGGCGACACGGGCCAGGTCGACCGGCTCCATCCCGGCGAACAGGTCGCCGAACTCGTCCGCGCACTCGGTGAACACGGTCGGGCTGACGATGTTCACCCGCCGCGGCGCGAGCTCGAGCGCGGCGGCCCGCACGAACGCCTCCAGCGCGCCGTTCGCCATCGCGGCCACGCTCGCGGTGACCACCGGGTCGCGGCCGAGCACGCCGCTGATCAGCGTGAACGAGCCGCGTTCGGCGATCCGGGAGGCGCCCTGCCGCACCACCTCGATCTGGCCGAGCACCTTGCCGCGGAACCCGGCGAGGTAGTCGTCCGCGGTCAGGTCGACGACCCGCCCGTACGGCACCTTGCCGGCCGCGACGGCCACCGCGTCGAGCGGCCCGGCCCGGTCGTACATCTCGGCGACCTGCGCGGGGTCGGTGATGTCGCAGCGGATGTCGCCCGCGGTGCGGGAGGCGGTGACGATCTCGTGGCCCCGCCCGGCGAGCGTGGTGTGCAGCACCTTGCCGAGCCGTCCGGTCGCGCCGATCAGCAGAATCCTCATGCCCCGAACGTTAGGCGGGTGCCGCCGCGCCGCGCGTAATCGGGTCGTGGATTCGGACCGCGAGACCGGCCCGCTGCCCGAGCGGTTCTCCTGGGCGATCGAGCGGTTCTGCACGCTCGCCCTCGCCGCGAACCCGGCAGCGCTCAAGTGCCCGTGGTCCCCGATCGTCGAGCAGGCCACGGCGACCGGCCGGGAGCTGCGCGCGCCGCGCCGCGCCTTCCTGTCCCGGCGGGCCGTGGAGACCCACCGCCGTCTAGGCTGGACGGGTGCCTTTCAGGACGGAGACCTACCGGCTGCGCACCGACTACATCCCGCTGTGCGACCTGCTCAAGGTGTGCGGGGTGACCGACACCGGCGGCGAGGCCGGCCTGCTCATCGCCAGCGGCGAGGTGTACGTCGACGGCGAGGTGGAACAGCGCAAGCGCCGCAAGGTCCGCGCGGGCCAGGTGGTGACCGGCGAGGGCTTCGAGATCCGCGTGGTGGCCCGGGACGCGTAGGCGCGTCACCGGGAGCGGAGGAACTCCAGCAGCCGGTCGGCCGGCCAGGTGTTGATGACCCGGTCGGCGGAGAGCCAGCCGCGCTGGGCCGTGCCGACGCCGTACCGCATCACCTCCAGGTGCGGGACGGCGTGGGCGTCGCTGTCGACGGCGAACAGCACGTCGTACTCGAGGGCGCGGCGGATCAGGTCGGCGGGCAGGTCGAGGCGGTCGGGGAAGGCGTCGATCTCCAGCACGGTGCCGGTGCGGGCGCAGGCGCGGAACACCTCGTCCCAGTCGGCGTCGATCGGCTCCCGGCTGCCGAGGAGCCGGGCGGTGGGGTGGCCGAGGATCGTGACGTGCGGGTTCTCGCAGGCGCGGACGAGGCGGCGGGTCATCTCCGCGCGCGGCAGGGTGAAGTGCGAGTGCACGGAGGCGACGCACAGGTCGAATGTGGCGAGGAACTCGTCCGGCCAGTCGACGTCGCCGTCCGGGCCGATGTTGAGCTCGGTGCCGTGCAGCAGGCGCATGTCCGGGTACGCCTCGGCGAGCTTGCGCAGGTGCTCGCGCTGGGCGAGCGCCTTCTCGTCGGTCATGCGCTGCATGTAGAGGTTCGGGGCGTGGTCGGTGACCGCGTAGTAGGCGTAGCCGCGCTCCGCCGCCGCGGCGACCATCTCCTCCAGCGAGGCCACCCCGTCGGTGAGGTCGGTGTGGGTGTGCAGGTCGCCCTTGATGTCGGCGAGGGTGACGAGGTCGGGCAGCTCGCCGCGCTGCGCGGCCTCGATCTCGCCGGTGTCCTCGCGCAGCGGCGGCGGGATCCACGGCAGGCCGAGCCGGGCGTACACCTCCGCCTCGTCCGCGGACACGATCTTCGCGCCGGTCTCGGTGTCGAACAGGCCGTACTCGGACAGCTTCAACCCCTGGTGCAGGGCGATCTGCCGGGTGTGGATGTTGTGCGCCTTGGAGCCGGTGAAGTACTGCAGTGCCGCGCCCCAGGAGTCGTCGGGCACCACCCGCAGGTCGACCTGGAGGCCGTCGCGGGTGCGGATCGAGCTCTTGGTGCCGCCGCTGGCGAGCACCTCGGCGGCGAGCGGCGAGGAGGTGAACGCGGCCATCAGTGCGGCCGAGTCGTCGGCGGTGGCGAGCACGTCCACGTCGCCGATCGTGTCCCGCATGCGGCGCAGCGACCCGACGTACGCGCACCGGTCGCAGCCGGGCACGGCGGACAGCTCGGCCACGATCTGCTCGGCGACCCGGGTGGCCACGTCGATGTGCACCCGGCGGCCGGTCTTGTGCATGACCTCGATGCCGTGCAGCAGGTTCTCCTCGGTCTTCGGCCCGAACCCGCGCAGGCCGTGCAGCCTGCCCGCGCGGATCGCCCGCTCCAGCGCCTCGACCGAGTCGACGCCGAGCTCGGTGTAGAGCACCATCGCCTTCTTCGGGCCGAGCGTGGGGATCGTGGTCAGCCGGCGCACCCCGGCGGGCACCTTGTCGCGCAGCTCCTCGAGCGCGTGGATGACGCCGGTGCGCAGGTACTCCTCGATCTTCCCGGCGATCGACGAGCCGACGTTCGGGATGGCGCGCAGCTCATCGGCGTCGAGCTCGGCGACGTTCCTGGCGTATCCGGCGACCGACCGCGCCGCCTTCTCGTACACCCGGGACTTGAACGCGTCCTCACCGGTGAGCGCGAGCAGGTCGGCGTACTCCTGCAGCAGCGCGGCGACCTCGTCGTTGCGGCGATCCATGGCGGCACCCGGCGGAGTCGTGTACGGCGTGGCCCGTGCGCGGCCACCCCTCTCCGGTACCCACCGGCCGGGACATATGCCGGGCGGCGGCCGTTCGCCTCAGCGCAGCGCGGCGACGAGCGCGGCGAGGGTGACGCCGAGCGGGGCGTCGACGGTGAGCAGGGCGTGCGCGTCGCCCCGGGTCGGCCCCCGGTTGATGATCGCGATCGGGATGTCGCGCTCGGCGGCGCGCCGGACGAACCGGTAGCCGGACATCACGGCGAGGGAGGAGCCGAGCACGAGCAGCAGCCCGGCCCGCTCGGTGAGCGCGTAACACCGCTCGACCCGGTCCCGCGGCACGTTCTCCCCGAAGAAGATCACGTCGGGTTTGAGCACGCCGCCGCAGTCCTCGCAGTCCACGAGGTTGAACGCGGCGATGTCCGCGTCGTCGAGCACGGCGTCGCCGTCCGGGTTGATCATCCCGGGCCGCGCGTCCCAGCCGGGGTTGGCCGCGCGCAGCCGCCGGTCGAGCCGCTCCCGCGAGCTGCGCCGCCCGCAGCCGAGGCACAGCACCCGGCTCAGGCTGCCGTGCAGCTCGATCACGTCCCGCGCCCCGGCCGCCTGGTGCAGCCCGTCCACGTTCTGCGTGATGATCCCGCTGACCAGCCCGAGCCGCTGCAGCTCGGCCACCGCCCGATGCCCGTCGTTCGGCCTCGCCTCGACGATGTGCCGCCACCCCAGGTGGCTCCGCGCCCAGTACCGCCGCCGGGCCTCCACGCTGCCGACGAACGTCTGGTAGGTCATCGGCCTCGCCCGCCGCAGCCGCCCGGTCTCGCCCCGGTAGTCCGGAATCCCCGACTCGGTGGAGATCCCGGCCCCGCTGAGCACCACCACGTCCCCGTCGGCGACGAGATCGGCCAGCCACTCGACGGCCCCAGCCGCCTGCGGCAGGGTGCCCAGCCCTCCGCCCGGTTCGCGATGGTCACACATGGCCTGCGTCACTTATCCAGGATGCCCCATCCAACCGGCGGCCGTTTCGGCCCGGACCGTTTGCGGCCATGAATGACCGAAGCCGGTCAGACGGCCATCGCGTGGTCGAGGTAGGCGCGGAACTCGCGGACCTGGATCGTCTTCTCGTACGGCTTGAGCCGCTTGTCGAA